>CACXMK010000019.1 GCA_902768735.1 uncultured Lachnospiraceae bacterium | reverse complement strand
CGCGTTAGACCTGGAGGCAAGATAGGGCTGCGCGAGGTCTTATAAAGGCGCGGGCAGGGAACCAAGAGGACAGACGGATGAAGATCAAGATCAATGTCAAGGGCGCGTCCCGAAGAAAAGCTTCGGTCGTACAAATGGTCCGGGAGTATCCGGACAGGCAGATGACCGTTGAGGAGTTTCTGGCGGAGACGGTCAGGATGACTGTCGCGGAGTACAACGAGCGGAAGGACGCGGCGGAGCTGCTGCATCTTTTCGAAGGAACACCGGGGAAAGGATCCGCTGAGAAAGCTGAGAAGCTGCCGAAGACCGGCGCAAAGGACAGCGCGTCTGTTGAGAAAGCTTTTGAGGAGCGGCTCGAGGCCGGGGCGGCCGCCGGCAAGGTGGCGTACGGGGATCCCATGGACGGCAGGAAAGCCAATGCGGAGAAGGCAGTTAAAAACGCGCTGCAGTGTTTTGACGACGGTATTGTCGCGCTGTTTGCGGACGGCGCGCGGTATACAGACAGGAAGGAACAGATCCCGCTGAAGGAACAGAGCGAAGTGACGTTCGTAAGGCTCACGTTTCTTGCGGGACGGATGTGGTGACTCCCGCGGCTCTGTGCGGGAAGTGAGCCAAAGGGTCTGTCCCTTTGGCGCAGAGGGAGGCGGCTATGGCATTCGATTACAATTCCAGGACGAAATGGGAGAAGACAAGGCTGGACGAGTGGGATAAAGCGCACCGGAAACAGATCGAAGGGCTCTCGAAAAAGCAGCGGGAGCTTTTTGACGAGGTGCACTGCTTCAGCAACTATCCGCACTGCGGGTATCCTGTGATCAATAAGTGGAGGAGGGAGCTCATAAGGCAGGGCGCGGACAAGCGCACCCTGAAGGAGATCCTGTATGAGGGCTGCCCGGAGATCATGGATATCCTGGTGCCGGCGCAGTACAGGGAGGACTTCGATCACTTGCTGGAGCAGTTCGCGGACTACCAGTATTCGAGGGCGCTGTTCAGGCCTACAGTGAGAACTTCGGATCCGACGGCGCATCTCGTGGACGCTTTCGGCCTGATGCAGGGGTATAAGGTCCTTTCTATCTACGGCTTGACGCCGCTGGAATACCTGACGGAGAGGAACGCGGCAGGCGATAGCCTGGATGAGGAGTTTCTCGACTTCAAGCGCAACGACACGTTTGCCAGAGAGCTCCACATGGTGCAGTTCGACGACATCCTTGCGGCGCGGATCGACCGCGGTGACACAGCGGTGATCGACGCTGTCAAGGAGGCGATCCTGAGCGATAACAACACGGTGATCGTCACGGTTCCCCTGATCAGGGGGATCGTGAAGTCCCGCAACACGGAGCTCCATGACCTTCTTTCTAAGTTCCTTTTGGCCGCAAGGCTCCAGGAGGGTGTGCGGCAGGCGGTCTGCGAGAACGCCGACTGCGGAAGGGCAGAAGCGTTCCTGACGATCCTGGGGACGATCGAAGACAACGACCTGCTCCGGTTCTCGTCGGTAAAACGCGCGATCGCCACCTGGACGGGCATCTGCAACCTCGATTCCGTGGACAGGGTCTCCGCAAAGCTTCTTGCAGGCATCGGCGAAGCGGTCCGCGACAGGAAGAAAGCGGAGGAGATGACACAGACCGACGACAGCGTGCAGATCGTCACGGGTCTGTGGGCGATGGGCTTTTACGAGGCGCAGGACGCGGTGGACCGCATGATGGAGATCGCGGAAAACGGCACGAAGAACCAGCGCCTGACCATCTCCTATTACAACCGCTACATGCAGTTCTCCGAGTACAGCGAGAAGGCGGCGAAAAAGATCCTTGAGATCTATCCCGGGGACCAGGAGATGGCGGCGGCCTTTATGCCGACGTATCTGGACGCGACGGACACCATGGCCAGGAACTGCATCCGCGACGATAAGGACAAGATCGTCTACAACTTAAGTGACGCGGATCTTCACTACCTTCCGCTGGAACTCAGCGAGCTGTTTGACAGCAGGGAGCAGGCTCTCCTCCATTACGGGATCCTGAAAAACCTCGCGGACAGCATGAAAAAGCGCAAAATAGAGTTCTTCCCCATGATCTTCCCCTGGTACGGCGCGGCCCTCGACAAGAGCGACCTCACGGAGAGGATGGCCCTCATTGCCTATGCGCTGCAG
Source organism: uncultured Lachnospiraceae bacterium (assembly GCA_902768735.1). Lineage (GTDB taxonomy): Bacteria > Bacillota > Clostridia > Lachnospirales > Lachnospiraceae > CAG-791. The sequence continues at coordinate 38,795 of CACXMK010000019.1, read as the reverse complement.
GATGAGGCGCTGCTCGACGAGACCTGCGTCCGCCTGCCGGACATTACGGATTCCTATTACAATACCCGCTATTACTACCTGCGGCTCCTCCTGCACGACCCGAAGACGAAAGTACAGAAGGACGCGCTTCTTAGCTATGTGGCGGACAAGGAAGGTTACACAAGGACGGCAGCTTACCAGATCCTGAAGAAGCGCCCGCTCACGGAAGACGACTACATGCAGCTGGAGAAGCACCTGCGCCTCAAGAACGAGGATACCAGGCGCTTTGTCATCGAGCTCTTAGAGCGGCAGGAGAAGCCTAAGACCGATGAGAGCATCCGGCGGCTCCTTGGCTCAAGCCAGGAACAGATCCGCCTCGCGGGCCTCGACATGTTAAAGCGCCGGAGCGAGACGGGCGAAGAAGCCAAAAAAGAGAGTGCCCGGCTCCTTCACGAGGTCCTTCCGGACAGCGGGAGCCTCACGGACAAAGAGAAAGTCCTGTACGACGAGATCGCGGGAAGCGAAGGCGCGGGCAGCATCCTGAACACGGAGGGGTACGGGCTCTATGACCCGAAGGCATCTTATGACCCGGACCTTGGCGCAGGGTCAGCACAGGGCGGCGCAGCGAAGAAAGCGTCGGGCATCAGTAAAGGCCTGTCTCTTTTAAAAGGCGCGCTGGGGAAGAAAGAGGGAACAAAGCTCCTGCAGGACTACTTCAGCCTGCGGGCGAAAGAGATGGATCAGTATTTTGACAGGATCCGCGCGTTCGTCATAGAACACGGAAAGCTCGAGTATACCAGCGTGAACGGCGAAAAGCAGCTCCTGGAGAACGGGCTTTTCATTCTCAGCTATAATTACACCGGACCGATCGAGACGCGCTATCCGTTCCCGGAACTGTGGATCGAGGTCTACAAGACGATCATTAAGGACCCGAAGGTGCTCTTCAACCTGTACTACGCTATCCTGCAGGGCTATACCGAGACCGATGTGAAAGACGTTGAGGCGTACCGCAAGGCGGAGAAGACGATCTTCGGCGAGGCCTACTCGGGGTACTACTATAAAGATCCCAAATACAGGAGCAGCTACGGCGGCCACAGCATTTACCAGACGATCCTCGAGATCATCGCGAGCCAGCAGCACCTGGTCCTGCCCGCGGAGATCGCGCAGGCCGCAGTCCTTGCGGCGATCGAGCTTCCGGAGGAGATCCGCTGGATGGAGAGAGCGCCGTCCAAGTATCAGTCTTACTATGCGCAGCGGCCTCTCTGCTTTATGCGCTCGAATAAATTCCGCGGGATCCTGTCGCGCGCTTGCCACTATGAGAACGACGAGGAGTTTAAGGGCGTATTTCCTCTGCTGTACCGGGTGGACAAGGTCTACCAGTTCGATGCCCATGAACCGGCCGCGAGCTACGGCGGCAGCACGAAGAATATCCTCTCGGCCTTCTCCTATGTGAAGGCCTGCGAGCTGGGGATCATCACAAAGGATTATCTGTACAAGGCGGCCTTTGAGATGATCGGGCTCAAATACGCGGTCGGTGAACTGGGAGAACTGTTCAGGCCGGGTATTACGATCTACACGCTGAGGAACCTGAAGGAGTACATGCCGGTGGACCTCGACAAGAGGACGGTCGACACGTCGTGCGGATTCTATAAACTGTGCGATGAGATGTACCGGAAGCTGGTCGACCTGGTCCTGGACGTGGAGCTTAAGCGCGGCGATTCTCCGACGCTGTTCTCTGACGCGGTCTCCCGCATCTCAAGGATCGAGGGCATTCTGCGCCTTATGGAAGTCCTGCGCGCGCTGGGGAGCGATACGCTGGACAGGAACACTTACTATTCCTATACCGGCGGGACGAGCAAAAAGGAGAGCCTGAGCCATCTGCTCAAGGTGTCCTGGCCGCGCGCCGAAGAGACGGCGAAGGACCTTTCGAAGGCGGTCAAAGAGAACAAGGTGTCAAAAGACAGACTGATCGAAGTTGCCATGTACGCGCCGCAGTGGCTTGACCTTGCGGAGGAAGTCCTTGGCATGGACGGCTTTAAGAGCGGCTGCTATTACTTCATGGCGCACATGAACGAGCGGTTCGACGACCGCAAGAAGGCGGTGATCGCGAGATACACGCCGCTCTCGCCCGAGGAGCTCAACAATGGGTGTTTTGACACGAACTGGTTCTTTGAAGTGTATGAGAAGCTCGGCGAAAAGAACTTCGCGATGCTCTATAAAGCGGCGAAGTATATCGCGGACGGAAGCAAGCACACGCGCGCGAGAAAGTACGCGGACGCGGCGACCGGAAAAGTTGACAGGGACGAACTCGAGAAGACGATCGCCGACAAGCGCAACAAGGACCTTCTCATGAGCTACGGCCTGATCCCGATGAAGGACAGGCAGGACGCGCTGCACCGCTACGGGTTCCTGCAGAAGTTCCTCAAGGAGAGCAAACAGTTCGGCGCGCAGCGCAGACAGAGCGAGGCGCAGAGCGTGCAGTATGCCCTGAAGAACATGGCGACGACGGCGGGATACGCCGATGAGCTGCGGCTGACGCTGGCCATGGAGACGGAACTTGTGACGTCGAATCAGCAGTATTTTGACGGAACATCGATCGGGGAGTATACAGCGCGGATCCTGGTGGACGCGGACGGCAAATCGGAGCTTGTCCTGTCGAAGGGAGCGGGCGGAAAGGCCCTCAAATCCGTGCCCGCGGCGCTCAAAAAAGACGAGGCGTTTCTCGAGATCAAAGCGTTCGCGACGAAGCTCAAAGAGCAGTATTCACGCTGCGCCGCAATGTTCGAGCGCGCGATGGAAGAGGAAGACGCATACAGTTACGGGGAGCTGCTGGAACTGTGCCGCAATCCGGTGACGGCAGGGATCCTCGCAAGGCTGGTGTTCGTCAGCGAAGAGGGGACCCTCATCGGCACAATAGAGGAACTGAAGGCGGCAGAGGCCGCGCCGGAGACGAAACTTTTCGTGGCGCATCCGATCACGCTCTACAGGCTGGGCGTCCTGCCGAAGTACCAGCGCCTGTTCTTTGAAAAGCAGCAGGCGGACGGCACAAAGCAGCCGTTCAAGCAGGTCTTCAGGGAGTTCTATCCTAAGCTCGAGGAGGAGGCGGACGCGCTCGACTCAAGGCTCTTTGCAGGTTACCAGATCCAGCCGAAGAAGACCATCGCGGCACTCAGAGGCCGCAGATGGGTGGCCGACTACGACGAGGGCCTGCAGAAGATCTTCTTTAAGCAGGACATCGCGGCGACGATCTACGCGCTCGCGGACTGGTTCTCGCCCGCGGACACGGAGAGCCCGACGCTCGAATTTGTGTCGTTCTACGACAGGAAGACCTATAAACAGAAGAAGCTCTCGGAGGTGCCGGATATCCTCTATTCGGAAGTCATGCGGGACGTGGACCTTGCGGTCAGCGTGGCCCATGTGGGCGGCGTGGATCCCGAGACCAGCCACTCGACGATCGAGATGCGCCGCGTGATCTTCGAGTTCAACATGGAACTGTTCGGCATAAAGAACGTTACCTTCGAAGGAACACATGCCTTTATAAAAGGAACGCTGAACAACTACAACATCCAGCTCGGAAGCGGCGTGATCCACAAGGAGAGCGGCGGAATGGTGAATATTTTGCCCGTGCACTCGCAGCAGAGGGGGAAGATCTTCCTTCCGTTCATCGATGAAGACCCCAAGACGGCGGAGATCCTCTCGAAGATCCTGCTGCTCGCGGAGGATCATAAGATCAAAGATCCTTACATCCTGCAGCAGCTCAGATGAGGTTCTGTGCCGGAAAAGCCGGCAGCATGAGGCGGGAAACAAAAACCGGGAAACGATAAAAAATGAACGTTGAGATAAAGCGATTTATAAAGTTCAGCGCCTCGTCGCTGACTTCAGCCGGCGTCGACCTGCTGGTTTTCGAGGTCCTGTGCCGGCTGCTGAGCGGAAAAGTGCGCGCGTATATCGCGGTAGCTACTGTGGCCGCCCGCATCCTGTCCGCCTGCTTCAACTATGCGCTGAACCACAGGCTGGTCTTTCACAGCGCCGAGAAAGTGCGGACGGCAGGTACAAAGTACGGGATCGTCGCGGTCGTAAAGGTGGTACTTTCCGCCGCGCTGGTCACCGGCGCCAAAAGCCTTTTGCCCTCCGCGCGGGAGGTGGTGCTCAAGATGATTGTGGATACGGCCCTGTTCGTGGTAAGCTATTATGTACAGAAAACCGTGGTCTTTAAATCGGAAAGACAGTCATAAAAAGATAGTCATAAAAAGGTAGTCATAAGTCATAAAAAACAGTCGTAAAAGGAGGAAAGAGATGCCATTTTCAAAGGATTTTCTGTGGGGAGGCGCCGTGGCGGCGCATCAGCTTGAAGGCGCGTGGGACGTGGACGGAAGAGGCCCGAGCGTCAGTGATGTTATGACAGGAGGCTCCAACAAGGTGGCCCGCCGTATTACAGACGGCGTCGTGCCGGGAGAAAACTACCCGAACCACAAAGGGATCGACTTCTTTCATACTTTCAGGGAAGATGTAAAGCTGTTTGCGGAGCTGGGCTTTAAGTGCTTCCGCACATCCATCTCCTGGAGCCGGATTTTCCCTAAGGGAGACGAGACAGAGCCCAACGAGGCGGGGCTTCGGTTTTATGATGAACTGTTCGATGAACTCCTCAAATACGGCATCGAGCCGGTGATCACATTGAGCCACTTTGAGATGCCCTATTACCTGACGCAGGAGTATGGCGGCTGGACGAACCGTAAGCTGGTGGATTTTTTTGTCCGCTACGCGCTGTGTGTCATGGAGCGCTATAAGAACAAGGTCAAATACTGGATGACCTTCAATGAGATCAACAACCAGACCAACACTTCCGTCGATATCTTCGGATGGACGAATTCCGGGATCCGGTTCTCTCAGTTCGAGAACCCGAAGAAGGCACTTTACCAGGCGGCGCACAATGAGATGGTGGCTTCCGCGATCGTCACAAAGAGGGGGCATGAGATCAACCCCGGCTTCAGGATCGGCTGCATGCTCGGATTCGTTCCGTTCTACCCTTACTCCTGTGATCCCGAGGACATCATGCAGCAGGTGGAATCCATGCGGGAGAGATACCTGTTCTCCGACGTCATGTGCCGCGGCCATTACGGAAAGTACATGTACAAGGAATGGGAGAGAGAAGGCACCGCTCCTGTCATGGAAGCGGGGGACGACGCTGTTTTGGCAGAGGGAACCGTGGACTACATCGGATTCAGCTATTACATGACCAATACAGTAAAAGCCAAAACAGAGAATACCGGCGCCTCGATCGTCGGCGGAAACGCCCATTCTGTCGCGAATCCGTATGTGAAAGTTTCCGACTGGGGATGGGCGATCGACCCGGTGGGTCTGCGCTACGCGCTTTGCTCGCTGTATGAGCGCTACGAGAAACCGCTTTTCATCGTGGAGAACGGCCTGGGTGCGTACGATCAGCTTAAGGACGACAAGAGCTGCGACGACAGCTACAGGATCGACTACCTGCGCGCGCATATCGAACAGATGAAGAAGGCGGTGGAATACGACGGAGTCGATCTCATGGGGTACACGCCCTGGGGATGCATTGATGTCGTCTCCTTTACGACCGGCGAGCTGGCGAAGCGCTATGGATTTATTTATGTGGACCTGAACGATGACGGCAGCGGGACCGGAGAGAGGTACCGCAAGAAGTCTTTTGACTGGTACAGGGAAGTGATCGCAAGCAACGGGGAGAAGCTGTAAACAGCCCTTTGCGCTAAAGGAGGAATATGATCCAGCGAAACCAGATCTGGAAGATGTACGGAAAAGAATACCTGAAAATGACGAAGAAACTTCTTGAGGAGACCGAGCTCGCGGCCCTCATCGGCGACCGGAAGGCCCGGATCGGCATCAAACCGAACCTGGTAGTAGCTTCTCCGGCGGAGTACGGGGGCACGACGCACCCCGAGGTCGTTGCGGGCATCGTGGAATACCTGCAGGAGAACCGGTTCGAGAGCATTACCATCGTAGAGGGGTCCTGGGTGGGAGACCGCACGGCCGACGCGTACAGGTACTGCGGATACAAAGAGCTCTGCGAAATGTACAAAGTGCCCTTTGTGGACGGCCAGAAGCAGAAATGGCACTCAGTTGACTGCGCCGGCATGAAGCTCAACGTCATCGATACGGTGGATCAGATCGACTTTCTGATCAACGTGCCGGTGATCAAGGGCCACTGCCAGACCAAAATGACCTGCGCGCTCAAGAACCTCAAGGGGCTGCTTCCGAACACGGAGAAATCCCGGTTCCACCGGATGGGGCTCCACAAGCCGATCGCGCATCTGCAGAAAGGGGTCCGTCAGGACTTCATCGTGATCGACCACATCTGCGGCGATCTGGACTTTGAAGAGGGAGGAAACCCCGTCGTCCGCAACTGCGTGATGGCGGCGCTGGACCCGGTGCTCGTGGACAGCTACGCGTGTTCCCTGCTGCACTACACGCCGGATGACGTGCCGTACGTCAGGATGGCGGAGAAGCTCGGCGTCGGGACGGCGGATCTTACGAAGGCGGAGATCATTAACTTAGGCGGGTTCGAAGGCTACGCGGGCAAAGAGATGCAGAAGGATCTGCCCAGGGAAAGGAAACTCCTGGAAGTCTCTTATGCCGTCAACGAAGTGGATTCCTGCAGCGCCTGCTATGCAAGCCTTGTGGGAGCGCTCTTCAGGCTCCGCGAGGAGGGGCTTTTAGACAAACTGCATGAGCCGATCGGCATCGGCCAGGGAATGCAGGGAAAGAAGGGCCGCCTCGGCGTGGGCCGGTGTACGAAGGACTTCGACGTGTGCATCATGGGATGTCCGCCGGAAGAGGATAAGATCTACGAGGAACTGAAGGCGTACATATTAAAAAAGAAATAAAGAAAAAAAGTAATAAAGACAAAAAGTGAAAAAGATAAGGATCAAAGGGGCCAAAAGAGAAGGGGCCCCTTTGTCGTTCTGTCCAAAAAGGCTTATTGTACTGTTTTTTGACCTTTAGTATAATGGGGTCTGATAGTGAACCTGTATCACCCATTCATGGAATGGAGGAAAAATGCGAAATAAGAGAAAAAGAACCCCTGTAACCATATTGCTCCTCGCGGGAATGATCCTCAGCCTTCTGACGGGCTGCGGCAGCGAGCCGGTGGAAAACAAGCCCGAAACCGTGACGGAGAGCAGCACAGAGAGTGCCTCTTTGGCAGAAGCGGAGGCGGAAACGCCTGAAGAGACGAAGCCGACGGTCAGAAAGAAGATCGCCGCCTTCAATTATGAGAAAGCGGCCGAGTATCTTTTTGATTATTACGGAATAGAGCCTGACCAGGAAGAGACGCTCGAAAATATCAACGGAATGATAAGGGCCCTTGGCGGCGAAGAGATCGAGGCAGACGATCTGTCGGACGCCGCGATCATAAAAGCCGGGATCAAGATCGCCGGGCTCGACGAGCTGGCGCAGACGTATGTGAACAGCGCCGCGCCTGATAAAGCCACCAAAGTACTGACGGCGCACGGCCTTTCGACAGAGCCCCAGTACGCGCCGTACGTTGCCTGTGCGGTGGACCTCGACCTGTACGCGAACAGAAAGGCCTTTGATATTGAGACCTTCTTCTACAGGTGCATGGAGATCGCCGGAAAAGGACGCCGCTATATCGGCCGCGTCAGCGACGCGGACCTGATGGAGGAACTTCGCGCGGTGCTCGACAGCATGAGCATCTTCGACAACTGGGAACTGAGCGAAGTGGGGACCAAGCTCGTCATTGACGGCACGGTCACCGGCTACGGCCTGAAGTATTCCGGCTACGACGCCCGCTTCCTGGATCCCTATACGCTCAAATACAGCCACAGCGATTACCAGCATGCGGTACAGCTCGTCGGACTTCTTCGAAGCGAGGGAATGGACGCGTACATTCAGATCGAACCGAAGGTCTCCATCTATGAATACCTGAAGGAGTGGGGAACGCCCCCGATCCCTTCGCCGACATACGCGGTCCAGCAGACGGAAGAGGGCCGCTACCTGTGCTACAGCATTGAATACGATCTGATGATCGAATTCGATTCGGAGGAGGCCAAGGAGAAGTTCCACAGCGTGATCGAGACCTACGCCAAGAAATATGACGACAGGGTCGACGAGAACGGAAACGCCACTGAGAAACTTCTTGCGGAGTCCTGGTGGCAGCCGCTCTACAGCTCCGGAACGCCAATGCAGAACCGCGAGTTCCAGGAGATGATCGACAACGTGGTCTATGACAAGACCGGAAAGTATTCCATCCACACGTTCACGCTCCCGCAGGACGCTGCCGCTGTTGTGAACAAGGTCACGGAGATCGCGCCGAAACTGGAGATAAGTCCATATAAGGTCTATGTGAATCCGGCGTTCATCCGCTACATAACCGGGGAGGACCACCAGTAAGGACGCTGGCCGCAGCATACAATACGTAATAAGAGGAACTTTTATGCATAAAGAATTTTTGATGGGGAATGAGGCGATCGCCCTCGGCGCCCTCGCGGCGGGCGTCAATCTCGTCGCCGGGTATCCCGGGACGCCTTCGACAGAAGTGCTCGAGACGATCGCGAAGAGAAACCCGGGCAATGTCTATGTTGAGTGGTCGATCAATGAGAAGGCCGGCATGGAAGTGGCGGCCGGCGCGGCGTACACGGGTGCGCGGGCGCTTGTTACGATGAAGCAGGTCGGACTCAACGTCGCCTCGGATCCTTTGATGAGCCTGGAATACATCGGCGTCAAAGGCGGCATGGTCGTCCTTGTGGCGGATGATCCCGGACCGATCTCCTCGCAGACGGAGCAGGACACCCGCACCTTCGGCATGTTCTCCAAGGTGCCGGTCTTTGACCCGGCATCTGTTGCCGAGGCGTACGAAATGATCCAGGAGGCCTTCGAGTTTTCGTCAAAATATAAAACGCCCGTTTTCTTTCGCGCGACGACCCGCGTCGACCACGGCTATGAGGCGGTGGAAGTCAAGGACCCGGAGGAATACTATGTGAACAGCTACGAGGGATTCGTAAAGGATCCTTCCCGATGGGTCATCTTCCCCAGACTGTCTGTGAAGAACCACGCGCTGATCGAGAAGAGGAACGCGGAACTGAAGGATGTCTTCTCCTCATATCCCCGCAATCAGATCGTGGCGGAGCCCGGAACTGCGGCGAAGCCGGAAGGCGCGCAGGCGCAGAGGGCCTGCCGCATAGGCATCGCGACCCAGGGCGTCAATTTCATGTATACGCTGGACAGCCTGCGCGGCAGAAATGTGAGGGTCCTGCGGGTGGCGACGCCGTTCCCGTTCCCTGAAAAACTCGCGCTGGAGTTCATGGAGGGACTCGACGAAGTCCTCTGCATCGAAGAACTGGATCCCGTGATCGAGCGCGCCCTCACCTATGTCTGCGGAAAGTACGGACTCAGCGTGAAGATCCGCGGCAAGCTCACCGGAGATATCCCGCTCTCGGGAGAGAATTCGATGGAGATCGTGGACAAGGCGATCACTGCTTTTACAGGGGAGCAGGGAGAGCGCCCGGAGCAGATGCCGGACGCGCTGCCCCAGCCGCCCGCACTTCCCGTCAGGCCGCCGGTCCTGTGCGCGGGATGTCCCCACAGGGCGTCCTTCTACGCCGTTAAGTGCGCGATGAAAGGGCTTAAAACGATCTACTGCGGCGATATCGGCTGCTATACACTCGGAAACGCGGCGCCGCTTGACATGTGCGACACCTGTCTGTGCATGGGCGCGGGGATCGGCATCGCGCAGGGCGTTATGCATATGGAGCCCGACACGAAATGCTTCGCGTTCGTCGGCGATTCGACGTTCTTTGCTTCCGGCATCACGGGCACAGTGAACGCGTTCTACAATCAGGCGGACATGACGCTGGTCGTCCTCGACAACTCGACGACCGCGATGACCGGCCACCAGCCGCATCCCGGCACCGGCCGCACCGTGATGGGACAAGCCGTAGAGAAGGTGAGCATCGAGAGAGTACTGCGCGCCATTGGCCTTACAGTGGTCGAGACGGTGGATCCGCTGGACCACAAACTGTCCGTGGAGACAGTCAAGCGCGTTGCAGCGGAGCCCGGAGTGAAGGCCATCATCTTCAGGTCTCCCTGTATCGCGGTCACAAAGCCGAAGGGCCGCTCCGGTGTTGACGCCGCCAAATGCATCGCCTGCGGCAAGTGCATCCGCGAGCTCGGATGCCCCGCGATCATTCTGGACAGCGACGGCAAAAAGGCCAAAATAGACACTTCCCTGTGCACCGGCTGCACGCTGTGCGAGCAGATCTGCCCGGTGAAGGCAATTTCGGGAGGCGCAAAGAACGACACGGCGGCGGGAACAGATCCCGGGAAGGGAGGCTGCCATGTGTAAAAATGATCTGAATAAAAGCATTATCCTGTGCGGCGTAGGCGGCCAGGGCACGATCCTTGCGTCAAGGCTCATCGCCACGGCGGCGATGGACAAGGACATCCCGATCAGGACCGCTGAGACCATCGGCATGGCGCAGCGCGGGGGCAGCGTTTTCAGCCACCTGCGTCTGGGCGAAGGCACGAACTCGCCGCTGATGGGCAAGGGCGAAGCAGACCTGATCATCGGCTTTGAGCCCGGCGAGACGGTCCGCCAGCTCCCGTTCCTCAAAAAGGGCGGAGCGGTCGTCGTCAGCAGCAGGCCGGTGATGCCGGTGAGCGCGATGATCGGAAAGGCTTCTTATGACGCGGCGCAGATGATCGAATACCTGAAGGCGAACGTCACGCGCCTCACCATTGTGGACGCGGACCGGGCCGCGGCAGACCTCGGCTCTGCCAAAACACTGAACGTGGTGCTCCTTGGCGCCGCGCTTCGGAGCGGAGAGCTTGGCCTGGACGAAGCGGACCTTGAAAACGCGATCAGGGAGAAGGTTCCGGAGAAATTCCTGGAGCTCAACAAAAAAGCGCTGGCCTGGAGCCGGTAAGATAAGGAGTATAGATATGCAGATCAATGAAAAGCAGCTGTCACAGGTAAACAATCAGATCCAGCGGCTGATCGCCGCCGATAATTTCTACGGCAAGCGCCTCAAAGAGGCGGGGATCGATCATGTCAGCACCGTGGAAGAGTTTCTGGCGCTCCCGTTCTCGGAGAAAGAGGATCTCCGCGACGCGTATCCCCTGGGACTGATGACCTGTAAAGAGGAGGAGATCGTCAGGATCCATTCTTCTTCCGGTACGACCGGAAAGCCCGTCATCATCCCCTATACCGCCAAAGACGTGGACGACTGGGGAGAGATGTTCAAGCGCTGCTATGAGTTCGCGGGGATCACGAATAAGGACCGCATCCACATCACGCCCGGCTACGGCCTGTGGACGGCGGGAATCGGTTTCCAGAACGGCTGCGAGAAACTCGGCGCGATGGCGATCCCGATGGGACCCGGCAATACCGACAAACAGCTGCAGATGATGATGGACCTGAAGTCGACAGTCCTGTGCGCGACGTCTTCTTACGCGCTCCTTCTGGCGGAGGAGATCGAGAAGCGCGGCATCGGGGATAAGATCTGCCTGAAAAAGGGCGTCATCGGCTCCGAGAGATGGGGCGAGAAAATGCGCCAGCGCATTTCGACCGAGCTCGGTATCGAGCTGTACGACATCTACGGACTGACGGAGATCTACGGCCCCGGCATCGGCATCAACTGCAAATATGACACGGGCATGCATATCTGGGATGACTATCTGTATCTCGAGATCATCGACCCTGCGACCGGCAGGAATGTGCCCGACGGCGAGTGGGGCGAGATCGTCATCACGACGCTTGTCAAGGAAGGCGCGCCCCTCATCCGCTTCCGCACACACGACCTCTCCAGGATCATCCCGGGCGAGTGTCCCTGCGGCAGCAGCTATCCGCGCATCGACGTGATCTCCGGTCGAAGCGACGACATGATGAAGATCAAGGGCGTCAACGTGTTCCCGAAACAGATCGAAGAAGTCCTGGCGGCTTTCCCCGAGCTCTCCAGCGAGTACCAGATCCGCATCTCCCATCTGGATGGAAAAGACAGTATGCGTATCTACGTGGAAGCGAGCGGAAGCAGCGATTTCAAGGCCCTGCAGCAGAAGGTCGCTGCGGCGGTCAAGAGCAAGATCGGTTTCACCCCGATCGTCTACGTCGTGGAACTTGGTTTCCTGCCCCGGAGCGAGAAGAAATCCAAGAGAGTCATCGACGAGAGATTCCAGTAAAAATTGATCGATTGACAGGGGGGATTTCCCCCTGTCAGCTTTTGGAGGAACAAAACATTGAGAGTATGTCTGCTGAACGAATCGTTCCCGCCTGTCATCGACGGCGTCGTCAACGTGATGATGAATTACGCGAATTACTTAAGGAGTGACTACGGCGCGCAGGTCGAAGTCGGGACGCCCGAGTATCCCGGCGGAAAGTACGATGACTATCCGTATCCGGTCGTCGCGTATCCCAGTCTCGATACGGCGGATATAACGAACGGATACCGCACAGGGAATCCGCTCATCGGAAACGCTGTCGCGCAGCTTGCGGAGTTTAAACCGGACATCATCCATTCGCATTGTCCGGCGACCGCCACGATCGTAGCGCGTCTTATGCGGGAGATGACGGGCGCTCCCATTATCTTCACCTATCACACGAAGTATGACATCGATATCCGGCGCGCGGTCGGGTCAGAACTGATCGCAGACGAAGCCATCAAGGCAATGGTCGGGAACATCGAGGCCTGCGATGAAGTCTGGGTCGTCAGTGACGGCGCGGGAAAGTCGCTCAAGGAGCTGGGATATCAGGGCGATTACCGCGTGATGAACAACGGTGTCGACTTCGCGAAGGGCAGAGTGGACAAAGAGACCGTGGCAAAAGTCACAGCCGGGTACGATCTGCCGGAGGACGTTCCGATGTTCCTCTATGTGGGGCGCCTCATCAACTACAAGAATCTTCCTCTGATCCTGGACGCGCTCAGGATCCTGGCTGACAGCGGGCAGGATTTCCGGATGGTCTTTATCGGAAAAGGGCCGGACGAAGAAGTCCTCAAACAGAAGGCAGCGGAACTGGGCCTTATGGGGGAAGACGGCAGGGAAGGAAGCGGCGCCAAAGTATTCTTTACCGGCCCGATCTACAACCGCGACAATCTTCGCGCATGGAATACGAGGGCGGACCTGTTTCTGTTCCCGTCCACATTCGACACGAACGGGCTTGTGGTGCGCGAAGCGGCAGCCTGCGGGCTGGCGAGCGTGCTTGTCAGGGATTCCTGTGCCGCGGAAGGCATCACGGACGATCGGAACGGGTTCATCATCGGTGAATCAGCGGAGGACATGGCGGAGCTCCTTAAAAAGGTCTCTAAAGACATGGACCATGTGCACGATGTAGGGCAGCACGCGATGGACGAGATCTACCTCTCCTGGAAGGATTGTGTGGGGAAGGCGTACGAGCGGTACCAGCACGTCCAGGCGAAAAAACGTGTCGGCGCGATGCCGCACCGGAAAAAACAGTTCACGGACTATATGGTCGAAATTGCGGCGAAGACCATGGAAGAGACGGACAGAGTCCGAAAAATAAACCAGGAAGAAAAGGAGAAGTTCGACAGAAGAATATCGGATCTGTCCCGGGAGATCCGTGGCAGGGCGATCGCCTTAGCGGAGAGCACGCAGGCGGCGAAAGACGCGGCCAGGATCCACTGGAATGAGATCAGTGAAGATCTCTGGGGCGAGCTGGAGGATTTTTGGCAGCCGTAAATCGGCAGTCTGACCGCGGCGAAGCTAAGGAGCGCCGGAAACATGAAAAAACAGTATGATTTTCGGAAGATGTCCTTCTACCAGATCTGGACCCGGAGCTTCTGCGACGGGAACGGGGACGGGATCGGCGACCTGTACGGTGTCTACGACAAGCTCCCCTATATTAAGGCACTCGGCGTGGACGGGATCTGGTTCAGCCCGATCTACCCTTCTCCCAACGCTGACTACGGCTACGACATTTCCGACTACAAAAACATCCACCCTGACTACGGCACGCTGGAGCAGTTCAAAAAGGTGCTGGACCGCGCTCACGAGCTGGGGATGAAAGTGCTGCTCGACCTGGTGATCAACCACACGTCCGACGAGCACCCTTGGTTCATCGAGAGCTGTAAGGGCCGCGATAACCCTTACAGCGACTATTACATCTGGCGCGATCCGCGCTTTAAGGGAGAGGAGAAACTACCGCCCAACAACTGGTACAGCCAGTTCGAGGGCCTTGCGTGGGAATATAACGAGCAGAGAGGACAGTACTACCTGCACGTTTTTGCCAAAAAACAGCCCGACCTCAACATGGACAACCCCAAAGTCCGAAAAGAGGTGGAGGGGATCATGCGGTTCTGGCTGGACATGGGGGTGGACGGTTTCCGCGAGGACGTCATAAACTTCATCTCCAAAGCCCCGGAAATGCCCAACGGATGGTCCTTTGTACCGGCGATCAACGGCATGCCTTTTTACAAGGACGGGCCGAACCTGCACAGGTATCTGCGGCAGTTCCGCAAAGTCGCCATGGAATACGGAGCGATCCAGATCGGAGAGGCGCCGTTTACCAATGTCAAAACAGCGCTCACTTATATCGGCGGCCGGCGGCGCGTGCTCGACATGCTGATCCAGTTCGACACGATGTTCGCGGACTGCTACTTTTCGGAGTACATCTACCACGGATTCCGGCTAAGGAAGTTAAAGCGTGCGTTCCGCAGGTGGCAGTATGGCCTGCAGGGGAAAGCCTGGTTCGCGCTGTACCTTGAGAATCACGACCACCCGCGCGTGGTGAACCGCTACGGGAGCCTTGCGCACTGGCGCGCGTCGGGCTCGATGCTCGCGGCGTGCTACATTCTGCAGCGGGGGACGCCGTTCCTGTACCAGGGGCAGGAACTCGGCATGACCAACATCGCCCTCAATTCGATCGACAAATACATCGATGTGGCGGCGAAGAACGCATACAATTCCTACTTTTTAAATGACCCGGTGGAGCGCCGGCTCGAGAGGATCCATGTCTACACGCGGGATTCAGCAAGGACGCCGGTCCAGTGGACGGGCGGTCCGAACGCCGGCTTTACCACGGGCAAGCCGTGGTTCTACGTCAACCCGAACCACACTTTCATAAACGCGGAGGCGGAGGAGAAGGACCCGCTGAGCATCCTGAACTTCTACCGGCGGTGCCTGGCCCTTCGAAAGAGCAGCAAGACGCTTCTTTTTGGGACGTACCGGGAGTATTATCCTCACAGCAAGAGAGTATTTATGTATGAGAGGAAGTATGACGGCGGGCCGGAGGAGAGGATCCTTGTGATCTGCTCTTTCTCCTCAGAGGAGTTCTCCTATTGTTTGCCGAAGGGTTATAACGCTTCCGGAGCGAAGCTCCTCATCGACAATTATATCCCGGAGGGGGAGCTGTCAGCGGAAGCCGGAGTCCTCGGCCGCCTGAAGCCGTATGAGGCGCAGGTGTGGAGGTTTTGATACATGCTAAGAGCCATCAAAGAGGTTTTACAGGACTAACAACATGTGCTAGAATATGCCAAAAACCAGTTAGGAGAGTAAAACCAGAGTGTTTAAAAGATGGATCAGAAATACCGGAAACGTGATCGCGGCGGCAGCGCTGGCTGTGGGAATCCTGTGCGGGTGCGGATCGGGCTTTTCAGAACGCCATAAGGGAGAGGTACTTTGTGGCAAATGGTCAGAGCGGAGGACAAAAAAACTGCCCCGCAGGTCCCTTGAGGGATCTGCGGGGCAGTCGCTATGTGCGCGCTGCGGCGCACGTGTTATTTACTGTTTAATACTTAATTGTTTACTATTTACTATCTAATCTCAATCAGATCGGATCCCGGTCAAAGCCTCTCGGTATAAGCCTTGAAGATGAAGCCGTAGATCTGGCCGCCGTGCTTGGTGTCGTTGACAAGAAGCCTGTACCACTGGCCGTCATCCGTGATCCCGTCGACTTTCAGTTTGTGGCCGTATTCAAAGGACTTGATCTTCGGGCCGTTCGGGGTATATCTGCAGTTCAGGGTGGAAGCGGTAACCTTTACCCAGTAAGGGGTGATCGAGATTACATTAAGTTCCGGTCTGCCAACACCGCCGGATACAGCATCGAGTTCATCAGCGGTCAGTTTGTTTTCCATCATTTCGCTCATTGTGATTCTCCTTTTTTTAAATAGCAGTTTGTCTGCGTTTGAAATTCCGTTCTATGTCTTTATATACTCCCTCCACTGAGATTATCCACGCGGAAAGAAAAATTTTTCTCGACAGCGCCGAACAAACAGGTATATCATAATACATCGATACGGAAGCAAACATAGAAAGGATATATGATTATAGTTATTATAATTATAAAATAAGTATCGACACGAAAACAGACACACATAAAAGGAGGCATTGATTTATGAAGAAATATAAGGCATTAGCAGCGATCCTTCTTGCGGCGGCGATGGTGACGGCGGGCTGCGCCGGCCAGACAGCGGCACCGAAGGAACAGGCAGCCACGGCAGAGGCGGCTCCTACAGAGGCAGCTCCGGCAGAGGCGGCTCCTACAGAGGCAGCTCCGGCAGAAGCGACCCAGAGCGAAGCAGCCCCGGCAGAAGCTGAGGCGGGTCAAAACAGCGAAGCTTCCGGGGAGCTTGACGGAAAATACGAGAGCGAAGACGGCTGGTTTGTCAGGTACGACAGCAACCTGGTCGAGATGGAGAAGACGGAGAAGGGAGTGAACTTCACTTATACCGGTAAGAGCTCCGGGATCAACTCTGTCGGCTTTTACTATTTTATGAACAGGATGCCCGACGAAGTCCTCTACGACGCGATCGCGAATGAGGACGGGCTTCCGGAGCATACAAGGAGCGAGGGGTATTTTGCCGGAAGAGAGGACGTGTGGTCCATGAGAGTGGCGGTCACGCCCGAAGAGGGATCTGATGATTCCCAGGAGTTCATCGCGGTTGAGCACAACGGCGGCACGCTGCTCGTCCAGATCGACTCTCATAAGGAAGCGGATGAGGCGACAGGCATGAGTATCTCCGATACGATCTCGGCCATCCTGGATTCCTTTGAGTTTACAGATCATGAACCGCAGACCTATTCCGAGTATGTGCCCGGAAAGTACGTGCAGAAATACGAAGAGGAGATCGATGGACAAAAAGTGACGGCGGAGTATTTCGTCGAACTTAAGGAAGACCACACGGGCGTTATCAGCTTCCAGGACGAAGTTCCGGTCATCTGGTACAGCCGCGAGGGGATCCTCCTGAACGCGGAGACCGGAGAGCAGATCTACGAGTATGTGATCGAGGGCAATTCTTTGATCCTGATCGAAGAAACGGATGGCGATGAGCCCGCCGTCTTCGAATTTGAGAAAGAGTGAAAACGCATAGTCGGGTTCGGGAAAGAGTGAGGGAAGCATATGTATGCATTAGTGACCGGCGCCAGCGCCGGCATCGGAATGGAGATCGCAAAGGACCTCGCGGTCAGGGGATATGACCTGATCCTTACGGCGCGCCGGGAGGACCGCCTGAACAAACTGCGCGGGCAGATCCTGTCAAAATATCCCGACAGAAAGGTCCTCGTGATCCCGGCAGACCTCTCGAAAAGGGAGGAGTGCGTGCGCCTCTTTGAGGAGTCCTGCGCGCAGGCCGGCAGCCGGAATATCGATTTCGTCGTCAACAATGCGGGAATGGGCGTTTACGGGCTCTTTCTTGAGACGGACCTCGAGAAGGAACTGACGCTGATCGACCTGAACGTGACGTCAGTCCATATTCTGTCAAAGCTCTTTTTGAGGGAGATGGTGAAGAACGGACACGGCGTACTGCTGAACGTCGGCTCCTGCGCGGGATTTACATCCGGCCCCACCTTCTCGAGCTATTACGCGTCCAAGAACTATGTGGTAAGGCTCACGGAAGCGATCCACGAAGAACTGCGTCAGGCGAAGAGCCCCGTGAAGGTGTGCTGCCTCTGCCCGGGTCCGGTGGACACGGCGTTCAACGACAACGCGGGTGTGGCGGTCTCCGGGAAACAGATCACGGCGAAGCAGGCCGCGCGGGAAGGCGTGGAAGGCGCGCTCAAGGGAAAGATGATCGTCATTCCGGGCGGCAAGATGAAAGCGGTCGTTGTGGGATCACACCTTCTGGGGGAGCACCTGTCGACGCGCATCAACTACATGGTACAGAAGAAAAAAGCAGGGTCATAAACGCAGCCGCGTAAAATTCGCGAAGCAGTTAAAGATTACGAGGGAAAGCTGAGGGAGTTGGGGAAATGAAGAATCGATATCTGGCCGTGCTTGTGTGCCTGGCTGTCTTTGCGGCGGTGTTTGGAAGCTCCGTCCAAAGAGCGGCAGCGGCCGAAAACACCGGCGCCAGCGAGCTGAGCAGTACGCCGCTGGAGACATACGAGAGCGAGGACGGCTGGTCCGCCCGGTATGACAGCGATCTCATTGACGTCCGGGAAGTCTGGAACGGCACGGAGTTTTCCTATACCGGAGAACAGAACAGAGTCAATAAGCTGCGGTTCCGCTACCTGCCGTACACCTCCACAGATATCCTCCTTGCGGAGGAGGTGGAGGATTACAGCGGTTCCTGGCTGGAATGGAGCGAGGGGTATTTTGCCGGGAGAGCAGACATTTGGGCCTTCCATGTCGATGTGGTCCGGAACGGCTGGGGATCGACGCTTGCGTACACGGCAGTGGAGCACAACGGCGGCGTCCTTTTGATCGAGCGGACGGGCAGCGTCGAGAACGACGAGGAGCGGGAAAAACGGATCGACGATACGCTGGCGGATATCCTTGACAGCGTCGAACTGACAGATCACCGCCCGCAGACAGAATACGATTACATTCCCGGTACGTATGTGCTCAGGGAGGAGCTTCCGGCTGACGGACAGACGGAGTATCCGGCTGAGATCGTACTTTCGGAAGACCACACCGGCCGGATCGGCGGGCAGGAGATGACGGATATCGTGTGGCTTAGCCGCGACGGGCTGATCAAAGAAGATACCGCGGGCGGAGAGGTCCGGTTCTTCACGATCATGAGCGAGTCTCTGTTTTTGCAGATGGACGGTACGAGGGTCGAATACCGCAAGGTGTCCGACGATACAGACAGTGCGGACGGCAAGGCGGCGGTCAGCCGGATCCCCGCGTCTTTCAGGGCCTATGAGAACGACGAGGGATGGCTCGCCTACTTCGACAATTCGCTGGTTTCCGTGAAGGAGGGCTACAGAGAGGTCGTGTTCACTTACGGGGACGCCGGGGAGGATACGGATAAGCTCAGAGTCCGCTATTACGACGATGATTCGACAGAGGATGTGCTCGAAGATATCGAGGAAGACTACGATTCTGACCAGATCCTGCGGAGCGAGTGGTATTTTGGCGGAAGCCGCGAGGACTGGGGCTTTACCATCTCCGTTCCCGCGCCGGACAAAGGAGACGGGATGCGGAGGATCTACACGGCGGCGGAACACAATGACGGCACGCTTCTTGTGGACTGGTACTCTGACGGGGACGGAGATTCTTTAAGAGAGAAAGCGCTCAGACAGACCGCCTGCTCGTTCCTGTTCTCGAACCACGATCCGCAGAGGGAATACGAAGATCTTCCCGGCAGATATGCTCTCAACGACAAAGTCCTTAGCAGCGACGCGAGCAACTATCCGCAAGCGGTCATGCTGAACCGGGATCACACCGGCACTGTCGGAGACACGGAGATCATCTGGCACTGCAGGGACGGCATCTTTAAAGAGGCCGGCCCCGGAGGAAAAGAAATCCTGTATCGCGCGGACGATGAGGACCTGTACCTTATGCTCGGAACAGGACAGTCCGGACAGGAACAGGTCGAATATAACAAAATACGCAGAGACGACTGATCCCCTTTTTTAAACGGACGAAGTAAAGAGACTGTAAAGAGTTGATATTGGGCTTTTCAAATGTAGAGAACGCGCATTCTGCCCGGCTGCGCGCTCTCTTTTTTTACGGTTCTTTTGCTGATGAGAGGCGCTGTAATCGTTATCATTTTCGCTGTTTTGCTCATTGCAATTCTTAAGAACCTTCTTTAGAATTCAATTCTGAGAACGTTTGTTTAGACATGATATTTTGGCAGAGTTTTGATCCGTTGCTATTTCATTTGTTGAAAGTAAGGAAGTTGGAATTCAGGAAAGTTTATGAGTATATTTGATTTCTTAACATTGTTCGGCGGCCTTGCCATGTTCCTGTACGGAATGCGGCTTATGGGAGACGGCCTAAAGGAGAGCTCCTCCGGAGCGCTCAAGAAGGCAATGGAAGCCGTTACGAACAACCCTGTCAAGGCATTCTTTCTCGGCCTTGGCGTAACGGCGATCATTCAGTCTTCTACGGCGACGATCGTCATCACTTCAGGCCTTGTCGGCGCAGGCTTATTGACCCTGCACCAGTCACTGGGCATTATCATCGGCGCAAACGTCGGTACGACCGTCACGGGCCAGATCATCAGACTCCTTGACCTCGACGCCGGCGGGGCGACGTCCTGGCTGCAGTTGTTCAAGCCCTCTTCTCTCGCGCCGATCGCGCTGATCATCGGCATTGTGATGATCATGGGCGGAAGAAGGCTTAAGAGTTCGCGGCAGATGGGAAATATTGCCGTCGGCTTCGGCATCCTCTTTTACGGCCTTTTAAATATGACGAGCGCCGTCACTGTCCTTACGGAATCGGGGATGGTGGAAGGACTTTTCAGCAGCCTCGGCAACAATCCGGTCATGGGCTACGTCACCGGCGCGACAGTGGCCTTCATCCTGCAGAGTTCCTCTGCCACGGTCGGTATCCTGCAGGCGTTTTCCGCCTCGGGATTGCTGACGTTCAAGGCAGTGTATCCTGTGATCGTCGGCGTTTATCTCGGCGACAGCGTGACCACGGGAATCGTGTGCTTTATAGGCGCACGCGCGGAACAGAAGCGGGTCGGTATCGTCAATATCCTGTTTAATATCGGCAAGATGGTATTGATCCTTGTCGGCGTCGCGCTTTTGCACAAGGCCGGCTTAATGGACGGGATCTGGAATATGGTCGCCAATTCCGGTGTGATCGCAAATACGAACACCGTGTTCAATATTGTCGCAAGTATCCTGCTGTTTCCGTTTATCTCCCTTTTCGAAAGGATCAGCCGGAGAGTCGTTGCCGACGACAAGGAGCCGGAGAGCAAGTACAAAGACAAACTGGACGCGCTCAATCCGGCGTTCTTCGACACCCCCGCACT
This sequence comes from uncultured Lachnospiraceae bacterium, assembly GCA_902768735.1. Lineage (GTDB taxonomy): Bacteria > Bacillota > Clostridia > Lachnospirales > Lachnospiraceae > CAG-791. Next base: position 17,655 of record CACXMK010000019.1, on the reverse strand, counting down.
TGCGCTTCGCAGCTGTTACGATCTTTTGCTCACTCTGCTGCGTCTGTCCAGGGAAAATATCGAGAAAGCTTTCAGCCTGACGGAGCAGTATAACGGCAGCCTATACGACGAGATCATGGAAGATGAGACGATCATAGACCATCTCACAGACAGGATCAGCCGCTATATTGTGGAGTTCCTTCCGCATCTGAGGGAGACAAAACACGTCGATATCCTTAACCAGTACTATAAAGTCGTTGCGGAGTTCGAGCGTCTCGGAGACCATGCCGTAAACATTGCGGACAACATGCATCATATGCACAGCACACAGACGAGCTTTTCCAAGAAAGCTTATGAAGAGCTCCGTATTATGGAGGATCTTCTCAGAGAGGTCCTGGATGCGGTGGATCTGGCGTTTGAAAAGCGCGACGTAGATGCAGCCTTCAGGATCGAGCCGCTGCAGGAAGTCTCCAGCGAGATCCTGAGCAAGCTCAAGAAGCATCATCTGGATCGAATGGGAAAAGGGGAGTGCGATGTTTACGCGGACTCCAACTTTGAGAACCTGATGACAGACATGAAGAGGATCGCGGATATCAGCACGAACATCGGAGAAGCGGTGCTTGTGCGCGTCCATCCGGAACTGGAGGGTATCGAGCATATCTATTTCTCAGCCCTGCGCTCGGGAATGGACCAGAGATTCAATACGGAATACAACGAGGCGCATGAGCGCTATGCGAAGCGTTTCCGCGGTATTAAGAGCAGCATTGACAACACTACGGAAAACAGTAAAGAGAACAGTACAGAAACCGATACAGTAATCAGTACAGAAACCAATACAGAGACCAGTACAGAAGGCAGTACGGATAGTACTACGGAAAACAGTACAGAAAACAGTACAGTTCAAACAGTTGACATAAGCACAGCAATTTGATAAGAAGAAAGTAAGAATAAAAAACTCCGGTTACTGACGGGTTTTGTGGAGTACCACAGGGGAACCGGAGATTTGAAAAGCCGACCGTCTGGGCAGTAATGAGCAGGGGAAATTTGGATGATAACCTGTTGTTACTGCCCTTTCTGTAACTTTATGACAGCGCAGGACAAGCAGTACAAACCACGAGAACAAACCACCAACAACACAAGAGAGGAGATAGAAAATGGGATACAAGAGTGATATTGAGATCGCGCAGGAATGTCAGATGCTTCCGATCACCGAGATCGCGGCAAAGGCCGGGATCGATGACGAATACCTTGAACAGTACGGCAAATATAAGGCCAAGATCGATTATAAACTGCTTAAGGATTCTGACCGCGAGAACGGCAAACTGATCCTTGTGACAGCGATGAACCCCACTCCCGCGGGAGAAGGCAAGACAACGACTACGATCGGATTGGCAGACGGCCTCCAGAAGCTCGGCAAAAAAGTAATGGTCGCGCTTCGCGAGCCCTCTCTCGGACCCGTTTTCGGTATCAAGGGCGGCGCGGCAGGCGGCGGCTACGCCCAGGTCGTTCCGATGGAGGACATCAACCTTCACTTTACCGGTGACTTCCATGCGATCGGCGCAGCGAACAATCTGCTGGCAGCGATGATCGACAACCACATCTACCAGGGCAATGAGCTGAATATCGATCCCCGCAAGATCACCTGGAGAAGATGCGTGGATATGAACGACCGCCAGCTCCGCTTCGTCGTCGACGGACTCGGAGGAAGAGTCAACGGAACCCCCCGCGAGGACGGATATGATATTACGGTCGCATCCGAGATCATGGCAGTGCTTTGCCTTGCAAGCGATATCACGGATCTGAAAGAGAGGCTCTCCAGGATCATCATCGGCTATACCTACGGAAAAGTCAGCGAGCAGAAACCCGTCACAGCAGGCGACCTGCACGCGCAGGGCGCTATGGCGGCGCTTCTCAAGGACGCTTTAAAGCCCAACCTCGTGCAGACCCTTGAGCATGTTCCCGCGATCGTGCACGGCGGGCCTTTCGCCAATATCGCGCACGGCTGCAACTCTGTCACCGCGACAAAGATGGCCCTGAAACTTGCGGATTACGCAGTTACGGAGGCAGGCTTCGGCGCTGACCTCGGCGCGGAGAAATTCCTCGACATCAAGTGCCGTATGGCGGGCCTTCGCCCCAACGCGGTCGTGATCGTCGGCACTGTCAGGAGCCTCAAGCACAACGCAGGCGTTGCCAAGGCGGATCTGGGCACAGAGAACCTCGAGGCCGTTGAGAAGGGCCTTCCGAACCTCTTAAAGCATGTCAGCAACATCCGCGACGTGTACGGACTTCCCTGCGTAGTTGCGATCAATGAGTTCCCCACCGACACACCCGCTGAGATCAAGCTGGTCGAGGATAAGTGCAGGGAGCTCGGTGTGAACGTGGTCCTCTCCCAGGTATGGGCAAAGGGCGGTGAAGGTGGCAAGGCGCTCGCGGAGGAGATCATCCGCCTCGTAGAGGAGCCTTCGGATTTCCGCTACTCCTACGAGCTCACGGGGACGATCGAGGACAAGCTGAATCAGATCGCAACAAAGATCTACGGCGCGCGCGGCGTCGTGATGACAGCTGACGCGGCTAAACAGGCCAAGCAGCTCGAGAGCATCGGCTTCGGCAACCTGCCGATCTGCGTCGCGAAGACACAGTACAGCCTTACGGATGACCCGAAGAAGCTCGGTGCGCCCAAGGACTTCGATATCACGGTCCGCGGCGTCAAGGTTTCGGCAGGCGCAGGCTTTGTTGTCGCCCTGACAGGCGAGATCATGACCATGCCCGGCCTTCCCAAGGTTCCCGCAGCTATGAAGATCGACGTGGACGAGAATGGAAAGATCTCCGGACTTTTTTAAGAAGAGCATTCCGGCAGTATTTCCGGGAGTATCGGAATAAAGTCAAAAAAGACCGAAAGCGTGTCAAAACCATGCCTGTTAAATTTTTGGCGTATCGGGTAACATAACCATCGTCAGCAAGAGCTGACAACCATTACCCCCTATACATTTTTACATCCCCTATGAAACGGAGCTCTGTTCTGAGGCTTATGCCCGGAATGGGGCTTTGTTTTTTGTAATTATTCAGCACCCCGGAAAAAATTCAAAATCAGGACGGGGAGCGTGCTCACCGGACGGACTTTGAATTTTCTTCCGGGGCGGACAAGGCGCGTAGCGACTCTGGACGCCCGCAGTCCCGAATGCGAAGCATTTGGGACGCGAGGTGCGAATAATTGCGTCGTTCCGCCGGGTCCATAGACGGCCTTCTCTATACCTCCTTTGAAACTAACCAGGGGGCTGTCCCCACAAGTTAAAGTGTGCTATTGTAATGATATATTAACAAATTGCCTGCAGCGGCGGGAAGGGATACGAAATGAAGACAGCATATATCGGTGGGATCATACTGGATGGCACAAAAGAGATGGTGCCGAGGAAGGGAAAGACAGTCATCGTGGAGAACGGCAGGATCACGGCGCTGTTGCCTTCGGGGGAACTTCTGCCTTCAGGCTGCGAGATCGTAAACCTTCAGGGCTGCTATCTGATGCCCGGACTGATCAACCTTCATGTCCATCTCAATTCCGGCGGCAAGCCCTCTGCCAGGAAGAAATCGCCGGAGGATTATGTCCGCCTTGTCAAACTCGCGACTTCGAACCGCCTGACAGCAGAATTCGTGCGCGCAAAAAGCAGAGGATACGCGTACACGGGGCTTATGAGCGGCGTGACGACGATCCGGACAGTCGGCGGGATCGCTGACTATGACGGAAAGCTGCGCAATGAGATCGAGGAGGGGTGCATCCTCAGGGATAAGGCCTGGAGAGCGGGTAAATCTGCCGCTGCCGAAAGGAGCTATTCTCCGCTGCGCGCTGTGCGGACAGGAATCTCCCGGATCCCTATCGGTTCCGCAGCACCGGAAGGACTCGGCGCGGCGCTCGGGAGAGGGAAAGCGGGAATGGCGATGCCCGGCCCGAGGATCCTCGCGGGGAACACCGGTATTTCCGTACCCGGGGGACATGTGGCGGGGTCGCTCGCCTATGAGGCCTCCACACCGGAAGAAGCGGTGCAGTATGTCAGGAAGATCGCGGGCGGACGTCCGGATCTCATCAAACTGATGGTCACAGGCGGGATCATGGACGCGGAGAAAGAAGGAGACCCCGGCGTCCTGAAGATGTCTCCGGAGATCATTGAAGCCGCCTGTAAAGAGGCGCATTCCCTGGGCCTTCCCGTTTCCGCGCATGTTGAGAGCACCGAAGGCGTCATCGCAGCGCTCCGCGCGGGCGTGGACACGATCGAGCACGGCGCGATGCCGACAGAGGAGATGATGGATCTGTTCCGCGGGAACGGTTCCGCCCTTGTCACGACGATCTCGCCGGTTCTTCCCCTTGCGCTCCTTGAGACAGAAGAGACACATGTCCGTCCCATGGACAAATATAACGCAGGCATTGTGCTCCGCGGGATCATCGAGTGCGCGCGGAAAGCGCTGGAGGAGGGCATTCCTGTCGGGCTCGGCACCGATACAGGATGTCCGCTCGTAACGCACTATGATATGTGGAGGGAGCTTCAGTATTTTCACAACTTCTGCGGCGTCTCCGAGGCGTTCGCGCTCCATACGGCGACGCTCGGCAACGCAGAGATCGCGGGCATCAGCGGCGAGACGGGGAGCATAGAAGTCGGCAAAGCGGCAGATTTTCTCGTCACGGCAGGGAACCCTTTGGAGGGACTGAGCGCGCTGCGCAAACCTCGCATGGTCGTCGCGCGCGGTGTCAGGATCATGAATCCTGCCCTGAGAAAGGACGTGGAGATCGAGCATGCGCTGGACAGCCTGCGGAAGATCACTTACAAGGAACTTGACGGGCTTCTGTAAAGAGGGCGGAGTGCATGGAGAAAACGACGGACAGCGCGCAGCGCAAACTGTACGGCGCAAAGGATATGGTCAGGATCTGCAGCAGTGAGTGCGCCGGCTGCGGGGCCTGCTGCAGGGGCATGGGCGATACGATCGTGCTCGACCCCTATGACGTGTGGCAGCTGACGGAGGGAACCGGCAGGACTTTTGAGGAACTGCTTGGAGAGAAAGCGGATCTTCATGTGGAGGAAGGAGTCATCCTTCCTCACCTTTTGATGAGGGAAGACACGGAGGTCTGCGCTTTTTTGGAAGAGGACGGCAGGTGCTCGGTCCATGCGTTCCGCCCCGGGATCTGCAGACTGTTTCCCCTGGGAAGGCAGTTTGACGAGGAAGGGACGTATTACTTTATCGTCCCTGACGGATGCGTGAAGGGCCGGCTCTCCAAAGTCAGGATCGACAAATGGCTCGGTATCGCGAACCTGCCGCGCTATGAGCGGTATAAAGCGGAGTGGATGAAACTGGTGCGCCGGTTAAGAGCGAGACTCGCAGCGGAGGGATCGGCGCAGGTGCAGAGGGATGTCAATCTGTATTTTCTCCGGACGTTTTATATGGAGCCCTATGCCAGCGCTTCCGTGAAAGCGTTTTACGAGGAATTCGAGAGAAGGCAGGTCCTGTTTACGGACGCGGCGCTGTGAGAAACTAACTGCAAAGCTACGGCATGATAGAAACCCCGGCAGACCTGCCGGGGTTTTGGGCTTTGAAATGAGCCAAAGGGTCTGTCCCTTTGGCTCATTAAGGAATGCATCAAAGTGTCTGTCCCTCCGGCTCGATTTCTGAACCGGTTCCTTCGGCGACCACGTATTCCGCGTTCATCAGAGGCATGTTGTGGGAAGTGCCGTCAAGGGTTTTCTCGCCGATGTCCTTGAACATGCCATAGATCGTGACATCGGTGCCGACCGGGGGGAGTTCCCCGTGAAGCGCCTTGCTGTAGACGGCGCACAGCGTTCCCTTCGTGAATCCAAGAAAATCGCTGTCCATCTCCAGAAAGACTTCGACGCTTCCGTCTGAAGCCGGCTGACGGTCCAGGATCCTGCCCTTTACCGCGATATTGGAGCCCGCGTAGTGAGCGGGATTGTAGTAGAGGGAGAAATACCCTGTGGAGATGCAGCCCTGCCGGAATTCTTCCGGCGTAGGGGTCGTGCAGGTGACCTCCAGCGCGCAGAGGCTGTCCTCGTAATGAACTTCCAGCAGGTAGCGCTGTTTTGGCGCGAGCGTAACGGATTCTGCGAGCGACCAGCCGGTGACCGGTTCCGTTGTTCCGTCAGCATAGGCCGCGGTGACGGTGAGGTCCTCGTTTCCGTTGGAGATCACGGTCCCCTCTTCCGTGCTGCCCATATAGGCGGCGGACAGCCTGGAAATGGCCCTCGTCGTGCACCGGATGGAAAGGGAGCAGGAGAAGTTCTCATAAGAGATGCGGACCGTGGAGAGAGTATCCTTCTCAAGGACTGTGGGGTTATCGACCCGCCAGCCATGTTCGAGGAGCGCCTTCCTGCCGTCGCGGATCGCGTAGACGTGTAGGCCGGGATTGCTGTCGGTGATCTTGGTGCCGGCGGAGGTCTCGCCGTCGTAATCGGCGGTGATCGACTGGATCAGGCCGGTCGTACACTGTACTGCGCACTGCGTGCTGGCTTTATGGTAGGTGATCGTGACGACGGTCTTCTTGGTATCTTCGAGCGTCCTGGGTGCGTCCACGGTCCAGCCGGTGACTTTCTCGTTATGACCGTCTTTAAAAAAGGCAGTCACCGTAAAGCCCGCATTCTTTTCATCCAGAACGACGCCGGCTTTGGTATCTCCGTTATAGGTCACGGTTATGTGATCCACCGTCTTGCCCGCCGGGTTTACGACGATGGCAGCGACAGCAAGCACCACAGCCAGTAATATAGCTGCGGCAATCAGGAGGCTCATTTTGTGCTCCTCAAAGAAACCGGGTTCCGGGGGAGCGGAGCGGTAGCCGGATCTGGGGGGATTGCCGGACTCGTAGGCTTTGTTCATGGATTTTCCTCTCTTACTTCCATGTCGGATCGACATCGAAACGATTACAGAAAAGCTGCAAAAAAAAGGAATGGCACAAATGCCATTCTCATTATAGCGAAACCGGAAAGAGAGAATTTTGAACTTTTGGTGAAAAATCGGATCTATCCGTGCATTGCTCATTGCTTACGCGCAAAAAAAAGAGGTATCCGACTTTCTCGTCATCGGATACCTCTATTTTGAATTAAATCTCAATTTCATTTACGTGACCTCCTTTAAATTTTATTTTGCTTGCCTTTGTTCTGAAATTATGTATCAGGCTTATCAGCTCTTCTTTTCTTTTGTTAAGTCTATTATAACAAAGTTCTGATAATAATCAAGATGAATTTTAAATAATCTGAAAATTCAGACTTATATAAACAATTATCAGAATTACAATTTTGTTACATCGATTTTTTGTCTGCCTATTGACAGCAGCAGGAGAGAAGCGTAGTATTTAATTAAACACATGAATAATTGTTCATATGTTTGAAAGAATGGTTTAAGAACGAATAGATGAAGAAAGAATTGTGAAAGAAAGGTTTATGATGAGCGCTGAGAAAATGTATTCGAGAACGGACGCGCCCTGCTGTGATGTGAAGGAAGTGCACGAGGATAAGGTCCGGTTCGTACACGACAATATGCCTCCCGAGGACAAGCTGTATGACCTTGCGGAACTCTTCAAGGCTTTCGGGGATTCTACGAGGATCCGGATCCTGTTCGCGCTCTTTGAGGCGGAGATCTGTGTCTGCGATCTGGCGGAATCACTGAACATGACACAGTCCGCGATCTCCCATCAGCTAAGGCTCCTCAAGCAGGCAGGCCTCGTGAGCGGACGCAGGGAAGGCAAGCAGATCATTTATTTTCTGGCGGATGACCATGTGCGTACCATCATTGCGATGGGATTGGAGCACATCAATGAGTGAGAAGTGATGCGCTCGCAGAGGGAAGCGCATAGTAACGTTCATACACATATCACGAAAGGGGACAGAAATGAAAAAGACATACAAGATCGATGTGGATTGCGCGAACTGCGCGAACAAGATGGAGCAGGCGGCGAAGAATACAGACGGCGTGAAGGATGCGGTCGTCAACTTCATGGCGCTGAAGATGAAGGTGGAATTTGAGGACGGCGCGGACCCCGCTGCGGTCATGCAGGCCGTGCTCGCCAACTGCAAGGTCGTGGAGGACGATTGCCAGATCTTCCTGTAAAACAGGGAGGAGGCCTGAGTATTATGAAACTGACAGAAAATCTGAATAAGAAGCAGAAGAACCTGCTGCTGCGCGTCGCCGTGGCAGCAGGTATGCTTGTCATTCTTTTTCTTCTTCCGCTCAAGGAGTACCCGTTGCTGCGGTTCGCGCTCTTTCTGGTGCCTTACCTGACAGTCGGCCATGACATCCTTAAAAAGTCCTGGAAGGGGATCAGAAATAAGCAGGTGTTCGACGAGTGCTTTCTGATGGCAGTGGCTACGATCGGCGCGATGATCCTCGGGGAGTACGCTGAGGGCGTGGCGGTCATGCTGTTTTACCAGATCGGAGAGCTTTTCCAGAGTATAGCCGTGGGAAAGAGCCGGCGCAGCATCTCGGATCTCATGGACATCCGGCCCGATTACGCGAATCTCGAGCAGGACGGGGAAGTGGAGAAAGTCGATCCCGACGACGTAGAAGTCGGGAGCATTATCGTGGTCCGCCCCGGCGAGAAGGTGCCGATCGACGGCATCGTTGTGGAGGGGACTTCTTCCCTGAATACGAGCGCGCTGACGGGCGAGAGCCTGCCAAGGGATGTCAAGCCGGGAGACGAGATCATCAGCGGTTCAGTGAACATGTCCGGGCTTTTGCGCGTAGAGACCACGAAGGAGTTCGACGAGTCCACGGCTTCCAAGATCCTGGAGCTGGTGGAGAACGCCGGCGAGCGAAAGGCCAGGTCGGAGCAGTTCATCACCAAGTTCGCCAGAATTTACACACCAGCGGTCTGTTACGGCGCACTGGCGCTGGCGGTATTGGGGCCGGTGATCAGTGTTTTGGCATTTCATAAGACCTCGGACTGGGCGCTCTGGTCCGACTGGATCTACAGAGCGCTGACATTCCTCGTCATCAGCTGCCCGTGCGCGATCGTCGTAAGCGTGCCGCTCTCGTTCTTTGGAGGGATCGGAGGCGCCGGCAGCCAGGGCATCCTCATCAAGGGCTCCAACTTCATGGAGACGCTGGCCAACGTCAAATACGTGGTCATGGACAAGACCGGAACGATCACGAAGGGAAACTTCGAGGTAACGGCAGTGCACGATGGGAAAGACGAGCAGATGGAGGCTGCCGGGATCCTCGAACTGGCGGCGCACGCGGAGTGCCATTCCACGCATCCCATCGCGTCGAGCATCCGGCGGGCATATGAGGCCGGCGACGCGGCGGTCGATACAGGCAGGGTCATAGATGTGCAGGAGATCAGCGGAAAAGGCGTCATCGCACGTGTTGACGGCGTGCAGGCCGCGGCGGGCAACCTCAAACTGATGGAGCAGCTGGACGTGTCCTGCGACGCCTGCGGGAGTGTCGGTACGATCGTATATGTGGCGCGTGCCAAAAAAGTGACAGGCGCTGACCCGGTCTCCGGCGCGAAAGCGGATGAGGACAAGACGGCAGGAACTTTCGAGTACCTCGGCCATATCGTGATCTCCGACGAGATCAAGCCGGGCGCGAAGGAGGCGATCCGTTCCATGAAGGATGCGGGTGTCGTAAAGACCGTGATGCTGACCGGAGACATCCGGTCCATGGCGGAGAGCGTTGCCAAAGAGGTCGGGATCGACGAAGTCCACGCGGAGCTCCTGCCCGAGGACAAGGTCGACCTCGCGGAAAAACTGATGAAAGAGAAAAGCGCCCAGGCCGGCCCGAAGGCGTCCCTGGCCTTTGTCGGGGACGGCATCAACGACGCGCCGGTGCTCGCGATCGCGGACCTTGGCATCGCCATGGGCGCGCTCGGTTCTGACGCGGCGATCGAAGCGGCGGATGTGGTCCTCATGGACGACGATCCGCGCAAGATCTCAAAGGCGGTCCGCATCGCGCGCAAGTGCATCAGGATCGTGTATGAGAACATCTTTTTCGCGATCGGCGTGAAGCTCCTGTGCCTTATTCTGGGCGCACTGGGTATCGCCAATATGTGGCTCGCGATCTTTGCGGACGTGGGTGTCATGGTGCTATGCGTGCTGAACGCGGTGAGGGCGCTGTTTGTGAAGAATATTTAACGTGTCGCCTATGACGACGCTGAGAATAAGATCAGTTACGAGGATCTGACAGGCACTCTCAATGAGACATTGGGGGACGACCTGCGCACGGAATATGAGTACAAGATGAGATCGGATACACCGGGCGAGCACTTCGCGATCGCGGGCCTTGATACGGGCGTCCCGTAACGGAAATAGCAGGCGGAAAGGAATTTAATGGTTGTTTTTTCCGCCTGTTTACAGTAAGATACTATTTGTCGAATGAAAATCATATGACATGGGGGCGTAGCTCAGTTGGGAGAGCGCGACACTGGCAGTGTTGAGGTCATGGGTTCGAGTCCCACCGTCTCCACTTCGAAGAGAGCAGAGAGGTTCTATGGATCATCTATTTGATCAGATACTCTGCTCTTTTTTTGTCTTTTTTTTATATTTTTTGGGGGAATTTGCCACTTTTTTACTGTTTCGCGTTAAATTGCTGTAGCGTTTATCGTTTATATATTGTAGAATACTCAAGTGTGCAATCATCTTTTTGTAAGTAAAGGAGAATCACTATGGACAAATTTATGACACGTATCAAGAACGTAGGTCCCGGCGCCCTCGTCGCAGCGGCGTTCATCGGCCCCGGAACCGTCACATCCTGCTCCATTTCCGGCGCGACCGCAGGCTACACGCTCCTCTGGGCGATGCTCCTCTCGGTCATCTCAGTCATCATCATGCAGTCTATGGCAGCAAGGCTCGGCATTGTCTCCGGGATGGGCCTCGGAGAAGCGCTCCGCGCGAAGTTTACGAGCGAAGGTGCGAGGATCCTCATCGCGATCCTCGTCATCGCGGCTGTCTTTATCGGAAATATCGCTTATGAGACAGGAAACCTGACCGGATCGATCCTCGGTATTCAGGCGGCGATCCCTGCTGCGGATAACGGCACTGCCAAGATCGTACTCGCCCTGATCCTCGGGATCATTGCGTTTTTCCTGCTGTGGTCCGGCAGCTACCAGCGCGTGGAAAATATCCTGACGGCGCTCGTCGTACTGATGGGCATTATCTTCCTGATCTGTGCATTTGCGGCAAAGCCCGACTGGGGCGCTGTGTTTGCCGGCATGTTCGGCTTCAAGGTTCCGGACGGCGGAAACTGGATGACCGTAGCGGCCCTTATGGGAACGACCGTTGTCCCTTACAACATCTATCTGCACGCGGCATCCGCCTCCACAAAATGGGGCAATGTCGAGGATAAAGAAGACGCGCTTGCGAACTCCAGATTCGACTCCATCCTTTCCATTGGCCTTGGCGGCGTGATCTCTATGGCGATCATCGTCTGCGCGGCAGCGACGATCCACGCGACAGGCGGAGAGATCAAATCCGGTGCCGATATGGCCAAGGCGCTGACGCCTCTTCTCGGAAGCTGGGCGACCTTTATCTTCGGGATCGGCCTTTTCGCGGCCGGTATCACGAGCACGCTGACCGCTCCTCTGGCGGCGGCATTCGCGTCCTCCGGAATCCTCGGATGGGGCGAAGATATGAAGAAACCCCGTTTCAAGGTCTTCTGGATCATCGTTCTCGCGTTCGGTATTTTCGCGACCTGCACACTGGGCGCCAGCCCTACCCAGATCATCCTGTTCGCGCAGGCGGCCAACGCGCTGCTTCTTCCGATCACGGGTATCCTTCTTCTGATCGTCTCAAACGACGATAACATCCTGAAGGAATACAAGAACAAGACCTGGTTCAACATCCTCGTTGTCCTGGTCATCGCGGTCTTCCTCTTCATTGCGTTCAGAAACATGAATGCGTTCATCAGCGGCCTGAAGGCGCTGATCGGAGGCTGATTCCGCACGGACGAAAAATGCTGTATTATAGTTATGACCCGCAGCATGCGTGCTACGGGTCATAGCTCGTATTTTGACCGTGCCGCGGAACGGAAGCGCCATTCCGCGGTTTTAACAGCGAATAAGATAGTATTTAAGGGATTTATATGGAATACAAAATATTGCCCGTGGGAGATTCTGCCCTGACGATCGTCTTCGGAAACGAGATCGACCCGGAGACCAGCCGGATCGTGCGGATCGCAAGGAACTATCTCACAAATCAAAACATTGAGGGCGTGAACGAGTACGTACAGACCTACGCCACGCTCATGGTACATTATGATCCTGTCACCGTGGGATACGACGAACTGGCAGCCGGGATCGATGCGGCGCTTGCGCGGATGGACCTCACAAGCGACCATATGAAAAAGCACACGATCGTGATCCCGGTCTGCTACGGCGGCGAGTTCGGGCCGGACCTGCCCACTGTCTGTGAACACGCGGGTCTATCCGCTGAGGAAGTGATCAGAAGACACAGCGCGGTGGACTATTTGATCTATATGCTCGGTTTTATGCCCGGCTTCGTGTATCTGGGCGGCATGGACCGCTCGATCAGCACGCCCCGCCTGAGGAACCCGCGGGAGCGCCTGGAGGCGGGCTCCGTCGGGATCGCGGCGGACCAGACGGGGATCTATCCCCTGGTGTCCCCGGGCGGCTGGCAGATCATCGGCCGGACCCCTCTGAAACTGTATGACCACGACAGGGAGAAACCGATCCTGTACGAGGCGGGCGAATACATCCGCTTTGTCCCGATCACGGAAGCAGAATATGCCGCGATCCGGAAGCAGGTGGAAAACGGAACGTATGAATACCAGTGGATCAGGGAGGGGTGACTAAGATGGCAATGCATGTGATAAATCCCGGCCCCCGAACGACGATCCAGGATAAGGGGAGGCTGGGCTATCAGAACAGCGGTTTTGCGCCGAGCGGCTTTATGGACAGAGTTGCGTCCAGGATGGCCAATGTACTGGTCGGCAACGATCCCTCGGAAGCAGTGCTGGAATTCTGCCTGATCGGGCCGGTGCTGTGTTTTGACGAAACAGTAAACATAGCCGTATGCGGCGGCGATTTCGGGATCGACGCAGGCGGCAGGATATACCCGGCGGACAGGGCGGTGCGTGTGCCCGCGGGAACGACCGTGCGGATCACGACGGGGCGCGTGGGCATTTACGGCTCTATCGCCGTAGGCGGCGGGCTGGATATCCCGGTCGTCATGGGAAGCCGGAGCACGAATCTCCGCTGCGGGATCGGCGGCTATCGCGGAAGAGCGCTCATGGCGGGCGATACGATCATGCTCCGAAGCCCGGAAAACGGGTTAAAGGACATGTCGTGGCGCCGGATGCCTCCCCGCAGGCTCGTCTCGCCGGATGACCCGGACATTACCCGCGTGCGCGTGATCCCGGGCCCGCAGGAAGAGATGTTTACACAGGAAGGGCTCCGTACTTTCTACGAAAGCACCTACGAGATCACGCCCCGCAGCGACCGGATGGGCTACAGGCTGACGGGACCGAAGGTCGAGTCCAAGGGCGGGTACGATATCCTCTCGGACGGGATCGTGAACGGCAGCGTTCAGATCTCCGGCACGGGAGAACCTATAGTGATGATGGCGGACAGACAGACGACCGGCGGCTACGCCAAGATCGCGTCCCTGATCAATGTCGATATTCCGCTGTTCGCGCAGCTAAGGCCCGGACAGAAGGTGCAGTTCGAAAGATGCACCGTGCAGGAAGCGCAGGAGCTGATCCGGAAAGCGGACAGGGAATGGAAAGAACACTGCCAAAAGCTCGAGGAGAGCGGTCCTCCGCAGATAAAAGTGATACAGCGAAGGGCGGCGGCAGCGGAAGAGGAAAGAACGCGCCGCGGCAGGGGGAAGGCCGGAGCCGTAAAGCGGTTCGGCCGCCGGTAAACATATATAGGATAAACATATATAGAGAAGAGATTATGTAAAGATAGGAGGATAGACCAGATGACCAGCGAGTACAAAGATCTGACACCTGTACAGATGCGGCATATCATCCGCGAGGGAAAATATACGGAGCCGACGAGCGGTCTCTGCCCGGGCTATGCGCAGGCGAACCTGATCGTGCTCCCGAAGGAGCACGCGTATGATTTTCTTCTGTTCGCACAGCGCAATCCGAAGGCGTGCCCTGTTCTCGAGGTCCTCGACACGGGAAGCCGGTTTACGCAGTTCGTGGCAACAGACTGCGACATCGCCAAGGATTTCCCCAAATACAGGATCTATGAGAAGGGCGTCTGCACCGGCGAATACACCGACGTGGAGCAGTTCTGGCGCGACGATCTGGTGGGATTTCTGATCGGGTGCTCCTTCAGCTTCGAGTCGGAAATGATCGAGGCGGGGATCGAAATGCGCCACAACACGATGGGCAGGAATGTCCCGATGTACATCACCGGGATCGACACTGTGCCCGCGGGCGTTTTCTCCGGAAAGATGGTCGTTTCGATGCGGCCTGTGCCGCCGCACCAGGTCGTGAAGGCAGTGACGGTCACCGCCACGCTTCCCAAGGTGCACGGAAGCCCGATCCACATCGGGGATCCTTCCGTGATCGGGATCAAAGATATTAACAATCCGGAATTCGGAGATCCGGTCGATATCAAGGAAGGAGAAGTGACGATGTTTTGGCCCTGCGGCGTTACGCCGCAGTCGGTGGTCATGAACGTCAAGCCGGACTTCGCGATCACACACGCGCCGGGGCATATGCTGCTGCTCGACGTCAAGAACGTGGAGCTGAAGGAATAATCGAAACAGAAGAGAGGTTATAGGATGAAGATCGATCTGAATTGTGATCTGGGAGAGAGCTTCGGTGCGTATACGATCGGAATGGACGAAAAGGTGATCCCTTTGATCTCGTCCTGCAATATCGCGTGCGGCTATCACGCTTCGGACCCTTTGGTGATGAAGAAAACCGTTGCGATGGCAAAGGAAGCCGGTATCGGGATCGGAGCGCATCCGGGGTTTCCGGACCTGATGGGCTTCGGCCGCCGGAATCTGAATGTGTCGCCCGCCGAGGCGGCTGCGTATGTGACCTATCAGCTGGGGGCTCTGTATGCGTTCGCGCAGTGTGCGGGCGTAAAACTCCAGCATGTCAAGCCGCACGGCGCACTGTATAACATGGCGGGCAAGGACTACAAGCTCGCCCTTGCGATCGCGAAGGCCGTGCAGGAGTTTGACCCCTCGCTGATCCTCATGGGACTCTCCGGAAGCCAGAGCATCAAGGCGGCGGAGGATATAGGACTTCCCGTGGCGAAAGAGGTGTTCGCGGACCGCGCGTACATGCCGGACGGAAGCCTTATGCCCAGGACGATGGAGGGCGCAGTGATCCATGACGAGGAACTGGCGATCTCCAGGGTCATCCGCATGGTGAAGGAACACAAGGTGACAGCCTGCGACGGGACAGATATCGAGATCATTCCGGACTCGGTCTGTGTACACGGGGACAATGTAAAGGCGCTCGCGTTCGTCACAGAGATCAGGCGCGCGCTGGAAGCGGAAGGCGTCACGATCGCGCCGCTGGTGTGATCTGACGCAGCCGGTGCGATTTGGAGCAGAAGTTGTGACTAGATCAGATGGCTTACGATGATCCACACGCCGCCGATCCCGACGAAGGCGTAGATGACCTTCCCGAATACGGAGGCGGGGATCTTATCGTGGATCACAAGGCCGAGGAGCGTTCCCGCGAACATTGCGGCGACGCCGGCTCCGACGAGAGGAAGATCTCCGATCGAAAGGCGCCTCATGACCAGACTGATCACGAGGACAACAAGATTATTGACAAAAAGGAATGCCTGGATCGTAGCCAGGTATTCCTTTTTATTTTTGGTGGCGGGCAGCAGGTACAGCGCTGCTGTCGGCCCGCCGGAGGCGAAGAGGCCGTAGCAGATCCCGCAGATCACGCCGAGGATCGCGCCTGAGACCGGCGTCGGTTCCACGTGGACCCGGTTCGAGAAGAAAAAGAAAAAGAGGGAGACTGCCACGAACATGAAGCCCAGCATCAGATACATGACGCCTGAGCTGACTTTGGCGGAGAGGATATTGACGATCGCGCAGATGACCGCGGTCGGGATCAGGAAGGGGAGCATGATCCCCCATCGGATGGAATTCCTGTATTTTACGGAGATGTACAGGGTGCTGATGCTCACCATGACGATGGAGAGCCCCATGGCCTTTCCGTAATCCATGATGAGCGGGAGAAACCCCATTGTGATCATTGTCGCGCCAAAACCCAGAGCGCTCTGGATACAGGAGCCGGCAAGGACTACGAGCATGACAAACAAAATAGTGGAACTGAACATACACTTTCCTTTCTATACGTTCTATACATTTCTGAACATTGGTGTCTGTGCGCAGGAGATCATGACGCGATGAAATTGAAATCCCAAATCGAAATCCCAAATCGAAATCCCAAACCAATAAAAACGTTAAACCGACAAAAATCTCATCATTACCCACACAGGTTATAGTATCCTGTACAGAGGGCTGAAAGCAAGGCGTATGTGTTAAGCGGAGCGGACTTAATTTCGGCTATTCCTTTGAAAAACCGGGGGGTTCGAATATATAATGGAAATATACAGACCGATATAAAGGAGACAAAAAGATGGTTTCAGAAAAGATGTATGACAAACTTGCGGAGCTTGTGGTGAAAAAGGGCGCGAACGTCCAGAAAGACCAGCCGGTCGTGATCAGCGCGAACATCCGCGAGGCGGCGTTTGTAAAAAAGATCGCGAAATACGCGTACGAAGCCGGAGCCGGAACGGTAAGCGTCGAATGGCACGACAACGACCTGTCGAAAATGGCCTATCAGTACGGGACCGTGGAAGTGCTGTCAGAGGTGCCGCAGTGGAAATATGACAAGGTGAAGTACCAGCACGACAAGGGGTCCTGTTACATCACGGTCCTCTCCGATCCGCCCGGGGCAATGGCCGGCGTCGACGGCGATAAGATCAGGGCGGCCAACGTAGCCTATTACTCTAAAATGGCGGACCTTATGACCTATACGCTGAACAATGAGGGGCAGTGGTGTGTGATCGGTGTGCCTTCCGCTGACTGGGCGAAGGCCGTTTTCCCGGATCTTCCCGAAGACGAGGCGTTTGAGAAGCTCGGCGACGCGATCTTTGCGGTGACAAGGGTGACGGAAGACAACGATCCCATTGCGGAGTGGGAGAAGCACGACGCAGAGATGCTCGAACACGCTACGAAGCTGAACGCGTTCGGCTTTGAGAAGCTGCATTTCACCGGCGGGCAGGGAACGGACCTCTATGTCGAACTCGTGAAGGACCATATCTGGGTCGGCGGAGGATGCAGAACGCCGGAAGGTGTCTTTTTTGACCCGAACATGCCGACGGAGGAGTGCTTCACCATGCCGCTTCGGACAGGCGTCAACGGCGTCGTATACGCGTCGAAGCCGCTGGACTATCAGGGGAAAGTGATAGACGGCTTCCGGCTGCGCTTTGAGAACGGAAAGGTCGTGGAGTTCGACGCGAACAAAGAGAGAGAAGCGCTGGCGCAGCTGCTGAGTTTTGACGAGGGGTCATCGTACCTGGGAGAAGTCGCGCTGGTCCCTTACGATTCGCCGATCTCGCAGTCAGGGATCCTGTTTTTTAATACGCTGTACGATGAGAACGCGGCGTGCCACCTGGCATTTGGCAGGTCATTCCCGGAGAATGTGAGGGGCGGCAAGGAGATGAGCAAGGAAGAACTG
>CACXMK010000018.1 GCA_902768735.1 uncultured Lachnospiraceae bacterium | reverse complement strand
ACAAAGCTCCTGTTCGACACGGCGAGCCAGCTCCACAAAATGAGCGAATACGACGAGATCCTGGGGACCACCTGCGGACAGCTGACGAAACTGATCGGGAGGCCGATGCTCCTTTATGACAGAAATAAAGGCCTCGAAAAATGCTTCTTTTTCTCATCCGACGCATTACAGGCGCAGGAACAGGAAACGGATGTCAAAAGCCTTCCCGCCATCAAATGGGTCTCTATGTATAATAAACAGGCCGGCCGCGGAACCGGGATGTTTCCGGCGAACCCCCTGCGCTACTTCCCGGTCAGCAGCCACGAATACGTCTACGCCGTGATCGGCATCGACCTGTGGGACGAGCAGTACGAACCCACCGACCAGTTTGATGTAGAGCTTATCGTCTCGATCCTCGGCGAATGCTCGATGGCGCTGGAAAAAGAGAGGATCCGCCGCGAAAAAGAAGAAGAGGTGATCCGCCGCCGCAACGAAAAGCTGCGGGCGGACCTGCTGCGGTCCATCTCCCATGACCTGCGCACGCCCCTGACCTCCATTTCAGGCAACGCGAGTAACCTTCTTTCCCTGGGAAACAGTCTGGACGATAAGACCAAAATGCAGCTGTACAGCGATATTTACGAGGATTCTGTCTGGCTGGGCAGCCTCGTGGAAAACCTCCTCGCCGTCAGCCGTATCGAAGGCGGAACGATGAATCTCCGCATAGGACCGGAACTCATCGACGACATTATTTCAGAAGCGCTGCAGCATATTGACCGACGCGGCAGCGAATATACGATCGTAGCGGAGCCCTCCCCCGAAACGCTCCTTGTGGACGTGGACGGCCGGCTGATCGTACAGGTGCTGATCAATCTGATCAACAACGCGATCCAATATACGCCGGCCGGCTCCACGATCCGGATCAGTACTGACCGACTCAGCGCGCTCCGGGAAGATGGGTCTGTTAAAATAGGCCCGGTCCGGAATGAAGAATGCATTGTTGTAACTGTCGCGGATAACGGACCCGGCATTCCGGATTCGGAGAAAACACAGGTCTTTACAATGTTCTATAGCGGCCGCAAACAGGTCACTGACAGCAAAAGGAGCCTCGGCCTCGGTCTCGCGCTGTGCCGCTCGATCATCCGGGCTCACGGATGCGAGATCTGGCTCACCGACGCCGAACCGCACGGTGCGCGGTTCATGTTCACTCTCCCTCTCAGCAGGAATAATTACCACTAAAGCACTAACTTCGTAGGAGCTTGGGCAATCAATTATGAATAAATTCGTAGTTCTTGTTATTGAAGATGATAAGCTGGTCCGGAATCTCATGGCGACGACTCTGGACCTGCATGGATACAGCTATCTGACGGCGTCAAACGCATCAGATGCTCTGCTGCAGATCACGTCCCACCGTCCGGACGTCATTTTTCTTGACCTGGGCCTCCCGGATATGGATGGTGTCGACCTGATCCGCAAAGTCCGCACCTGGTCGTCTACTCCGATCATCGTGATCAGCGCCCGGAGCGAAGATACGGATAAGATCGATGCGCTGGATGCCGGCGCCGACGACTACCTGACGAAGCCGTTCTCCGTCGATGAGCTTCTTGCGCGCCTGCGCGTCACCCAGAGGCGGCTCAACGCTGTACAGGGCGACAAGGCGTCCCATATTTTCGAAAACGGTGAACTGATGGTGGATTTTGCCGCGGGAATTGCTTACATGAACGGCGAGGAACTATCGCTGACGCCGATCGAATACAAACTGCTCTGTCTGTTTTGCAAAAATGTCGGCAAAACACTGACACACACCTACCTGACGGACGCGATCTGGGGCAACACCCTGGACAGCGACCTCGCTTCCCTGAGGGTCTTTATGGCTTCTCTTCGAAAGAAAATAGAAAAAGACACCACGCACCCCCGGTATATCCAGACAAGAATCGGTGTCGGATACAGAATGAACAGGCTGTGATGATGTCACCGCCTGCAGACAAGTGTCGTTTACTTGCGGCAAGGAGGTTTTCTATGCGTGATGTGCTGGTTCTTATATGTTTTCTGGCGCTCGCTTCTCTGATCGGTTACTATCTTTCCAAGAACTGATGGATTTTGCCTCTGAAATGTTATATGATGGAAAAATCGACTGACATGAAGGAGGCAAAACATTGGAACAGAACGAAAGAAGCTCATTTACAGGGAAACTGGGATTTGTCCTGTCCGCTGCGGGGGCATCCGTGGGACTTGGCAACATCTGGAGATTCCCCTATCTTGCGGCCAAATACGGCGGCGGTGCTTTTCTTTTAGTCTATATCATTCTTGCTGTCACTTTCGGCTACACGATGATCGTCGCCGAGACCGCCATCGGGCGCTCTTCGCAGAAAAGCCCCGTGAGCGCATTCACATACTACAGCAATACTCCTATCTCGAGGGCGGGGGGATGGATCAACGCGATCGTCCCTATACTGATCTGTCCGTATTATTCCGTCATCGGGGGATGGGTGTGCAAGTATCTCTACGCATTTCTGACCACGGACATGGACGTGATCGCTTCAGACAGCTTTTTTATGGACTTTATCACGAACGGCGGAACCACAGAGCTGTGGTTCCTGGTTTTTGTCGCCCTCAATCTCCTTATTATTTTCATGGGCGTGGAAAACGGGATAGAGCGGGTATCGCGCATCATGATGCCGATCCTTTTGGTGCTTGCTATCGTGATCAGCGTTTATACCATCACGCGTCCCGGCGCAATGGCGGGCGTGGTCTATTTCCTGATCCCGCACATTGAGAATTTCTCGTGGATGACCGTTGTCTCTGCGATGGGACAGATGTTCTATTCCCTGTCCATCGCGATGGGAATCCTCATCACATTCGGCTCCTATATGAAAAAGGAGGTCAGCATCGAGGATTCCACCCGTCAGGTCGAGTTCTTTGACACCGCGATCGCGATCCTCGCGGGCATGATGATCATTCCCGCTGTCTTCGCGTTTTCCGGAAGCGATCCGCAGGCCCTCAAAGCGGGCCCTTCCCTGATGTTCGTGACGATGCCCAAGATCTTCGCGAGCATGGGATTCGGCAGGCTGATCGGCATCCTGTTCTTCACGCTGGTCCTGTTCGCTGCGCTCACCAGTTCCATCGCGCTGACAGAGAGCGCCGTCTCCACGCTTGTGGATGAATTCAAGTGGAACCGGGTAAAAGGGACTTCCGTCATGGCTGTCATTATGGTCGGCCTCGGCACGCTGTCCTGCCTCGGCTACGGACCGCTCGCCTTCATCACGATCCTTGGAATGCCGTTCCTGGATTTCTTTGATTTCATCACCAATTCCGTGATGATGCCCATCGCGGCGCTCGGGATCTGCCTGCTCGTCACAAGGTGCATGGGGCTCGAACGCCTCGAGCAGGAAGTGGAAGTGGAGGGTCATCCCTTTAAGCGCAAGAAGATCTTCCGTGTCATGATCCGCTATATCGCGCCAATATTCGTGCTGATCATATTGCTCAGCTCAGTGGCAAACGCTTTTGGATGGATCAAGATGTAAAAGAGGTTGTGCCGCCGCGGATGCGGCGGCCTTTTTATTCTTACTGCTGCACAATTATGCCGGTTTGGGGACGGCCGATACCATTCCACCGTCCCTTAAACGGCCACAAAACTCAAACCTGACCTCTTCCATTCCTGTACTGCTTTACATGTGCTGCAAGATCATACAAATTGAACGATTCATCCGGCGGCAAGTCGGCAAACGCCAGCCTGTAGCGGTATTTGATCCAGCGGATCTTCTGGTCGACCTGTTCTTCTGTCAAAGGGTTCTTCCTCGTTTCGTACGTTGTGATCATGTTGATCCCCGGAAGGCACCTGTTATCCAGATAGTTCAGTATTTTGCCGCGTGTGCGATTATAATACTTTTCTTCATCCATGGCTCCATAATGCTCCCAGGCATACTTTTCAAAAAGAGTGATCGGGATCAAAAAATCCGGCCATGCAGGATCACCAAACTGCATCAACAGCCTTTCTTCATAATGGAAAAGGATTCCCTCCTCAAAGAGCCGGTCGGCAGCCATTACTTCTGACTTGGACCGGACATTGTATCCGAGTTTCACCGGAAACTGCCTGCGCTCCGGATGTTCATTGTACTGAACAAATTCTCCGAGATACCATTCGATGATATCGGCGTATTCAGACTGCAAATGCGCAACGATGAACGGCCTGTACGGCGACTGAACATCAAAAAAATCGGCCGGCTCATGCGGGCAATTCCGAACCTTGTAAAAAAGCCGGTCTATCGGAAGTCCTGTCAAAAAACTATTCTGCGCAATTTCTTCCTTTTCCGTTTCTGCATTCGTTTTTTTCAGCTGTGTACCCGAAGAATAGTTTCTGATCAGATTGTCGATAATAGCTATTTGACTTTGAAGATTCTGGATGCATATCAACCGATACAGATTGACTGCCAGCTTTTCTGCCAGCTTGTTTTCCTTTTTGGAGAGATTGACTGTTATTAATTGACCATTCTGTAAGTCTCTTCTTTGCCAGCGGATACCTTTGTGGTGTTTTTGACACAAAAGGATGCCTGACGGATTGTCAGCTGCATAGAGTTTATTCAGATGATGTTCCTGCGTAAGCTGAAGCAGGGTTCTCTCCTGTCGTAAATCATTTATGAACATAGTTCTTCTCCTTATAGCAATGCTAAGATTGCACTTTCTCTTATTGGGGCATTAATTGTTGGAGCGCTAGCATCAATTATTGAGGTATTAAGGCATTAAATAGAAATCCTTCTTACCAAAAGAATAAAAAGGCAATACGAAACAAACGTCAGGTATTAACCGCTAACGCTGCAAATGTCTGATATGATGAATGCTTAACCGTTTTGGGACTTCGCGGATTTCGCACAGATAACACGGATATTCAGAATATCTCAGAAGTTCCCCCGCGTCTGAAAATGATAAGGGAACTGAGACAAAGATAGCATATACCTCATTAATAGACAAGATGATCCTTGGAGAAAATCAAGCACTTTGATGATGACTGGATTTAATATAAAAAAGGCGGCCGGAAAGTCCCCGCTGCCTTTTTTAATGCATTATTTCTTTTTCCATTTCTGGTACGCAGTAAGAATAGCCTCCACAACACCTGCACCAAGAAATACGATGGCGATCACTTTAAACATTGACTCTCCCTCCCGCTTTACTTCTCCGCAACTATTCCGGGATCACTCACTTTTCTTTGATCCTGGCCCTCGTGCTGCGCGACCTCATATACTCCTTAACAAATTCATAGTCTTCCTGACTCACATATACCGTGTACCAGGAAAGGAAAGAATGCACACGGATCTCGCCCAGAGAGGGAACAAATGTCAGGGACTTGATGGAATCGAAATTCGTCTCCACGATCGTTCTTCCGTGAAGAATAAAACCTGCCGCCATCGTTCCGGCACTTCCCGTAGCAATTCCTGCCATCGCCGTGAAAAGTCCGATCGCCCTGTTTTTCTGAGCCTGGTCAGACGGCTGATACTGTGCGATACGTTTCTCATTCATTTTATAGATTGCCACGTAGTATCCGCCATAGATCAAAGCCACGAGATAATAGCAGCCGATGGTGATGAGAATGGTGATTGCAAAGACAAGAAGCGGAACACCGAACGTTAACTTAGGATCATACCTGCCGATATCCGGTAATAAGATTGCAATGATGATACCAAAGACAACAGCCAAACAAATTCCCATCGCCTTCAGGATCATTTTAAGTATGGAATAGTTTTTGTACATATCCAGCCTGTACACCCAGCTGTAATCGCCCTGCTCGTCCTTGAACAGCCTTGTTGTCTCTCTCGTGTCCATCATTTCCCCCTGTTTTGTTCCTCTCGTCGTTAGTTTGCCGCTTTGGGGACGCCTGACATACCTCCACCGTCCCTTAACCGGCCTTTCACATCAAAAACCACTCAATTTGCCGCTTTGGGGACGCCCGGCATACCTCCACCGTCCCTTAACCGGCCTTTCACATCAAAGACCACTCAATTTGCCGCTTTGGGGACGCCCGGCATACCTCCACCGTCCCTTAACCGGCCTTTCACATCAAAGACCACTCAATCCCAACCTAAGTTGTCAAAAATCGTTCAATGAGCGTTCAGCGGACAGCACAACCTACATACTGATCTCCATATCCGCAACTCTCATCGTAGATTTCCTGTGCGAAACGAGCAGCACTGTCTTTCCCTTGGCTTCCTCCCGGAGCGCCCTCAGGATCACCGCCTCGTTGAGGCTGTCCAGGTTGCTGGTCGGCTCGTCCAAAAGCATGAACGGCGCATCATGCAGGAACGCGCGCGCGAGCCCGATCCGCTGCCGCTCCCCGCCGGAAAGTGTGTCGCCGAGCTCGCCCACATTTGTTTCGTACCCGTTCGGAAGGGTCAGGATCCAGTCATGCAGGGACGCTTTCCTGCACGCCTCTTCGATCTCTTCCTGCGTCGCGTCAAGCTTCGCGATCCGGATATTGTTCGCGATCGTATCTTTGAACATCTGCGTGTCCTGCGTCATGTAGCTCTCCATGTCGCGCAGATCTGCTGTGTTGACCTCGTTGATGTCGACCATCGCAGTGCTGCGTGCGCCGGCGACGTATGTGTTGACGATCCCGATCTTACCCTTCTGCACTTCCCAGAACCGCATCAGGAGCTTGAGCAGCGTCGATTTGCCGCAGCCGCTCTCTCCCATGATCCCGATGATCTTGTTCTCGTTGATGCTCAGGAAAAAATTCTGAAGGACAGGGGCCATTCCCTCCCCATATGCGAACGTCACTTTTTTGCACTCCGCTCCGTGGAATTCCACGACGGGCTGTCCTGTGACATCTTCTGTCTGCGGCTCCTCCTCAAGGATCGCGAGGACGCGCGCACCGGAGGCCACAGTGTTTTGCAGGGATGTGCCCAGGCTCGCCAGCGCGGAAACCGGGCCAAAAGACGACAGCAGCGCAAGTACCGGAAGCAGGAACCCGTCAAAACCCACCCGGCCGTTTAAGTACAGCCAGCCGGCGGCCGCCACCATCATCACATCGAAGAACAGGATGAACGTATTCGCGATCGCTGCGTTCAGGCCTGTCAAACGGTTCAGCGTGTTCTGGTACCAGAGAAGATTTTTGGTCTTTTCGCGTGTGACCTCGATCCGTTTCCTGCCATAGTCATACTGGATCGTCTCGTCAAGGCCGCGGATATTCTCCAGCATGCACGAAGAGAGCTCCGCCGCATGATGGCGCACTTTCTCGCCCATGTCGCCGCTTACGCCCGAAACAATGAGCGGCACCGCAACGCCGACGCACAGGTACGCAGCCAGCGCGAGGATTCCCAGCGCTGCGTGGTATGAGCCGATATACACGCACATGACCGCCTCGACGATTACCGCGATGCAGATCGGCGAGATCGTATGCGCATAGAACACTTCGAGGAGTTCCACGTCCGCGGTGATCAAAGAGACCAGATTGCCTTTATCCCTGCCCTCCAGTTTGGCCGGGGAGAGTCTCCTCAGGGCGCCAAAAACCCGATCGCGCACGATCGCCAGAAGCCTGAAGGCAATATAATGGTTGAGGCGCTGCTCTGCAAAGCGCAGCACCGCACGCACAAGGGCCAGAACCGGCAGAAGGATCCAGATCGTTTTCATCGCCAGCGCGGTGTCCAGGCCGAGTCCGTCCAGGATCGCGCAGCCGCCCAGGATCGGGATGAACTGCACGGCCAGATAGGCGAAGGTACCCGCAATGACCGCCAAAATCATGTAGGCGGTAAGAGGTTTCACAAGGCCCAGCATCTTAAAGAGCGTGCCAAATTTTGAGACGCCGCGAGCGGCGCCGTTCGAGGCGCTGCGGGCTGCGCCGTTCGAGACGCTGCGTGCTGCGCCGCGCTGCGCGCCGCTTTTTTCACGTTTTTCAGCCATTCCGCTCCGCCTCCTTTCCGTCAGTACTGATCCGCCCGGTGTTTCCGGTCTTTCCCGTATTCCCGATCCGTCCGGTGCCGGTCAGATCGATCTTGCCGGTCGCGGCGGTCTTTCCGATTTTTCCCGTATTCCCGATCCGTCCGATTCCGGTCAGATCGATCTCGCCGGTCGCGGCGATCTTTTCGATCTCACCGGTGAGCCACTTCTCTCCGGAGTCGTCGTCGCGCCCGAAGCGTTCGAGCTTTTGCTGCGTTCTCCACAGGACGGAATAAGAGCCGCCCCACTTCATGAGTTCCCGGTGCGTGCCGCTCTCAACGACCTTTCCGTTCTCCATGACGAAAATGCGGTCGGCCTCCCTCGTGTTCGCGAGGCGGTGAGAGATCATGATCACTGTTTTTTTGCCTGCCAGCGCGCGGATCCGCGAGAGGATGACCTCCTCGCTCTCCACATCGATGTTGCTGGTCGCCTCATCAAAAATATAGACCGGACTGTCGTGAAGAAGCGCCCTCGCAAGCGCAAGGCGCTGCTTCTGGCCGCCCGAAAGGTTCGATGCGTTCTCGGTGAGCATGGTATCGAGACCGTCGCCGCCTGCGCGGCCGGAATCGCCCGCGCCGTCTACGGTATCTCTCTCCCCGCGTAGGTACCCGTCCAGCCGGCACTCCGCGAGCACCTGCCACAGCCTCTCGTCCGAGGCTTCCGGATCGCCCATGAGGAGGTTATCCCTGACCGTTCCCTTGAAGAAGTACGACGAGGACCCGATATAGGTGATCCCCCGCATGAGGCTCTCCTGCGAGCAGTCCCCGATCGGCGTATTGTCGATCCGGATCGTCCCCTCCTGCTGCGTGTGCCGCCCGGTCAAAAGAGAGGCAATCGTCGATTTCCCGCTCCCGCTCTCACCGACGATACCAACAAAGCTGTTTCTCGGGATCTGCATGTTGATGCGATGCAGGACATCCCGCTCGCCGTCGTAGGAAAAGCCAACGCTCTTGAACAGGAACATGCCTCCCCTTTCGGGGAACTGCTCTGTTTTTTCAGGCGGCTCCCCGACCGCAAGAAAGCGGAAGATCCTGTCGCTGGCCGCCATGCCGTTCATCGCGACGTGGAAATAGCTCCCGAGCCTGCGCATCGGCAGGAAAAATTCCGCCGACAGAAGGATCATGAACAGGCACTGCGCGAGCCCGAGCGTCCCGTCCGCGAACGAGCGGGTCGCCAGAACGATCCCGACAGCAGCGCCGCCGTACGCGAGGGCGTCCATGATAATGATCGAGTTGAGCTGCATCGTGAGCACTTTCATCGTAATGACGCGGAAGTGCTCGGACTCCTCGTTCATCTGCTTGTTCTTAAAGGCGTCCGCCTTATAGATCTTGAGCGTCGTCATCCCCTGCAGATTCTCGAGAAAGGTGCTGCCGAGTTTCGTATACTGGTCCCAGTATTTTGCCAGCCTTCGCTTGGCGATCTTCTGCACCATCATGATCGTTCCCGGGATCAGAGGCACACAGATCAAAAGGACGAGCGCGACCCGCAGGCTCCCTGCCAGCACAAAGAGGCCGAACAGCGTCAGCGGCGCGAGGAACGCGTAGAAGAACTGCGGCACATACAGGCCAAAATAGCTCTCCAGCTGGTCTACTCCCTCGACCGACTCCTGCACCAGCTCCGCAGTCGTCACTTTCTCGCGGTAACCCATACCGAGTTTGAGCAGTTTCTTATAGATCAGGCTCCGCATCTTGCGCTTTATGGTCCGCGAGGCGAGGTAGCTCATCCGGACCGCGTATCTCGCGATAAAGAAGCGGAGCGCGATCGTGACCGCGATGATCATAAGGGCCGGCGCGGCGCCCCGCGGCGTGAGAGCTCTTCGGTAGAGCTTCTCGGCCGCGTCCGCGATCAGGCCGATCATCACCGCGTTCAGACACAGTTCCAGCCACTGCAGGAGGATGTTTCCTGCGATATATTTTTTGCTCTCCGGGCACATGGCCATCAGACGTCTGTCAAACATTTACGAATTCCTCAAAGTGAGTCAGAGGGACAGACCCTTTGGCTCAGATCAATTGCACACAATTCAAATGAGCCAAAGGGTCTGTCCCCTTGACTCACTTTCAAAAGGGGGCAGGCACCTCTCCGAGTGCCGGCCCCCTTCATAGCTAACGCTTTACTCCATAATGCTCCTGTCCGAGATGCCGGGCATATAGGCGGGCATCAGGCGAAGCTTGTGCAGGTTGATCCTGTGAAGGCGGTCGATCTTCGCCTTGATCGCCTCGTCCTCGCACTCCCCTGTGAGCACATAGTTGTCCAGCATCGCATAGGTGAAGCCGAGCTTCTGCTCATCATCCTGTCCGCTGAGGCCGTCCGAAGGCGTCTTGTGAACGAGGTCAGCGGGCAGACCCAGCACATCGCCGATCTGGCGTACTTCATGGACGAGCAGCTGCGAGAGCGGGCTGAAATCGCCTGCCGCGTCGCCGTATTTTGTCGAATAGCCCACGTAGTCCTCAGAGGCGTTGCACGTGTTGACCACGCGCGCGCCGCCCGGCAGCATTTGCCCGACCGCGTACAGCGTCGACATCCGCAGCCTCGGAGGCAGGTTGATCTCGGTATCTCTCGTGATCCCGTCCGTCCCGCTCAGCGCCAAAAGATCACTGTTTGAAGTGAGCATCTCTTTCATCGCCTGGAACGCGCCGCCGATATTGAGCTCCACATACGGGATCCCCAGGAACTCCACGAGCTTTATGGAATCGGAAATATCGCTCTGGACGCCGTTGGGCATCAGAACGCCAACGACGTTTTCCTTGCCCAAAGCTTCCGCACA
Source organism: uncultured Lachnospiraceae bacterium (assembly GCA_902768735.1). Taxonomy (GTDB): domain Bacteria; phylum Bacillota; class Clostridia; order Lachnospirales; family Lachnospiraceae; genus CAG-791. Next base: position 23,697 of record CACXMK010000018.1, on the reverse strand, counting down.
CAAAGCAGCGGCAATACTGGAATCCTTTCCGCCGGAGATACCGATGACGGCTTTGCAGCCCTTTCCGTTCTCCTCAAAATAGTTTCTGATCCACTCTACGATCTCATTTTTGGTCTTCACCGGGTCTTTAAGCATGATCCGTATACCTCCGTATATATGGGTTAGATCCTGACAAGGCGCGCACCGCGCCGCTTTTTGTCAAAACACCGCCGCCCCGTCTATCATGGCTGCCTGCGCTGTTTTGACATATCTGTCTGTATCATAGCATTATTGAAAGAATTTGTACAATAACCTGTGCTATAATGAGATAACCACTAATCCTCACACAGGAAAGCACGCGAAAGGCCATAATTTATGAACAGACCACTGATTTCTGTCATCCTTCCGATCTACAACATAGAATCCTACCTCGACCGCTGCATGGAAGCTGTTCTTCGCCAGACCTACGACAATCTCGAGATCCTGATGGTCGATGACGGCTCCCCGGACGGCTGCCCCGCGATGTGCGACGACTACGCCGCGAAGGACCCGCGTGTGAAGGCGCTGCACAAGGAAAACGGCGGCCTCTCCGACGCGCGCAATTACGGGATCGCGCACTCCACCGGCGAGTACATCGCCTGCATCGATCCCGATGACTACGTAGATGACGATTATATCGGGTACCTGTACGGGCTCATCGGGAAGTACGGCACGAAGATGTCCGTCTGCCAGCACCTCACAGAGTACGACAGCGGCAAGGTCTCAGACCACGGCGGCGAAGGTGACGAGTGCATGACCATCGAGACCTGCCTGCGGCGGATGCTCTACCACGACGTGATCGACACGTCCGCATGGGCGAAGCTCTATCACCGCAGCCTCTTCGATTGCGTCTCCTATCCCAAGGGAAAGATCTTCGAGGACATCGGCACGACCTACAAGCTGATGATGCAGTGCGACACCGGCATCGCGGTGGGCTATGAGTCAAAATATCACTATATGTACCATATGAACTCCATCGTCAACAGCAGCTTCTCGCCGCGCAAGCTCGATCTTCTCGAGATGACCGACCGGATGGGGCGCGATGTACGCAAGGCGTATCCGTCCCTGCGGCAGGCCATCCTAAGGCGGCGCGTCTACGCGCGTTTCAGCACGCTCAACCAGATGCTGCACGTAAAGGGCTACGACGAGGAGCGCCGGGAGATCATCGATTTCATCCTTCGCAACCGGATGAACATCCTGCGCGATCCGCTCGCTCCGCGCCGCGACAAGATCGCTTTGGTGCTTCTGTACACGAACTATCACCTCTACAAGGCGTTCTGGACCGGCTACCAGGCGACGCTGTTCAAGAAGAAATAAGCTCAACGAAAAAGCGGCTGCCGCACTGACCAGGAGGAAAACCTGCGCGTGTGCGGCAGCCGCTTCATTTCTTACGCATCCGATCTCGCATACGCATTCTTCATATGGTTGCTGGTCTCGCGGAGCACCTTTCCGAGCACATCCGACGTCTGCTCTTTCACCATCTTTGCGAGTGCCTCATTGGCTTCGTCGATGATCGCCTGCTTTCCGCCGCCTGCCGCTATAGTACCGGCAAACAGCGCCGCAACACCGCCGCCCGACGTCACGGCTCCGGCACCGGCTCCCTCCCAATCTCTCACCTTCCGGTCCGTCTCGTTCAGGATCCTGTGCGCCAGGCCCATCACCTTGATCTGATACCGCTCGATGAGGAACTTGCAGTGCATGTACTGTGCGTCAGCAAGCGCCGCAAGGAGCCGGCTGCACCAGTAGAAGCTGTCCGTGTCGACCGCTTCCTCCGTAAAGTTCAGATACGCCGGCACCTTGACCGTATTCGGGTAGAAAGGCACAAAGCTGTTGAACACATTTGAGCCAAAACACAGCCACTCCACAGCGCGGATCTCCTCCGGCACGTACGGGCGAAGCTGCAAAAGAGCGAGGAAATCCGTCCTGTTCACGCCAATGCAGCGGAAAGCGCCTCTCATGGAGGTATCGCCGCACGTATTGTACGGGTCGTAGGGCGTCCCCTGGAAATGGCTCGATAGGATGTACTTGAAGTCCTCCACAGTGATCTTGCGCTCGGGTTTCATGCTCCAAGGCAGATCGTCGCTGCGGGGCGTGTACCGCGCGTCGGGTCCGTCCCACTTCGCTCTTCTGGGATTAAAATAGCGAAGCATATACCACGCTCTCGGCGTGTTGTAGACATGGTCCGCGTCGCTCTGGGTTCCGAAGGCGATCCTGGGATTAAAGACGCCCGCCTTTCCGTTCTCCATCGCCAGATCCAGATGGTTCTCTTCCATGAACTCCTTCAGGTCAGGGCTGCACAGGTGGTTGATCCCTGCTCCCATTGCATCCGTCAGGTCAAAGGAATCGATTCCCGACTCGTTGGGCATGACGACATACTGGTCGTCCGGGACGCGCTTCGCGATCCAGTGATGGCCGCCGAACGTCTCCATCCACCAGATCTCGTTCACATCGGCGAAGGCCATGCCGTTCATTTCGTAGGTTCCGTATTTTGACAAAAGTTCCGCGGTGCGCAGGACGCCCTCCCTCGCGCTGCGGATATAGGGCAGGACGATCGTCACGAGGTCCTCTTCGCCGATGCCGCCCGGCTGTTCGGGCTGACCGTCTCCCGCGGGACGAAGGACGACCAGCGGGTCAGCGCCCAGTACTCTCTCATTGGAAGCGATCGTCTCCGTGGCTGTCATTGCGACGTTGGCCGCGTTCACGCCCGCGCCGGCCCATATCCCTTCGCCTTCGAGGGCGTTGGGCACCGCGGAATAGCGCATGGGATCCTCCGGAAGGTCGATCTCGACATGGCTGATGACAGAGCGGTAGCGGCGCGGCTGGTCCTGCGGCTTCACGATGACAAGTTTCTTGGGGGTATACTTCCCGGACTGGGAGTCGTCGTTTCGCGCGATCATTGTCGAGCCGTCATAGCTTGCTTTTTTTCCTACGAGCAGTGTTGTACAGGGCATTATATGGTTACCTCACTTATTCCTATCTTTATTTATTCCTGACTTTCAATATTTTTCTGTCTGTTTATAACCGGTTCGATCTCCCGCATTCATCAGGATCACCGATCCCACGACCATCGCGATCCCGGCCATCTCCCACACGGAGAGCGGCTGGCGGAACAGCACGCTGCCCAGTATCGCAGCCGTGACCGGTTCAATGGTGGTGAGCTGCGCCGCGCGGGACGTCTCCATCCCCTTCATGCCGGTCGTGTAAAGAACATACGCTATGCTTCCGGTGAGCAATCCGCATAGGAGTGCCAGCGCCGTCCGCTCGGGGCTCTCGAACACCTGCATTACCGTGCCGTCCGCGCAGGCCAGTACAAGAAATCCGAACATTGCGATCCCAAAGCTGTAGAACACATTTGTGTAGACCGTGTAGCCGCGGTTCAAAATCATACGGCTGAAAATACTGTACAGCGCGTATCCCAGCCCCGATCCAAGGCCGAGCAGAAAGCCCGCCGGTGTGATGGGAGCACCCGCCGCAGCGGCCGGCCCTGCGGAAGTGCCCGCGAACAGCTCTCCCCCGAGCCCCGACGCGAGCGCGCATCCGGCAACCGCCAGCAGGCAGCAGAGCACCTTCCGCGCGTGAAGCCGCTCGCCAAACAGGATCGCCGAGAGCACCATGACGATCGCCGGCGCAGTATAGAGAAGCGCGGCGGCGGTCGCTATTTTGGTCACTTTGATGGCAGCCGTATAGCAGAACGTAAAGAACAGGAGGCTGCACAGCCCGTTGGCAAAAAACAGAGGCACGTCAGCCTTCTTCACCCGCAGCGCGGAGCGGTCCGTAAAAAGGATCAGGATGCCGACCGGCAGCGCTGTCGCGAGCATGCGCAGGAATACCAGGGCGTTCCCCGAGAGTCCCATCGAAGTCAGGATCGTAACGAACGTTCCGTAAAGGCCCCAGAGAATGGCGCTGGCGATGACCATAAGCGCGGGGAGCGCGCGTCCTTCTCCCCTCATCTGAGCCACCCTTTCGCCTCGCGGCCGATCACGTCGATCACTCTCTCCCGCGGGATCCCCCACTTCTTGAGGTAACGGTTCGCCATTGCGATCGCTCCCGGTGAATATACGTGGTATGCGTGGTGCGCGTCAGAGCCGTAGATGACGGAGTTTCCCTCCCGCGCGGCGATCTTCCAGAAACGCTCGTCCGGGTAATTCCTGCCCTCACGGACGCCCAGGAGGTTCATCTCAAGCGGGATCCCGGCCTGCGCGCAGTACCTGCACAGCTTCGTCATCTCCTCCTCATAGATCCTGCCCGGTCCCATATACCACACCACGTCCGGGTGGGCAAAATAAAGAAACTTCCCCGTTTCCAACGCCTCTTTCGTCTGGCTGCAGTAGTCCTGCAGATACTTCGCGCTCATTGTGGGCATCCCGGTGTACTTCTCGTGCATCCCGTCCCCGAGATAGTGCTGCCCAAGGATCATATAGTCGAGGGGATACGGCTCAATGAGCTTAAGGAGCGGCTCCCACAGCGTGTAGAGATACTCTGTTTCCAGCCCCAGAAGGATCTCAATATCGTCCTTGTACTCCCTCTTAAGGCTAAGGACCGTGTCCACGTAGCCTTCGAGCTCGGAGGGGAGCATTTTGACCGAACTGCGGTAGCCGCCGGGATACACCTGCGGCGTGTGGTCCGAAAACCCCAGGATCTTCAGGCCCGCTTTGATCGCGTTCTCCACGTATTCTCTCTCCGTGCCGTCGGCGTGGCGGCATCTCCACGTGTGGGTGTGATAATTAGCTATCATTTTATGTCAATGCCTTTCAATCAAAGGCTTTAAACAAAGCCTTTTAATTTAAACAAAACCTTTTAATATGTAAATTTCCCGTCATTCTTCTCTTCCAGGGCCTTGATGGCGTGATAGGAATACTCCGCGAACGGGACACTGATGCCTTTTTCGCGCGCCTTGTCGATGAGGACGCCCGCGAACATGTCGATCTCCGTGTGCCTCCCGGCATCAAGGTCCTGAAGCGTAGAGAATCTCGCGGAAGGAACGACTTTGCCCCACTTCTTCGCCGGATCCTCTACGGTGATCCCGTACGCTGCCGCGACGCTGCTCGACTCCTCATAGAGTTTCCTGCGGATATATTCAAGATGCTCCGAATCCCTGTACGCGCCGAAGGGAAGGCCCAGCACCGCCTGGGGGATGTTGAAGCAGATATTGGAGATATATTTGTTCCACTGGTCGAGGACGATGTCCTCCATAAAATAGGTGTTGCAGGGGGTATCCTTAAGGAGCTCTTCCACAGCGATGACTCTCCCGCTCTTTTCCGGCGATCCCTTTTCGCCAAGATATACGCCCCATCCGAGAGTCGGGTCGAAAGTGACAACGGAGCTGCCGTCGTCCTTCACCTTCCGCTCAGAGCCGATCCGCATCAGGGAATAGAGGATCTGCGCAGGATCGATGACCGTACCGATCTTCTCCTCGGAGTCGACGCCGTTGAGGAGCGACATCACGATGGTATTCGGCGCCGCGATCGCCCTGATATCTTCGAGCGCCGCGTCCAGCCCTGTGTACTTGACCGCTACAAGGAGCAGGTCCACGCCGTGCGCCTCTTCCGGCGTCTTGATGGCAGGATAGAATACCCTGGTCTGTTTTTTGTCATCGACCGTGATCCCGCATTTTTCAAGGCGTTCCTTGCGCTCTCCCTTCGCGACGACGCAGAAATCGATGTCCTTTTTATCCGCGAGGCCGTATACAAAATAGGCGCCCACCGCGCCCGCGCCGAGGACGGCAACTGAATTGATCTTCATGGGTCCCTCCTTGTCTCTTAGTAAAACCGCGTTCAACTATACACTTTATCACACACGTTCCATTATACACATTTTTTATTCTTTATCACGCGGCCGTTCGCCCCGTCACATCCTTCGGATCATGCACGCCACCATATAGATGAGCCGCTCCTGCGGGTCCTCCAGGCTGCAGCCGAGGAGCTTTCGGATGTTGGCCATGCGGTACAGGATCGTGTTTCGGTGGACGAACATCTCCTCCGACATCGCCTTGATGCTGCCGTCGTGCCGCAGAAACGCTTCCAGCGTCGCGAGGTACTCCCCGTTGTGCCCGCGGTCGTACTCGATGAGCGGCGCCAGCGGCCTGTCCGACAGGTCACGCAACAGTTCCCGATCTTCCACCAGGTAGAGCATCCTGTACAGCCCCATTCGGTCAAAATATTGAAGCGCCACATTTCCCTCAAAAATCCTTCCGACTGCGCCGCCGCTAATGCCTCCGCCAAAAAAAATATCTCCCGTGCCTTCGCCCGCCGTCTCCGCCATCCTGACGGCTGCCTTCGCCCGCTTATAGGCGAGGTGCAGGTTCTCAATATCCGTCAGCTGGTCGCTCACGCCGATATAGACCTTTTTCTCAGGCATCTGCACGCGGATGCGGTCGGCAAAGGAGTCTATGATCTCCACTGTCTCCTTCGGGCTCATCGCGTTCACAACGATCACAAAATACGACGCGTAATAGAAAAAGTGTCCGTTGTGTGTCAGGTTCGTGAGGTAGATCTGCATCCTGTAGGCGATCCTCTTGCGTTCCACCGTGTCCATCTTGTCGAGGTCGCCCGTGGAGACCAGCGCGACCTGGAACGTCCCGTCGAGGTCGAAGTGCGGCAAGAGATCCCGCGTATACAGGTCCCGCGCGTCGGGATCCTCGATCGCATGGATCAGCGCATTGGAAATCTGCTCATCCGTCGAAGACTGCAGGAAGACCCGGATGCTCAGGTCCTTGATCATGTCGACAAGAAACACCTCCCAGGGCACCGTCAGGAGCGGGAAGCCGTTGTCGTCGCAGAATTTTTTGACCGATTCCGGGATCTCTTTTATATAAAACCCCGTATTCACGACAAGGCCGGACGCGTTGTGGGCATGCAGCTCCTCCGCCAGTTCGAGCAGGTCGCTTTCCGCCTGAAACCCGAGGCCCGTCGTGATCACGAGTTCCTTTCCCGAAAAGTTATAGATGATCGTCAGTTCCTCCAGGATCAGCAGCCAGCTGATCGAATTGGACCATCCGCTGCTCCCGGCGACCATCTTCATCTTGTATCTGTCCTGTGAAACGGTCAGCATATCCTCGATCGTAAATCCCATCCCGCACCTCCTGTGGCATGTTTTGTCTGCGGTCTGCGACCATTATACTCTATTTGTGCTCCGCGCACAATTTATGCATTTTTCTTTTTGTATATAGCCCATAGCATTGTATACGATATCTGATAATATGGACTTAGAAAACAACAGCGCAATTCAAGAGAGTACGAGAAGAGTTTGCGAAACAACAGTTGCCGGCGGCGGCCGGCCGGTTCTTACATAGAGGGAGGAAAAAGTTATGCCTATTTTTGATACCGTTTATTTCAACAGGTTTAGTGCCACACAGTCCACTGAAAGCTGGATCAAGGCTGATCGCTACGAGTACTGTGATGAATTCTTCAAAGAGAATAAAGAAGACCAGACAAAACAATGACAGCATTAAAAGATGCCCGTCCAACGCGTAATCCCTACGCATTGGCGGGCATCTTTTTTGCAATCATTCAGCGCCTCCGGGCGTCCGCAGTCCCAAATGCGCAGCTTTTGAGACTGCAGGGAAATGCATCTTAGCGGAACCGTATCCCTGCCTGGATCCGCGCCCGGTTCAGCACTTCGTTCACTTCCAGGCTCTTTACGAGCTGCGCATAGCAGAATTCGTAGTCCTTTTCGCGGACCGCGCGGATGAACTGTGTGAATTCAGGGATCGACCTTCGTCCGGCGTACTCTTCATGGAATGTCTCTGCCGTGCCGTCGCGCAGCTGCAGGACCGCATCTCCCACTGCGTTGGGCGCGATACTGGTCCTGATAAAGCCGTCCGTCCCCTGGATGACACCGCCGGAATCACCGTTGCAGTCTTTTGCCGCCGTACATACGGCGAGGAAATCCGGATACAGCATCATCAGAACACCGCTGGTATCGATGTTCCGCTCCATGTTCGGATAATAAGAGATGCTCTCCGGCTTGCCGAACAGGCCCATGACATAGTGGATGTTGTAGACATTGAGGTCCATCAGCACGCCGCCCGACTTTTTGGGGTCGAATGCCGGCGCGATAATGCCCTTCTTGAAGTTGTCATAGCGGCTCGAATAGGAGCAGAACCGGCTCTGCACGAGCTTGATCTCTCCGATCCGGGGCAGCCATTCCCGTATCTTTTTATAGCTGTCCATGTAGATCGTCGTGATCGCCTCGAACAGGAACAGCTTTTTCTTGTGCGCCAGCATTGCAAGGCTCTCCGCCTCCCCGGCGTCGTCTGTCATCGGCTTCTCCACGATGACGTTCATCCCCCGTTCCATTGCCGACCTGCAGTATAAATAGTGGAGGTTGTTGGGCACCGCCACATAGACCGTGTCGATCCCCGTCCCGCAAAGTTCGTCCAGATCGTGAACAGCCTTCGGGATCCCATACTCCTCCGCGAGCGCTTCCGCCTTTTCAAAACCGTTCGGGCTCCCCATGATCGAAACGATCTCCAGGCCTTCCATCTTTACCAATTCCGGCAGGAAATCCTTTACGATCCAGCCTGTTCCGATGATACCGAGTCTCATACTATCTCCTCGTCTGTCTCCTTGCCTCAACTGTTTCTCGTGAACCAGTGCCGTATAAATACATACAGGCAGATCAGAAACGCCAGCATGTATCCGAAGAAGCCCAGCGCCGGGATTCCCAGCACCTGCGGCTTCATGTCCGTGGTGCAGATGATACTCGAGCTGATGAGCAGCGCCATTACCCACAACCCCATGACCATGTTCCGCACGAGCCTGCGCATCAGCTGTGAGAATTTCTTCGTCGCGTCCAGTTCCATGTTGACCCTGGCCTGTCCCTTGAGATATTCTTCCAGCGCTATTTTGATAAGGGGCGGAATATCCAGCGAGCGGCCTGCCGCCTTGTAAATGCGCCTTCCGGCCTTGCCCGCTTCCGCCTTGAGGTCAAAATTCTGCCAGATCTCCTCTTTGAGCCTGCCCGTTGCGATCTCTGCCATATTGATATCGGGGCTGATGCTCAGGAGGACCCCCTGCATCTGCGTGAGGCCGCGCACCAGCATCGTCATACCGTGCGGGAGACGGATGTTGTTGCCCTTCATGACTTCGAGCGTGTCTGTAAAGAACTCCACCGCGTCAATACTGCCCATGCCCGCATTGCCGTAGCGGTCAATGAGATCGCGCAGCTCACCGTAGAGCTTGCCGGAATCGACCTTGCCCTGTACGTCGCCGAGCTCCATGATCGTCGACTCCAGCATCGCGATGTCGCCCACGGCGATCGCCTTCACCGCCTGCCCCATGAGCTTCCTGTCGCGGTTCGTCAGACGCCCCATCATGCCCATGTCGATCCAGACGATCTTCCCGTCCAGGACCTTGACATTCCCGGGGTGCGGGTCCGCATGGAAGAAACCGTCGTCCATGACCTGCTTCACGTAATTGTTGACAAGCTTTCTGCCGATCTCTCCCAGATCGTAGCCCTCCGCCTCAAGGCTCTTCTTGTCATCCACCGGGCAGCCGCCGATGTACTCCATCACCAGGACGCGGGAAGTTGTGTACTCGTGGTATAACTTCGGGCAGCGGATGTAGCGGATCCCCTGGTTGTTCCTGGTGAACTCCTCCATATTGGCGGCTTCTTTGAGAAAGTCCATCTCCTCCTGCGCCGTGGACCAGAGTTCATCGAGGACCATCTCAAGGTCCACCACGTTCTTGAGGCCGCCTACCGGCGGAAGGAGGCCGACCGCTCTCTTGAGGAGGCCGATATCCCTCGCCATAATGTCATAGATGCCCTTGCGCTCGACTTTGACAATGACTTCCGTCCCATCGAGGAGCTTCGCTCTGTGCACCTGAGCGATGGAAGCCGAGCCGAGCGTCTCCCTCTCGATCGTTGAGAAGATCTTCCGCCAATCTTCCCTGTAGGAACGGTTGATGACTTCTTCCACCACCTCAAAGGGCATCGGAGTGACCTCAGAGGTCAGTTTCATCAGCTCATCACAATAGCGCTGCGGCAGCACGTCGGAATGAAGCGACATGATCTGCCCCAGCTTGACATAGGTAGGTCCCAGCTCTTCTAAGATCAAGCGGAGTTTCTCCGGTGTAACACCTCTTGTGATGTGGTGCTTGCGGAGGACCGCAGTGATCTCACGGAGCCTTTCGCGATTGTCTATTTTGGCCTTTTCGGACGCCTGCTGCAGATCGCTTTGCGATATGTCATGCTGCTCCGCGCTCTGCTGCGCATCGCCCTGCAGTCCCGCGCTCTGCTGCGCTCCGTCCTTCTGCGCCTTGTTCATCTCATCAGGATTCAACGATCGGTCTCTACTTTCTTGATTTACTCGTCCTTCTTCAGTGTGTCGAGGGCTTTTGCGATGAGGTCGCTCATTTTTTCGAGTTCGTCAGCGGTCATGCCGGCGATCTTCTTCTCAAATTCCACCTCTTGCGCGCCCCGCTCGGCTTCCTTTTGTTCAACCGTTTCAGAGAACTCGTCAAAGCTCTTTTTGACGCTGCGCTTGAGTTCCTGGTTGAGTTCCTTGCCCTGCTCGACGGTGATCTCGCCCTTTTTGACCAGCTCGTCCACCATCTGCTGGGATTTCTCAGCCGTCATCGCTGCCGCGCCGATGCCAAGAAGAACAAGTTTCTTGAGTCCGTCGCCGAGTTTCTTTTCCATATCCATACTGCGTGCCTCCTTGTTGCCGTCTGTATTCTATTGTTTGTTACCTGCCGATAAAGCCTATGATCCAGAAATAAAGCTTGGGGAAGAAGATGATGCCCCCTACGACCGCCGCCCAGATCGACGCGATGAGGACAGCCCCGGCCGCGCAGTCTTTTGCCCGCTTCGCGAGAGGATGCCATTCCTCCGTCACGAGGTCCACCACGGACTCGACAGCGGTGTTCACCAGCTCAAGCCCCATGATCAGGCCGAACAGGAGGAAGCAGATGCACCATTCCGTCACAGAAATGTGCAGGATACTGCCAAAGATCATCACCATCACTGCCGCAAAGCAGTGGATCTTGATGTTTCTCTCCTCCGCAATACTCACCACGATGCCTTCCCACGCGTTTTTAAAGCTCTTGGGCAGCGTCTGTCTGTCCGGGGCGGTCCCTTGACCGGTCGCCGCCGTTTCCCTGCGGTCGATATTCTGTTCCGTTTGGCTGCTGTGCCCGGTGCCTGGTTCCATTGCTCTTATATCCTGCCTTTCCTGCCCATAGTATAGCACTTATTTCCCGGCGATTACAGGCGAAACCATTCCCGGTGCATACTTTCGCACTGCATTTTCCTCTTCCTGATGGTACAATAAGCAAAGAACACACGCGATCCCCGCGCCGGACCCAGCCTCCGGCCGTTAACTACGGAGATACCATCCTATATGAACGAACAGCTCTCCCTTTTCGATAACGAGATCCCTCAGCCGCTCGCGGCGCGCGTGCGCCCGCAGACGCTGGACGAATATGCCGGCCAGGAGCACCTTCTGGGACCCGGCAAAATACTGCGCCGCCTGATCGAAAGCGACAAGATCTCCTCGATGATCTTCTGGGGGCCGCCCGGCGTAGGTAAGACGACGCTCGCAAGGATCATCGCCGCACACACGCGCTCCCAGTTCATTGATTTTTCGGCAGTGACGAGCGGCATCAAAGAGATCCGCACCGTAATGCAGCAGGCGGACGCCGCAAGACAGTACGGCATGAAGACGATCGTCTTTGTTGACGAGATCCACAGGTTCAACAAAGCCCAGCAAGACGCTTTCCTCCCCTTTGTGGAAAAAGGCGCGATCATCCTCATCGGCGCGACCACAGAGAACCCTTCCTTTGAGATCAATGGCGCTCTTTTGTCCCGCTGCAAGGTTTTCGTGCTCAAACCTTTGACGGCGGAGAATATCCTGTCTGTCCTTCGCCATGCGCTCAGCTCTCCGTCCGGATTCGGCGGGCAGGATATCCGCATTGACGACGACGCACTCACGGCGATCGCGAACTTCGCGAATGGGGACGCGCGTTCCGCGCTCTCTACTTTGGAAATGGCGATCCTGAACGGGGACTACGAGAACGGCGTGACGACCGTCAGCACTCAGACACTGGAACAGCTCATCACCCGCAAATCCCTGCTCTACGACAAGAAGGGCGAGGAGCATTACAATATCATCTCCGCGCTTCACAAATCCATGCGCAATTCCGATCCGGACGCCGCCGTCTACTGGCTCGCGAGAATGCTCGAAGCCGGCGAGGATCCGCTCTACATCGCCCGCCGCGTGACACGGTTCGCCAGCGAGGACGTCGGCCTCGCAGATCCGAGAGCCCTGCAGATCGCGGTGGCGGCTTACGACGCGTGCCATTACATCGGTATGCCGGAGTGCTCCGTGCACCTGACGGAAGCTGTCGTCTACATGGCGCTCGCGCCCAAGTCCAACGCCATGGAAGTCGCCTACAACACGGCGAAAGAGGACGCGCTCGAAACGCTGGCGGAGCCTGTCCCGCTCGTCATCCGCAACGCGCCGACCCGCCTCATGAAAGAGCTCGATTACGGCAAGGGATACATGTATGCCCACAACTACGATGACAAGCTGACCAGCATGCAGTGCCTGCCGGATTCGCTCAAAGACCGCAGATATTATCTTCCCACCGAGCAGGGCGTTGAAGTCCGCTACAAGGAACGCCTCGAGGCGATCCGCAGGTGGAAGGAAACTCATTCCTGACAAAAAGGCTGCCGCTAATGCGACAGCCTTTTTGATCATCATTCTCTTACGACCACCGAAATGCCATTCGGGATACATGTCAGCGTCGCGTCCTCTCCTTTGATCTCTCTCGCCCTGCGGTACGCCTCCTGGAGGTTCGGCGCATACTCCATCTTGAGCCCTTCGATCATCGCCTGCTGCCTTCGGGGACTGATAAGCATTCTGGTCAAGCGGGTAACCGCCGTTGGTCGTGATCACGATATCCGCGTAAGCCGGCTTCACGCAGACGTACTCCGCGATGAAATCACAGCCTTTTCTGGTATGTTTTTCCCGCCAACAAAAAGCGGCGCAGCCGCGCTGCGCCGCAATTCTTCCTCCGCGGTGGTGTCATCTGCGGCTCTATTTGGGGGGTAGACAGCCACAGACCGGCATCCCATCACGGAAGAACTCTGTTAAGTTAAAGGGTCGGCCCCTTTGTCTCAGTTTCCGATCATTCCTTCTCAGGACTGATAGCAGACCTTGCCGGGGTTCAGGATCAGGTTCGGATCGAACACAGCCTTGATGCCTCTCATGATATCCATGTTGGTCTCGCCTACGGACTCAGCCAGATACTTGACCTTGCCTCTGCCGATTCCGTGCTCGCCGGATACAAGGCCGCCGCAAGCGGTCGCTTCCTTGTACAGCTCCTCGAAATACTTGTCGACGCGCTTCACGAACTCTTCCTTCGGAAGGTCGTTGCTGCACTGATAGATGTGCAGGTTGCCGTCTCCTGCGTGGCCGAAGCTCTTGATCTCCAGACCGCACTCTTTACCCTTCTCGTTTGCGTAAGTAAGGAATCTTGCGATCTCCTTGATCGGAACGACGACGTCGCACTCGTCAAGGAGCTTGGTCTCTTCCATGATCGCCTCAAGGAAGCTGGAACGGGTTGCCCATGCGTCGCGAAGCTTCTGGGGGTTATCAACGACCATGACATCCACTGCGCCCCAATCAACCAGCATCTCAGCCAGCTTCTCAGTGCGGGTCAGCAGCATATCTTCGTCCTGATCGTCAAGCGTGATCATCAGATAAGCGCCAACATCAACACCGTTGACGTTCTTCGGGAATACTTCACGTCCGACATATCTCTCGGAAGCAAGGATGATCTCTCTCTCCATGAATTCCAGAGCCTGCGGATCCATCTTCGCCATCTTGACCTTCGGAACGGTGGAGATCGCCGTCTCCAGATCCTCGAACGGAACGATCAGCGACAGTGTCATCTTCGGAGCGGGGATGAGCTTCAGTGTCAGCTCAGTGATGATTCCCAGCGTGCCTTCCGAACCGATCATCAGGTGAAGGAGGCTGTAACCCGAGCTGGTCTTGGAGACCTTCGCGCCAAAACTTGTGATCTCGCCGGTAGGAAGAACAACCTTCATTGCCAGCACGTAATCTCTCGTGCAGCCATACTTAACTGCGCGCATGCCGCCCGCGTTGGTAGAGACGTTTCCGCCTACGGTCGCCAGCTTCTCGCCCGGATCCGGGGGATACATAAGACCCTTTGTGAGCGCGTCCTCAGCCAGCTGTTTGAGCAGAACGCCGGGCTCAATGGTCACGCTGAAGTTCTCAAGGTCATAAGAGAGGATCTTGTTCATCTTGATCGTCTCAATAACGATACCGCCATATACCGGCACGCATCCGCCTGCAAGGCCTGTCGCCGCGCCTCTCGTTGTGACCGGGATCTTATTCTCGTTACAGATCTTCACGACCGCTGCGATCTCTTCTGTGGAAGTCGCCTGCAGGACCGCTTCCGGCATACTCTCGCCATAGATCGGCATCTCGTCACGGCCATAGTCCAAATTGACATCCTCGCCCGTCAAGATATGGCCGGGAGCTGCCGCTTTAAGCTGCTCGAGGATTTCGGGTGTAATCTTGTTGTACTCCATGCTCTTCTCCTTTCACAAATCAGTCCGGGGGCAGAAGCACCCTATCGCTCCTTCCTCCCGTCCTATTCCAACAGCGCCAAAATATTAACCCCTTACGGTTGACCAATTCCTCAAATTGGTTCTACCACTCTATAAAAATTTTAAACGCACTGTGGAATATTGTCAATACAACAATCCTCCACCGTGCGTTTTTCTATGTTTTTAACAGTTATCGTATACTCTTTTGTGACTATTTACCGATTGACTACTGAAACAGTCTGATATATTCAAAGTGCCTGTCAAGGCCTTCCAACCCCAGACTGAGATCGCCATTCATGACGCCCATCACCAATGTCCTGTGAGCGTCTTCCAGCTTGTCGTTTGACTTCATTCCCTCTATGATCTTTCCGCGGAATACAGGGATATAGTATTCAATGACGTTCGTCAGCGCCCGGTAAGCCGTGATCAGGTAATCGTTGCCCGAGGCTTCGATCAGCGTCATGTGCAGCGCCATGTCGTGCACATAGCGGTCCTTTTCCGTCTGGGCCCGAAGCAGCGCGTCCAGATGTTCCTCGATCTGCCGCTTCTGCCGCTCCGACGCGTTACTCATGGCAAGATACATTGCTTCCCGCTCAAGGCAGTAGCGGAACTGCGTCAGGTCATCCCTTACCAGCCCCTTCATGGTGTAGATCAGGGACAGGGTCTCTGTCATAGGTTCGTCAAAACACAGGGAAACGTAATGCCCCGCCCCGTGCTGGGATGTCGTGACGCCCATATTCTCCAGAATCCGCAGCCCCTCCCTGACAGAGTTGCGGCTGATCCCCAGTTGTTCCGCCATCTCTCGCTCGCCGGGAAGCCTGTCCCCGGGCTTGAGATTTCCGGTAAGGATCTCTTTTTTGACTTGATCGATCACAATCTGGTATGGCTTATCCTTTTTCGGTTCCCTATTATCCATGGTTGACATGTCTAAACCTCGATGATTTGCGTTTACCGCTTCCAGGTCATCGCCTGACAACCTGTACCCCTAACTATTCTAGTTGATTGCGGATTCAGACGCAAGTAGCGAAGCGGAGTGGGAGTTCCATTCTGTTCGCTTCGAGCAGTTTTTTGTCCATAAGGATATCCTCTGCCGGTCCGTCTGCAGCGATCTTACCGTCCGACAGCAGGATCACGCGCCCGCAAGTGTCATAGATCATGTCCAGGTCGTGGGACGTGATGATCTTAGTCTGTTTCAGAGCGCCGATTGTGCGGATGATGATGCGCCGGTTGTAAGGGTCGAGCGCCGAAGTCGGTTCATCCATGAGCAGGACTTCCGGATCCATGGCAAGGACAGTCGCCACAGCAGCCATGCGCTTCTCGCCGCCGGAGATCTTGTGGTTATAGAGATATTTCAGCTTTTCCTGCCCAAGGTCCTGCAGGACTTCGTCGACTCTGCGCTCCGCTTCCATCCTGGACATCCCGTAATTTAAGAGTCCGAACATCATGTCCTCGAACACCGTGGGCATGAACATCTGGTTGTCGGAATTCTGCAGCACAAAGCCGAGTTTTCGCCTGATCTGCGGAAGGTTCTTCGGGAGGACTTCGATCCCTTCGACGAGGATCCTGCCGCTCCCCGTATTCTTCGTGTTTCCCGCACCGGAACCGGAACCCGCTCCCGCGCCGGGACCCGCAAGGCCCAGCAGCAGCTTCATGACCGTGGACTTTCCCGCGCCGTTGGCGCCGATGAGGCCCACCGTCTCTCCCTTTCCAATCTCAAAAGAGACCGCGGAGAGGACCGGCTTTCCTTTTTCATATGCAAATGTAACGTCTTCGAACCGGATCATCTTCTACCTCACCACTGTCATTCCGAGAACCTGCGTAAGGTTCACGCATCTCGCCGCAAGAAAGGCCGCGCACCAAATCGCTGCGTAAAGCGTGTCCCCGGACGACCGCTTTTTTGTCTCCGCGTAATAAAACTCCCCGTGATACCCCCTCAGAAGCATCGAGGAGTACAGTTCGTCCGCCCGGTCCATGCTCCGCAGAAGGAGCTGTCCGAGAAAAGAGCCCCAGGCAGTATAGTGGATCCCCTTCTGGCCGGGTGCCCGCAGGCTGTAGGCCTGCGTCATCACGTTCACTTCCTCCGCCATGACAGCTGCATACCGGAACGTCAAAAGGAGCAGCGTCACCAGCATCTGCGGCATATGGATCTTTCGGAGCGCGCCGCACAGCGCCTCGATCCGCGTCGTCGCCATGAGCAGGAACGAAGCCATCAGGCAGAAGACGCCCTTCATCATCAGCGTCACCATGGAGATCATCCCCGTCGTCACCGTGAACGAGCCGATGGCAAAAGCCGGCGTTCTGTCGAAGAACGGGTTGAACACGCCAACGAAAAGGACCAGCGGCAGCACGAACCGAAGCTTGTAAAAACACGTGGATATCGGGATCCCGCTGACCGTGAACAGGAGCACCGGATACAGGACCATGAACAGGAGCCCCGTCATATTCAGTTTTGCAAAAGAGACCACCGTCCCGATATACACCACCGTGACAAGGAGTTTGGCCCCCGCGCTGACCCTGTGGACCATAGAGTCCCCCGAAGCCAGCGCGTCCATCTCCCGCAGGTCATGTATGGAACGCTCGATGTTTTGATTCATGGATCATCCAGCCCAGAACAAGAAGGAGCATCCGCGGATGCCCCTTTGGTTGTATGCTTCTTAATTAGGTTGCAGTGTGTCAAAACAGTGTCAAACCGCCGTCATGCGATCGTCTCTGTCAGGATGCCAGGCTGCTATCAGCCGTCTTCTTTCTAAAGAAATGTCCCGCGGTGCAGATCGCGAGCGCCAGCGCCGCGACCATCGCGCTGCCCACAAGTCCGGAAACCGTCGTTCCCATCGGGCTTTCGCTGTCCGCAAACGCATAGTCAGGCAGGAAGGAGAGCTTCTCCTGAATGGCGCCTGCCGCCTCCGAAACGCCGCTGCTCACGCCAAAGTTCTCTTCGTCCAGGCCCATGTTCGCGCTGTAGCCCGCCTCTTCATTTCCGAACAGCGCCCACTCAAGGCCGTCGGGATTGCCGCTCGCGAAGTGGGAGAAGATGCCGCCCACCAGCGCCGCGGCGATCGCAAGGCAGATGATGACCGTGGCGAGCGATTTTTTGCCGCTGTAGGCCTTCTCATCCGAGAGGTCAACGCCACGGATCAGCTCCGGCCTCGTCTCGTAGACGAAGGTCAGGACCGCAGCCGTGATCAGGCCCTCCACAAGTCCGATCGCCAGATGGATCGGAAGCATCAGGGAACAGAACGCGCCAAAGGGCAGTTCCGTGATGCCGGAGAGCGTCGTCTCAAGAACAACGGAAAACGCTCCCATCTGCAGTGTGATGATGCAGCCGATGATCGACGCGAGAATGATACGGGCCCTCTGCCCCTTCTTTGCGCCCATACCGCCAAATACCGGGCTTCTCATGATCGGGCGCCAGATCAGGTAGTACCCGGCAAAGCACCCGTAAAACGCCATGTTCCATATGTTCGCACCCAGCGCCATCAGCCCTCCGTCGGCAAAAAACAGACACTGGATCGCAAGGACGCAGATCATCGACAGGAATCCCGCCTGCGGTCCGAGGAGCGCCGACAGCAGCATACCGCCGCACATGTGTCCCGAAGACCCCGTCCCGGGGATCGTATAGTTGATCATCTGTCCGGCAAAGACCAGTGCCGAGGCCACTGCCATCGTCGGAAGCTTCTGCGTGTTCTCGTCCTCCGTGAGTTTTTTGACCGATATACACGCCGTCGTCCCTGACGAGACGTACATCGTAGCTGCAACCGCAGGGGCCAGTAAAGCATCTGCCATATGCATAAGCATTCCTCCCGTTTCACTTGATCTGCCAAAAAACAGCAACGCCACTGTCCTATCATACTGTGCTTGACTAAAGTGTAAACTGTCGGGCACGATGCGCACAAGCCCCCCGGGGGGATACAAAAACCTGCTTTCCGCCTATACGGGACGGGTCCGCTACTCAACGGATTTGAGGGATTCCACCATATTGATCTTCCTGATCGAGAAAAATGAGAAGAAGTTCACGGACAGCGAAAATACGGCCGTAAGGAGTGCCGCGTAAAGATAGCTTTTCGCATGCAGGCCGTGCCCGAAGATCATGTACTCCATTTCGATCGTCCCGATGAGCCACCGGTGGAGCCACGTTCCCATGAACATGCCGAGGGCTGCCCCGAGCACCGTAAGGACGATGTTCTCGCGGTACACATATGACGCGGTCTCCGTGTCGAAAAATCCAAGGACCTTCAGTGTCGCCAGCTCCCGGATGCGTTCCGTGACGTTGATGTTCGTGAGGTTGAAGAGGACAAGGAACGCCAATGCCGCTGCCGCCAGGATGATGATCCAGACCACGGCGTCCAGACTCTTAAAGCTGTCCTCGAAATGGTCCCGCGTCTCGTCGATGCGATTGAAAGTCAGGACGCCTTTAAGCTTTAAGACCCTCGATGCGACCGCTTCCTGGTGCAGGTCAAGCCCCGTTGCCGGATCGATCAGGTCTGTGCCGGCACCGTTCGCGCTTTCTGCCCCTGCGCCGGTCGTCCCTTCCCCGGAGGCTCTCCGTCCGGGATCCGTCAGCTTCACGAGCAGAAGGTTGTTCGCCGGTCTGACGCCGAACACCTTTTTATAGCAGGATGAAGTCATGTAAACATGGTGCAGGACGTAGTTCTCGCAGACGGCTCCCACCACCACCGGGTATTCTTTTTCCTCGCTGTCGAGCAGCATGATCGTGTCTCCCGCCGAAACGCCGAGGCGCATGCCCAGCTTTTCATCGATCACGACCGTGTCTTCCGTGGGCGACAGGCGCGGCAGCTCTTCCACCTTCCCATAGCGCAAAAGCCCGTTCGCTCCGGGACGCAGGTTTATGTAGTTGTCAAAATAGTCTCCGCCCTGTTCTGCCTCTGTTCCGGCGCGGGCAGCTCTCCACTCCGGCGATGCCTGTAAAGTCACATTGTCGACCGTCCCCTCCGCCGTTCGGACGCCGACCGACCGCTCATAACAGCCGGCAAAGGACGCGATCCCCGGCTCCGCTTCCAGCGCTTCCATCAGTTCCGCGCGGTCCGAAGGCGTAAGGCCTTCGGTGATCGAGATCGACGCGCTGTACGGCATCACTTCGTCGAACTGCCACGTCAGCACATCATAGATCGAGTCGCGAAGCCCGTAACCGGTCGCAAGGAGCGCCGTACAGCCGGCAATACCGATGATCGTCATCCAGAACCTTTTCTTGTACCGGAACAGATTGCGGACACTTACTTTCTGGATAAAAGAGAGACGCTTCCATGCCGCACCGACGTGCTCCAAAAGAACCCTCTTTCCGGGTTTTGGCGCACGGGGGCGAAGGAGCTCCGCCGGTTTGCTCAGAAGCGTCGCGCAGCAGGCGGCGAACGCCGCGCCTGCCGTTGCAAGGACCGCCGAGCCGAGGGAATAGAGCGCGACGAACGGCGAAACAGAGATCTCGAGCGGCGGCAAAAGATAGAGGATCCCCCACTCGAAATAGATCAGCGAGGGAAGCGCGATACACCCGATAAGAAGGCCCGCGCCACCTCCCACAAGGCTCGCGACCAGCGCGTAACCGATATACTTTATAGAAATGGAGAGCGTCGAAAATCCGAGCGCCTTGAGCGTTCCGATCTCCGCTCGGTGATCTTCCACCATTCTCGTCATCGAGGTAAGGGAGCTGAGCGCCGCTACGAGAAAGAAGATCAAAGGGAACACGTCTGCCAGTTTTCCCATGCGCTCCGCGTCAGAAGAAAACTCCACATAGCTGCGGATCGTCTTGCGGCTGAGAATGTACCACTCTCCATCGGCGACCTGCAGTCCGGAAAGGGCGCCGGACGTTGAACTCCCGGACTCCGCGATCCCCGCGATCAGCGCCGCCATCATGTCCGAAAAAGTGACCTGTTCAGACACTTTCTCCTTGCGGATCGCCGCTCTCTCCTTTGCGAAAGGCTTCATCTCCTCAATGAATGCGTCCACCGCGTCTATATAGGCGTCGTCCGTATAGCAGTTATACTTGCTGAGCCCCTCCAGCTCCAGATAGATCGTCGAATACACCTCCTGCGTAAAGCACTCGCGCGGGAGCGCCACAAAACCGTTGACACTGCCGCTGCCTACGGTGGAACCTGCCCTTGTCCGGGAGACATAGAGGGGACTTCTGGCGATCCCCACAATGGTATAGGTATGCTTTGTGGAGTGGGCGGAGGATCCCGCCAGCGGATCGTCCTCAAGGATACTGTCAAAAGACTCCCGGGTATCGATGGTGATGGTATCGCCGATCTTTTTGCGCGTGGATTCCAGGATCTTGATCTCGGTCACGCACTCGTCCGGCGACTCCGGCAGCCGTCCCTCTTCGAGGTCCAGCAGATTGAGTTTCTCCGGGATCTGGAACACGGTGACGCTGTCCTCTCCCAAAAGCGCGTCAAAAGAACGGCTTCCCTCCGCCGAGCTCACGCCCTGCAGCTGTGAAACAGCCTGCAGGTCATCTTCCGTAAGTCCCAGCATAGAGACAAGCCGCACATCCATAAAGTGCTGCCGGTCATAGTAGCGGTCCAGAGTATTGTGCATATCGGGCGCCGTCATGCGAAGGCCGGAAAGGAACCCGACCGCCAGAAGGCTCATCACAAACAGCGACAGAAAGCGCTTTTTCGTGTGCAGGATCTCGCGGATCGTGTCCACGAGAAGCCGGCTCGTCTTTCTCTGTCCGCTCTTACAGCAGCTCCGCGATCTCATAGATGAGCCTTTCAGATTTGTCCCATCCGAGGCATGCGTCTGTGATGGATTTTCCATAGCATCCGCCGTTGATCTCCTGTCTGCCGTCCTCAATATAACTCTCGATCATAAAACCTTTAACGATCCTGGCGATCCGTTCGCTGTATCTGCAGTTTGCCAGCACTTCTTTAACGATCCTGGGCTGCTGCAGCGGATCCTTGCCGGAGTTCTCATGGTTTGCGTCGACGATGACCGCCGGATTCACAAGCTCCGGCCTCTTGTCGTACTCGTCGCAGACCCGGATGATGTCCTCGTAGTGATAATTCGGGTGATGTTCGCCTTTGCTGTTCGTATATCCGCGCAGGATCGCATGCGCAAAAGGATTGCCCTGCGACGTTGCCTCCCATCCCCTGTAGACAAAGGTGTGGCTGCTCTGCGCCGCATGGATGGAATTCATCATGATGCGGAGATCGCCGCTCGTGGGGTTCTTCATGCCGGCCGGGACCTCGATCCCGCTGGCTGTGAGCCTGTGCTGCTGGTCCTCGACGGATCTTGCGCCGACTGCCACGTACGCGAGAAGATCGTCGAGATACTTGTGGTTCTCCGGATATAGCATCTCGTCCGCGCAGGTGAAACCGGTCCGCAGGGCCACTTCCATGTGAAGCTTCCTGATCGCGATGATCCCCTTGAACATGTCCGGCCTCGCCTCGGGGTCCGGCTGGTGAAGAAGGCCCTTGTAGCCGTCTCCCGTCGTCCTGGGTTTATTGGTGTAGATCCTCGGGATGATCAGGATCTTGTCCCTGACTTTTTCCTGTACTCCCGCGAGCCTTTCCACGTAATCAAGGACGCTGTCTTCTCTGTCCGCGGAGCAGGGGCCGATGATCAGGATCATTTTATTGCTTTTCCCCGTGAAAATGCTCTGGATCTCCGCGTCCCGCTCCTCCTTGATCTTTCCGATATTCCCGGTCAAAGGATACATCTCCTTCACTTCCATCGGGATCGCAAGTTTTCTCTTAAAATCCATGTTCATGGCTGTTTTCCTCCGAATGGGTATCTGTCAGAACCCGGGTCCCAAATGCTCTGCACTCCGGGGCGTTTACTTTTTTGCCAAAAAATAGCTGTGCCTCTCTGTCGAGAGCCGCATCTTGTCCTTAAGTCCCTCTCTGTCGTCAGCCGCGAGCAGATCCCGGAACTGCGACATCTCCCTGATAAATGAATCCATGTGCTGCAGCAGATATTCCTTGTTGAGCAAAAACAGCTCCGACCACATGTCTTCGTTGATGCTCGCGATCCTCGTCAGGTCCCGGAAAGAATCGCCCGTATAATCGACCAGATGCGTGTTGTCGTTGCAGGTCATGAGGCTGACCGCGATGACATGCGTCAGCTGCGAGACAAAGCCGATCATCCTGTCGTGTTCCGCGGGAGTGAGCACGGAGATCTTTCTAAAGCCGAGGATCTTTCCCAGACCCTTGCACCACTCAATGCCTTCGGGCGTGTTCTTCTCCGTGGGCGCCACGATGAAATTCGCGCCCCTGAAAATGCCGTCGTCCGCGTTTTCCACCCCGTAGACCTCGCGCCCCGCCATCGGGTGCGCCGGAATATATTCCACATCGTCCCGGAGCATCGCCTGGATGTCGTAGACGATGCAGTTTTTGACGCCGGTCACATCCGTGATGAGGAGCCCGTACTTAAAGAGGTGCTGCTGCTCCGCGACCCACTCTTTAAAGACTTCCGGATACAGGGCGAAGATCATCACATCGGCTTTCCTGATCGCTGTCTCATCGGGATACGCATACCCTTTGTCGATGATCCCGTTCTCCACGGCGTAATCGATCGCCGACTGCCTTTTGTCGATCGCCTCGATGTGGAATCCCAGCCGCCTCAGGCCTTTCGCGACGCTTCCGCCCATGAGGCCCAGCCCGACGACCAGAATATTATTTTTGCTGATCCAGTTCATCATTACTCACTCCTTCTCCAACTTCACTACAACGCCCAGCTCCGCGAGCTTTTTCCAGAAATCCGGAAAGCTCTTTCCTACCGCCTGCGCCCCGCAGATCGTGCCGCCTGTCTCTGTGAGCAGAACTGCCAGCGCCATCACGATGCGGTGGTCATTATGCCCGTCCAACGGCTCCTGCGGAGGTCTCACCCCCGAAGCCACCCGGATCTCATTTTCCGAGATTTCGACAGAGACGCCCATTTTCGCGAGTTCCTGTCTCATCGCGGCTCCCCGGTCGCTCTCCTTGATCCGCAGCCGCCTTGTGCCGGTAAACAGCGCGCCGTGCCGAAGCGCCGCTGCCGCCATGAGGACCGGTCCCAGATCGGGGCAGTCCGAGAGGTCGATCCCGGCATACCCTTCCCGTATCCTGTCAAAATACTGACGATACACCTTATCTCCCTGCAGGCTTTCCTCAC
>CACXMK010000017.1 GCA_902768735.1 uncultured Lachnospiraceae bacterium | reverse complement strand
ATTGTGATGAGCGGCAGAGTTGGGCGCAGCGGGCAGTGTTTTGAAAAATGTATACAACCATCAGCCTGATTTTGGGAACACTTTTCCCGTATGTCCCTGTCACGCCCAACTTTCCTAAGACTAGTCAGTATTTGAGGAACATTTTCTTAGAATAGTTTCATCACGCCCAACCACCATGAAACTAGATGGAACATTTTTTGTGAATGCCTTTGTCACGCCCAACCATCAGATGGAGGGAGAACAAATCAAACAAAAGCCGCCGCTGTACCCAACCTTCAGTATAAAAGCAAAAGCAAGTAAAATATAAAAACAAAAGCAACTAAAAAAGGAGGCTCCGCCTCCTTTTTCGAATGAACCGGGGGTCAGACCCCCGGTTCACAAATTACACAAGCAGCTGCATCCCGACGTCGAACGTCCGGCCCTCGACGCACTCGCTGAGCCAGTACGCCATCGTGACGTCGTCCTGCGTGCGAAGCGTAAATTCCGGCTGCCGCACGGCAGTGTGGATCGTGCCGCCCCTGTACATGGAGAGCGGCCGGTGCCAGTCGTGGATGTAGAATGTGAATTCCGGGCTCACCTTCCGCAGGTCAACGATCATACGCTTCATCTGGCGGTAGTACTCCTCCTGGATCTCAGAGTCAGTGTCGTAGACTTTGTTCGTCACATCGTTGTAGAAGGCGCTCAGCAGGTAGTCGCGGACCGAACCGGAGTAGAGATATCTGAACCTGTTTCCCTGCCGCGTGCAGACGCCGCGGTACCAGTCGACGGTTATACTCCGGCTGTTGACGCCCATCCACAGCTCGCGCCTGGCCTGCCAGACATCCCGCAGCGTGCGCTTCCAGCCCCTGTAGAGCAGCTGCGCGCTGTCCGAGAACAGCGTCACGTCGTGACAGGAAGGGTAGAACTCGCCCACGACCTGCTCTGCCAGGGCGGGCACCGCGAAAGCTCCCGCGCTCTCGCCCGCAATGAGGAGTTTGGAAGCGGTGGGGAACAGCGTTTTGCCGGCGCGCATCGCGGCCAGGAAATTCCGGTATCCGTGGAAATAGAGGATGGCTTCGTCTCCCGGCTTCATGCCTTCGGGGACGCTGTCTTCTGACACTTTGTAATGGAAGCGGCTGTCGCCGATGTGCATGTCTCCTGTCGCGTAGGTGATAACGATGAAATTCCAGTCGTCAAAGGGATTGTCACTGCCGCCGCGCGTGATGCCGACGCCGATGTTCATGACCTGTGTGAAGAGCCGCAGGTTGTTCCAGTAGTAGTTGGGGAGCCAGGCCGCCACGCTGCCGCCGTTCACGGGCCGCGCCGCCATGTACTCATTGATGGCGATCCCGCCGCCCGAGAAGAAGACGCACAGCTTGTCGCTCGTGCCCTTCCTGACGTAGATGTGGTATTCGGAGCCATCGCCGCATCGGCCGTCCGCGATCGGGACTTTGTACCAGACCTTCGCCTCCGGCGTGCCAAAATACTGCTGCCCGGAACCCGCCCCTCCGGCTTCCTGCAAATGTGCCATAGCCGTTCCGGAGCCCGGCGAAAGCAAAAGAACCGGCGCTTCCTGCCCCAGTTCGTAAATGCCTTTTGCGATGGATTCCTCTACCAGATTTCCGATGCGGACCATCCAGTTTTTGGATTTTAGTACGGACGCTTTCTCGTTTGCCATGCGGTCTGCCTCGTTTCAGGGAATGCGTCCCCGTTCCGGATGCTTCGCATTCGGGGCGGGGCGCCGATGCATTATAAGTTGAAAAGTTTCTCCGCCGCGCTCCGAAGGTCGCGGAAGCGGAAGATCACCGCGCCGCTGACGAGGATCAGGAGGATCGTCATGCACAGGACCGCCGGCAGCCTCATCGGGTTCGCGCCCGAGAGGACAGGGATGATCTGCAGCATGGACAGGGCCAGCGTCACGACCATGTAGATGATGTACTCCTCAAGACGGAGCTTTGCGAAGCGGCCGACGCCGAACGTCACGAAAAAGAGCAGGAGAAAGCCCGTCGGGAATACGAACGCGATCGACCAGCCGCGCCATCCGGTGAAATGGTCAATCATAAAGCACGTCGCCATGATCAGGTACGTCTCGACCGTGAACGTCTTAATGAGATTGTTTCGGAAGTAGACCCCGATCATCAGGTCCGCCCACACGATCAGCGCTGCGGCAAAAACGAAGGGCACCCACACAAGCTTAAAATCAAACAGGATCTCAAGCGCCATCAGGACGATGAACAGGGCGAGGCAGCAGAACGTCGCGATCTTCACGACAGTCATATGGGAGAGCTTGCTCTTTGGGGTGACCGGAAAGCCGCCGGTCTCCGGTTCTCCTGTGAGCCTGCCGCCGCAGAGAGGGCAGCAGATCTTGTCGCCTTTGATAGCGATCCTGCACTTGGGACAGTACTGCATTACTCCTCCTTTCCGCCGTGTTTTGGCTCAGAATCATCCTTCAGGGGCTCCTCGACGGATACCGGCCTGTCAAAGTCGTTGCTCTCAAGTTCCACGTCGATCCCCATATCCACCATATCGCGGAAGAAATTGCGCATGACGGGGTGCTCGATGAACGCGGAAGCTACACCGAACACGAGATAGTCCTTGAAGGAACAGACGCTGATCTGGACTTCGGGCGCCGCCATAAAGCAGCTGAACTTCCTAATGAAGAGCTCCATTTCCTCGGGCAGCGAGATTTTTCCCACGTTTGAGATCGTGCCGGTGATCCCTTTCTGCACGTTTTGGTTGATCGTGGAGATCACGAGGTTTTTGAGCGCGAGGGGGACCACTTTGATGGCGATGTTGTGCTCGAGGGCGGCATAGGAATTCATCGTGAGCTCGATCTGGTCCTGCCGCAGCTGCCTTTGGAAGGAATCCCTGACCACCGGGAGGATGCTCTCGATGCTTCCGTCGTACAGCGCAGGGTCGAAGGCCACATTGATGACGCCGAAAAAGTTGCGCGCCGTCTCCGAGGGGAAGTAGTTGCGCAGGTTCACGGGGATGCTCAGAACGATCGGGAGACGTCTGTCGCGGATCGACATTTCCTCCACGATCGCGCGGATGAACAGCGCCGTGCTGAGCTCAGCCACCGTGGAGCCGCGCGACCGGGCCGCCTGCAGGAATTTTTTGACAGAGACCGTCCCCTCCAGAAGATGGCTCTGCAGGTTCTCGTCCTTGTCGCCACGCAGATGGTAGGCACGCTTGGGCGCGGATTTCTGCTCCTCGGGCTTGGCGCCGGCTTTTTGGTAGTATTTGCCGAAGGCGTCGTCGCCGTGGTCGGTCTTGGACGCGCGGCTGCTCTCCATGTGGAGATCATCGAGGTCATACTTCATCTCGAGGTACTCAGAAAGAATTGCCTTCAGAAACTCGAAGGCCCCCGTCCCGTCTGTCAAAACATGGAACATCTCCAGGTTGATCCTGCACCCGTAGTAGCTGACCCGGTAGAGCAGGTTCCTGCGCCCCTCCCAGTAGATCGTGGAGAGGGCGGGCTTGTCATCCGGCGTCACTTCGGGTTCCAGGTCGCTCTCGTCCAGATAATACCAGAACAGACCCCGCTTCAGAACACTGCTGAAATGCGGGAAATCCCGCGACGCTTCCGTCACGGCCCGCTGCAGGATATTGGGATCCACTTCCTCCCTGAGCTCGCAGGTGATGCGGAACACGCGAGTGTCCGCGCCACTTGTCGTGGAGGGCACGATCTTGGCTGCGTTGTCGAGCTGGTACCACTTATTCTGTGCCATTTCCACCTCCCGGCCGAGCC
Source organism: uncultured Lachnospiraceae bacterium (assembly GCA_902768735.1). Lineage (GTDB taxonomy): Bacteria > Bacillota > Clostridia > Lachnospirales > Lachnospiraceae > CAG-791. Next base: position 32,183 of record CACXMK010000017.1, on the reverse strand, counting down.
AGAGGGACAGACCCTTTGGCTCACTTTTGTTGTGTACGATCGAATTGTATGAATTGCGTCAAAGGGTCTGTCCCTTTGGTTCACTTTTGGCTCACTTTCCTAAGAACCTGAACGGCTCGTCGTTCACAAGAAAATGCATCAGCTGATACGCGCACATGATCGCGACCTTTTCCTCCTTGAGGATGCGCCGCACCTCGTCGCGGTCCGCGAGGACGATCTCAAGCTCCTCGCTCTCCTCGATGAAGCGGTTGCTGACCTTTCCTTCCGCGTATCCGTATACGGTCGCACAGGATTCGTCCGTAAGGCCGACGGTCGTAAAGCGCGGCTCCTCGAACATCGGGTCCACGTCGAGCGGCGTGAGGACTAGCCCTGTCTCTTCGTGCATCTCGCGCACAGCCGCGCCGCGGTAATCCTCGCCCTTCTCGACGAGCCCCGCCGGGAACTCGTAGACATAGTCGCCGAGCGGGTAGCGGTACTGCCGGATCAAAACGACCCTGTCCCGCGCCTCCCCGTACAAAGCGTAGATGATCACGCCGTCCGGGTGGTTTTCGTGGGTCACACACTTGAGGTCCTTCTCTGTTTTGGCGCGCGAAGCGACGTAGTAGTGCGAAGCCTCGCCGTTCCTGTGCGTGACGTCCAGGTCGTATAAGTTGACGAACCGGTTCTGTGTCTTTTGTGTGATCTTATCGATGGATACCATATATACCTCCTCACAACAGCCCTGTCAGCTCGCCGTCCGCCAGGATGCTCAGTCTCTTTGTCGCCCTCGACACCGCGGTGTAGAGGCGGTGCCTCGACAGAACATCCTCCGGGTACATCGCGCGATCCGCGTCCGGAATGATGACCCCGTCAAACTCCAGTCCCTTCACGAGATCGAGCGGAATCAGGAAGACTCCGCCCTTGGGCAGCGCCTGGTGTTTTTGAAGCACCGGCGGCGCGTCGTCGCCAAGCATTTCTTCGAGGATCTCCCGGACCTTCTCGAGGCTCGCCCGCGTCCCGCAGATCACCGCGGTCAGTCCTTCTTCGGATTCCGCCGCGCTCACGAGAACGCTCAGCCGCTCCCGGTATTCCGCGCCTGTCGCGCAGGCCATTTTCACGGGCGCTGTGCCCGGCCGCTGCACGGAAGCCGTGAAGCCGCGCTTCTCCTTGGGCAAAAGCCCCGTGAAGATCTCCGTGATCTCCGGCGATGACCGGTAGCTCGTAAGGAGCGACAGCTCCCGCACCTCGCGTCCGTCTTCGCTCATGAGCTCCCGGATCTTTTCAAACGTCACAGTCCCCGGGCGGATCGCCTGGAACTCGTCTCCCAGCACCATAAACTTCGCTCTGTCAAAATACCGCCGCATCACCATCAGCTGCGCTGCCGTATAGTCCTGCACCTCGTCGATCATGACGTAGCGGACGTTCCGGTCGCAAATGCCGGTGAGCAGCATTTTGAGCCAGATCCACTGGGCGGAAGTGAGATTCTTCCTGCCGAGGATCCGGCAGCCGATCCTCTCGATGTCGAGGAACGCGTAGTGCTCGATCGCGCTGAACGCGCCGCCGAAGTCGTTGCGGATGCGGTTTTGCTCGCTGCGGCCGGCGGCGGTGTCATCTGCGTACGGGTCCATTTCGTTGAATGCTGCGGGGCTTTCCGCGTTCGCTGCGCTGCCGCGGCCTGCACCGGCGTCTGCGCCTGCGCCTTGTGCGCTACGGCGGCTGTCGTTTGCGCCGCTGCCGTCGTATTCGCCGCTGTATGCGCCGCGGCCGTCGTTTGCACCGTCGTATGCGCCGCTGCCGTCCGAGATGCCGGCCGCATTGTTGCGCCGGTCATCCCGCTCCATTCTCTGTATTTTGACACGGGCCCTTTCGGAGAGCCTGTCCGCGAGGATCCTGACGAACCGCGGGCCGGCCTCGATGTGGGCGAGCTCGTCGGCAATTCTCTTGATCTCCCTGCGGCTCAGGACGCACCTGCCGCGCTGCATGACGGGCTTAAAGTCCTCCTCGTCGAAGCTGAGAGCCGCGAGAGCGCTCTGTATTTTGCGCAGGTCCGCTTCTTTGGCGGGCTCGTGCGGACCCTTGTCCGGGGCCTCCGCGATGTGGACAAAATCGCGCCACGTGATCGTCCTCGGGTTCTCCTCGCCGAGGTCCGGCAGCACCTGGTCGATGTAACGCCGGAAAACGGGATTGACCGTGAGCAGGTAGACCTGCTCAGGCCGCAGATCATCGCGCTTTTTGTAGAACAGGTACGCGATCCTCTGCAGCAGCACGGAGGTCTTGCCGCTGCCCGCGATGCCGTTCACCATGAGTACAGGCACATCTTCGCTGCGGATCACGGCGTTCTGCTCTTTTTGGATCGTCGCGGTGATCGCCTTCATCTTGTCCGTGCGGCGGCTCGCCAGCGACTGCAAAAGCATCGGATCCTCGATCGCGACCTGCGTGTCAAAGAACGAGAACAGCTTGTCCTCCGCGAGGTTGTACTGCCTGCGCAGCTGCAGGTCCACGTCCACGCGGCTGCCGTTCACCATGTAGAATGTCCTGCCGTTTTCCTGGTTGTAGTACGTCTCCGCGATGGGAGAGCGCCAGTCGATCACCAGCTGCTCCCACGCGTTTTCCGCAATTCCCGCGCTGCCGATGTAGTAATCCTCCGGCGGCTCCTCCGGGTCGAACTGCAGCCGCACTCTGGCAAAATACGGCGCTTTCAGCAGTCTTTTTACCCGTCCCAGCTTCTCCATCGCGGCGTTCTGCTCAATATTGTATTGGTCGATCGAGTGGCTCATCGCCTCAAACTCGATGTAGGTCTCCATCGAATCCGTATCGCTGTCAAAATTCAGCGACAGGTTGCTTCGGATATCTTCCTTTTCTTTGGCGGCCTTGTCGGAGATCGCCTCAACCTTCGCTTCCAGTGCGTCCCGCATGGCGCGCAGCTTCGCGTGCGTCTCTGTCAGGTGCGTCTGCTCTTCGGTGAAGATCTTCTTTTGTGTTTTGTCGTGATCGTTCATATTCATTCCTGCTCGTTCCTGTGCACTAAGTGGGCGGCTTTTCCGGATCGTGCCGGAAGCCGGGCCGCCGCAGGCGGCATTTTGCCGGCTGGTGCCGGTCACTTACGAAACTCTTACTTAATATTTAAGTATACAACAAAATGCGGGGCAGAGGGGCGTTTTCACAAGAATTGTTCCCTGGGACAGGTGCTGATTTCAAGCTGATTTAAGGCTTGGGCCGGCTGTCCCGGGGTGGCTGGCTTTTCTGTCTCGAGAGGGGACTGGGCATAGCAGAGATTTCTATAGGAATTGTTCTCCTTTTCACAAGGGATGCAAGGAGAACAATTATAGGGGATTGCCTTATGGTGCCCAATATCACCCGGATACGTGAAAAGACAGGGGTCACACTTTTTTGGCTCAGTGCCCCTGTGCCCAAAAGCAGGAAATCTCGGGGGAACAAATCTGAAAAATCAGTTGTTGTGCCCAAACGCCCAAAGTCTGCCAGATACAGCAGAGACAGTGGCAGTCTAAAAGGGGAACAATTTATACAAAACTGCCGTCTGTGCCCAACCGCCGGTCTAAAAGCAAACCCTACATATGTTTGCCCCCGTAGCGGGGGCAACGAAACGCTTTGATTTGTATTACATTGTATATGATGCCAGTTGTATCCGCCCGCCGCAGCAGGCGCCTGCATGGATACAACCCGTTACAACTGGCATTGGCAATATTCTCGACCACATTTCTGTCTCCATTCGGAGGAAAGGAGTTTCATGACACTTCGAAAACTCATGCTGGAAGCCAGGCAGAACCTGCTGAAAGAAGAGCGCAAGCTCGAAAAGCAGATCAGCAGCGCACCGCCCGGCTCGCTCATCTACAGCAAAAACACAGTAAATAACAAGATATTTTACAAGTGGTACGTTTCCGGCCGCACCAAGGAAGGAAAGCGGACGAAGATCTATATTCCCCAGAAGAACCGGAACTATGCGCGCGCACTCGCAAAAAAACGGCTCCGGGTGAAGCGGCTTCGCGATGTGAAGGCGCAGATTCGTGCGGTTGATGCCTTTTTGGCAAAATACAGGGAGAACTCGGATCTCGACGCTTCATATCCCGTATCGCTACGATGCCAGGCTGGATATCGGCAATCATGTATATTATCCCGACTTTACGATCCGCCACCCAGTGACCGGCGAATACTACTACTGGGAACATGTCGGCATGCTTGACAAGCCGGGCTACAGGTCTGATTTCCTGACAAAGTTTCGGGTCTATATTAACAACGGCCTTCTTCCAGACCACAACCTGATCCTGACTTACGAGAGCGATGGGCATCCTTTCGACATTACAATCGCTCAGGATAAGATCAAGGAGTTCCTGGGGGTTGAGATGTTCTCCTTTTCAGTAGGGGAGTAGGGAGAACAATTCATCAGGAATGCTTCTTGGTGCCCAATATCGTTCAGAAACGCCAAAATACAGAGGTCGCACTTTTTTGGCACAGGGCCTCTATGCCCAAAAGCCGGAAATCCCGGGGGAACAAAACTGGAAAAACTGCATCTGTACCCAACCACCCCGCGCGCTGCGGATCGACCAAGGAGTGAAGAGCAAATTGAAAACCAACACTGATGAAAAAAACGAAAAAATGCTCTCGATCGACCAATTTGAGATACTCCGCGAGCTCGGACGCGGAGGCACCAGCATCGTCTATCTCGTCGAGTCAAAACAGAGCGCCCGCCAGTATGCGATGAAAGTATTAAAGCCTGAGCTCGCCGGGGCACAGCGCGGGGCGGTGAGTGGTGAACAAGGCAGGGAATCGGGAAACTCAGAAGGATTTCGCATAAATGCAGGGAATCAGGAAGAGTTAGGCGCGATTGCTGAAGAGCTTCTGCGCGCGGAGGCGCAAACCCTGGCGGAGCTGAATAATGAGCAGGATGAGGCATCAGGCAAAACACCGGATAACAAACCGGTTAGCCTGCAAACCGGCATCCCCGCTTATTACGGGGAAGTATCCCGCGACGGGAACTTTGCGGGCTTTTTAATGGAATATGTGGAGGGCGAGTCTTTACAGAAGCTTCTTATTGACGGACGTGTGTTCACCGTCAGGGAGGCGGCGGAGATGGGGGCCGGGCTGTGCAGGGTTTTAGCAAGGATGCATGAGATGGAGCCGCCGAGGATCTACAGGGATCTCAAGCCGGGCAATGTACTGGTGCGGGAGGACGGGACCTGCGTGCTCGTGGACTTTGGCGCGGTACGGGCGTTCAGGCGCGGGGCGGCCGGGGATACGCATCCGCTGGGGACCGAGGGGTACGCGGCGCCGGAACAGTATGGAGGTTGGGAACAATCGGGACCGCGAACTGACGTGTATGGCATCGGTGCGGTGCTGCATCATATGCTGACGGGTCTGCCGCCGCTGGAGACGGGCCTGCGACCGCTCGCGGAGGTGATGGAAGGCGGGAGCCGCGCTGAGGATCTGGTTGGGAGCGCTGCGTGCGTGCCGGCGCGCGGGACGGAGGTGCCGGCGCGCGGGATAGCGGGCGCTGGTCTGGGCGGGGCAGCACAGCAGCTCACGGCGCGCGGCCGGTGGTCCGCAAGCGGTCCTAAGAAGGAAGCCCGGCAGCTCGCTGAGATGGATAAGATCCTCGCGCGCTGCTGCAGCATCGCGCCTTCCATGCGGTTTTCTTCCTGCAGAGAGCTCGAAAATGCGCTCGGGAGGCTGTGCGGAGAAGAGGCGAAGATGCCTTGGGGCTTAAGATGGCGGTCAGGCATTGGGACAAGATTCAGGCGAGGCAGCGAGTTGGGCTTTGGAAAAACCCTCGGTGCGGCAAGGAGCTTGCTTTTTGGAAAGAGCTCCGACAAGGAAATTGAATGGAAAAGATTTATAAGCTTCCTCTACGTGACGCTCGCCCTGATTCTCTGCACGGGGCTGTTCGGCGCGGTGGCTTCCGGCGCGGAGAGGAGCCGCTACCGCTCGCTGATCCGCGAGGCGGAGGCGGCCGGCAGCCCTGAGGAGCAGCTGGCGCTGTTCCGGCAAGCGGTAAAGATCAGGCCCGGCGATGCGGAAGCATATGTGGCGCTTCTCAAGCAGCTGTCTTCGGACGGTGATTTCACACAGGAAGAAAAAGATGTGATGGACAGCTTTCTATACGAGAACGGCTTTCTGTCAAAAACGAGAGAGCGTAAATCCTCAGCTTACGCCGCTCTGGAGATGGAGTTGGGGAAGGTGTGTTTTGGCTTCTTTGAGGGAGGGATGGAGGCGGCCAGGCGGTGTTTTGAAAACGTGGCGGATACGGCGGGCGCGGGTGTCGCGGATAGAAGGTTCGCGCGGGCGATGTGCGTTGTGACCGGGAACGAGTGGACGGCGGAAAGGGCGGACGCGTGGCTGTTCGTCGTGCGGGAGGCGGCCGGGGGAGCGCTGGAAAGCGGGGACGGCGCGTTCGCAGCGGCGGTCTGCAGCCGGGCGGCGGGAGAGGTCGCTCTGTTCCCGGACCGGTTCGAGGCGGCGGGAGCCGGCCCCGGCGTGTTGCGGGAAGTACAGGAGTCGGTGGCCGGATTCGCGCGGGCGGTGGGGGCCGGGTGGCCGCTGGTGCCACCAAAGCTCGCGGCGGAGCTGCGGACGGCGGTGGAAGCGATGGAGAGAGTGGGGGAATGAGGGGCATAACGTTGGGCGCGGCGTCAGGCTCGGCGTCAGATGACTGGCGTCCGGCTGACTTTTGACGTCATAGACGCAAATCACAAACAATTTTGAAAGTAAAAGACAGGCAACTATTAAACGCAAATCGGAGAGGCGGAGTAGGAGTATGCATGTTGGATCGGATCATGTGGGAAGAAATCTGCAGGGCCATGGCCGCCCTGTGCCTGGGCCTGACGCTGGCGACCGTCGCCGGAGCCGTCGTCCTGCTGGTGAGGGAGGGGCTGGCAGACAAGCTGCGCAACGCACTTTTGTCAAAACACAGCCGCCGCGTCAGCTTACTTGCCGTGCTCGCAGTGGGCGTGTGGATTTTGGTGATCGGACAGAATGTGTCAGCGGCGGAGGCACCGGAAATAAGTGCAACGGAAGCCACGGCTTTAGAAATAGAAGTTGCTGAATCAGATGCAACAGAAGCCGCAGCAGCAGAAATAGAAACCATAGAAGAAGGGACAACAGAAGCTGCAACAACAGAAACAGAAGCCGCAACAACAGAAATTGCAGATACAGATGCAACGGAAGCCGCGGCAATTGAACCGGAAACTCCAGAAAACCCGGAAATACCTGAGGATCCGGAAACCCCTGATGAGCCCCAGCAGCCGGAGGATCCCTATGCACCGACCATTCAATTTCAAATGACAGAGGAAGTCAGCGAAGATGCGGAAGGCAATATTTATTGTAGAAGTGACAACGCCGGAATCTGCATAGTATTTGAGGAAAGCAGGGAAGAAGATTCAGGCATTACGGCTTATCGGGTTGTGGTCACAGACTGTAAAGGAAATGAGATCCGGAGAGAGTGGGAGAACCCTGAAACAGAACCGGCAGAAAATCCTTCCGAAGATCCCGGCGAGCAGCAGGATAACCGGATCGAGCGGAAAGAAAAACTGATCAGCACAGAAGAAATCGCCGCCCTTTCGGATGGGATGATCACCGTGAAAGCGGAGGCGGAGGACGCTGCCGGGAATAGGGGAGAGGGTGAGTTTGGCTATGTTTTGGATACGGAGGCGCCGGTGGCGGAGATTCGCTATATGAGTGCGGCGGACGGCTATCTGTACGAGGAGGGCGGGATGGAGGCGTACTTTTCTGCGGATGTAGAGGTGGCGCTGCGCGTGTGGGACGGGGGCGCGGGACTGGAGGTGCCGCTGGACGAGGAGTTGTATGGGTTTTTGATGTGGGAAGGCGGAGCAGAGACAGCCCAGGAAACCGGAGCAGCAGAACCAATAGAGTTTCCCGGCAACGAAACCAGCATCACCACCGACTGCCGGATGCGGTTCGGCGCGTATGGGAGGGACCGGGCCGGCAATCCGCTGACCGTGCGCGAGGTGATGGGCTCCACTATTTATGTCAGCGGGTCGACGGATGATTGGACGAAGAAAAATGCGCCATTCACCTTGACAGAGGATGTGACCGGGCAGGGGGCCCCGGCGGTCTGCCGCCCTGGCGCAACGATCGTGCGCGATACGGTTTGCCCCGTGCTTACCACAGCGATCAGCCTGCCCATCGGCAATCCCAGCGCCATCGATCGCGGCAGCGGGCTTATTTATTATGGAAAGAACGCGGATCAATACGGAGGCGGAGCGCCGTCGATCACAGCGGCATTCACGATCATCGACCAAAACATAGACCCCGGCAGAATACTTCCCCTCATAGCTTACGCGCAGGTGCCTGAAGGGAGAAACTGCGAGGAGATCATGCCGGAGCAGGCGGAAGAAGTCGGAGCGGGGTGCAGCTGGGGAGCACAGGCTGCTGAAAACGGACCCGCAAGCACCCTGACCTTGCAGATCGTCAGGCACCCGGCGCAGGATGATACGCCGGATGGAGTCTATCGCTTTGGTGTGCAGGGCACGGATAAAGCGGGAAATCCGCTCAAGCTGGGCAGCGGCGGAGCAGAAGATACAGGCAACAGCGGGGCAGAAGATACAGGCAACAGCGGGGCAGAAGGTACAGGCAACAGCGGAGCAGAAGGTATAGGCAACAGTGGAGTAGAAGGTACAGGCAATAGCGGAGCAGAAGACGCAGGCAGCAGTGAGGCAGAACCGGAGCACGAAGACGAGCTATACGGCGTGGTCTGCGAGGATGCGGCTCGCGGTGTTTTTCTCACCGGGAGGAAGGTGGTGGATACGGTTGCGCCGGTCGGCGGGCTGAGCTTTGAGAACAATGCGGGAAATGTTTATTACAGAGTGGAACAGCACGGCGACGTCTGGGTCACCGATCGCGAAGGCTTCATGCCATATCGGAGAGAGACGGATGCGGTGATTCGCTGGAATGCCGCGGACACCTCGCCGGTCAGCGTCTCCTGCAGGATCCGATCGACGGCAGGCAGCAGCAGTTCGGCAGCAGGCGGCGGCAGTTCGACAGCAGGCGGCGGCAGTTCGACGGCAGGCAGCAGCAGTTCGGCAGCAGGAAGTGGCAGTTCGGCAGCGGAAAGCGGCAACGATCCCGCACCGGATGGGACGCTTTACAGACATCGCTGTAACACGCAGGCCGCGATTCACGGCGAGCAGGTCCTCCGGCTCGAGGACGTCGTCTTCCGCGACCGCGCCGGGAACGAGTCGGCAGGGCTTGGGAGGACGGTGAATCTGTATTTTGACATAAGGCTGCCGGAGGCGGACATCGACGCGCCGTCGGCTTCGGTGCGCGCCGTTTCGTCGATCACCGCGAGGAGCGCGGACGGGCAGCCGCTGTACGGCGGGCAGGTGACGCTGGAAGTCACGGCGGAGGATCCGGGCAGGGAAGCCGGCGCCTCCGGACTTAGGGAAGTGCGCTACGACGTCCTTCTGGATGGCAAAACACTGACCTCCGCAGCAACCCTCTTTCGCGGTGAGGATGCGTCCGCCGACCCGGACGCGGAGAACCGGCCGGTGTACCGCTATAGCGGGCGGATCACGATCCCGTCGGGCGGGCAGTGGGAGAGCAACGACATCGTGGTGCGGGTCGCCGCGGAGGACAACGCCGGGAATCTCTCGGACCCGCGCGAGGGCGGGATCATCCGGTTCGGGATCGACACGACGAGCCCGGAAGTGACCGTTGTCTATGATAACAACGAGGTGCGGAACGGGATGTACTTTGACAGGGAGAGGACGGCGCGGATCGCTGTGCGCGAGCGGAACTTTGACGCGGGGACGCTGATCGTAAGCGCACCGGGCGCACAGGTCGGGACGTGGAGAAGAATGAGAGGCAGTGCGGACGCATGGCGACAGCCCGGCAACGGCACGGGCAGTGCGGACGCATGGCGACAGCCCGGCAACGGCACGGGCAGTGCGGACGCATGGCAGCAGCCCGGCAACGGCACGGGCGGTGCGGACGCATGGCAGCAGCTTGGCGGCGGCACGAGCAGTGCGGATGTGTGGCAGCAGCTTGGCGGCACTGGTGACGCAGACATCTGGATCATGGAAGTGCGCTTTCCCGCGGACGGCGCATACACGCTGGATGTGGGCGGCGCGGACGCGCTCGGGAATCCGGCGGTGGTGCGCTATGCAGGAGAAGCGCCCAGGGCCTTTGTTATAGATGCGACGCCTCCGCGCATCGAAGTTTTCTGGGACAACAATGACGTGCGAAACGGCAGGTATTACAATCGGGAGCGAGTGGCGACGATCCGCATAACGGACCTTTCGTTTGACGAAGACAGGGTCAAAATCGTGCCCCGCTCAACGGGATTTCGCTTGGTCGATGGGCGAAGAGCGGCCGCGGGAACTGCTTTGGCAGCGGTTGTCTATGAGATGGAGCTGCCCTATACGGGAGAAGGGGAGTGGGCGCTGCAATGCACCTGCATGGATCTGGCCGGAAATACGGCTGTGCCCGTCTCGGAAGCTCCGTTTGTGCTGGACTGGACTGCGCCGAGGCTGTGTTTTGACAAGGGGACGGTGAGGGAGGCGGCTGCGTACGCCGACGAGATCTCGCCGGTGCTCCGTTGGGAGGAGGAGAACCCCTCGCCGGCCGCCTGCTATGTGGTGTGGAGCAACGTGAGCGCGGGCGGGCGGACCATGGAATGCCGGGGCGGAGACCCGACAGGATCGGTGAGCGCAGCTGAAGGAGACGCCGGTATCGCTGTAAAAAGCGCAGGCAGCATCGCGCTCCCTGATCTTATGCGGGAGAGAGCGTCGGACGGCGTCTGCGTGCTGCTCGGAACGGCCTGCGACCTTGCGGGAAACCGGGTTTTTGTCAGAAGAAATCTGAGCGTGAACCGGTTCGGGTCGCTCTATGACCTCACGGAGGACGCAGGGACGCTGGAAATGATCGGCGGTTACTACACGAGTGCGGACCGTCCGTTTGTCGTGGCGGAGTACAATGTGTCGCCGCTGATCGGAAGGCAGGTCACGCTGTTCCGAAACGGCGCTGGGCATGTGCTGACGGAAGGCGTCGATTACGCGGTCGCGGAGAGCGCGGGCAGGTCCGGATGGAAATATGTTTATAGGATCGACCCCTCTGCATTTCATGAGGAGGGGAAATACAGCCTGCTCCTGGAATCGGACGATGCGGCAGGCCGGCACAACAGCAGTCCGGGACGCTTTCGAAGGGGAGATCTGACCGGCAGAGCGACTGACAATTCCCCGGAATGGGCCGTTGACAAAACACCGCCCGCCGTGAGAATCGTGGGTTCAGAAACGGATCAGCGAAGATTTGTGACGGATGCGATTGAGATCCATCTGCTTCCTGAAGACAACATGGAGCTGCAGAGCCTGGCGGTTCAGATCAGGGATGACAAGGGCTCAATTCTCGAAGAATATCAATTTGAAAAAGCGGAGCTGGAGGAAATTCTCGGCAGCAACAGAGGAGAGGTACCGGTCAAGATCAATGCTTCTGAAAAGTGGCAGACAATGACAGCTACCGCGGCGGATGGAGCGGGCAACTATAGCAGCGGGCTGTTGGGAATTGAAGAGGCGGAAGGCGATTATTCCGGTGCGGATCATGGAGAGCAGGCGGATGACGCCGGCGACGCGGCAGGTGCAGACTCCAAGCAGCAAGCAGATGCCGGAGAACAGGAATACCGCGTGTTGGTAAGCTCCAACCTTTTGGTCCACCTCTACAGGAGCGGGCTATTGCCTGCAGCGGCTTTTCTTGCTCTGGCCGCGGTGGTTTGGATCAAAGCAAAGTTTCACTAAAAATAAGATATAAACTTACCGGATGTCGTGTTTACAAACACACTTTAGCGTGATACTATACTACAGTGTGTGATGCTGTGACCTGTTTTACGGTGAAATGAGACAGGCCAAAGCATCGAAAGCCCGCAGTCACGTACAGACAGCATTCGGATGCGGGCAAAATGTAATCTAACTATCTGGGAGGAAAAAAGATGATGAAAAAGTTAGCAGCCCTGTTCCTGGCAGGCGTAATGGCAGCTTCCCTTGCGGCTTGCGGCGGATCCTCCGCGGCATCGACAGCCACCAGCCAGGCGGAAAAAGCGGAAGAAGCAGCTCAGGAGGCAGTTGAGCAGACCGCCGAGCAGACAGAAGCAGCAGTTGAGACAGCAACCGCAGAAGGCAGAGAGTTCGTAGTCGGTTTTGACGCTGAGTATCCGCCTTACGGCTATCTTGATATGGCAACCAACGATTACACAGGGTTCGACCTTGAGCTGGCGCAGGAACTCTGCAACCGCCGCGGCTGGACACTGGTCAAGAAGCCCATCAACTGGGATAACAAGGACGCTGAGATCGACAGCGGTTCCATCGACTGCATCTGGAACGGCATGACTTACACAGGCCGTGAGGAGCTGTACACATGGAGCAGACCTTATGTAAACAACTCCATCGTTATGTGTGTTATGGCTGATTCTGACATCCAGAGCCTCGCTGATCTTGCAGGCAAGATCGTGATCACACAGACTGATTCTTCTGCGCAGACCGCTCTTGAGGGCGAAGAGCTCGCTGACCTTACCGCATCCTTCGCAAAGCTGGAGCTGAACCCCAGCTACAACACCTGCTTCCAGGATATGATGACAGGCGCTGTTGACGCGATCGCTGTTGACATCGGCGTTGCGCAGTACCAGATGAAGAACAACCCCGACAAGTTCCGCATCCTCGGAGAAGAAGTTTCCAAAGAGCAGTATGCGATCGCATTCAAGCTTGGCAACGAGGAACTCAGGGACCAGGTTCAGGAGACCTATGACGAGATGCTGGCAGACGGCACAGTCATGGAGATCGCTCAGCACTACGCTGAGGACAATCTGCCGGAAATGCTCATCACCGAGAAGTGATCGGCGTAAAGGCAGGTGCTGCCCCGAAATGGATCGCTTAGAAGTGATCGACGCCCAGGCAGTAGCTGAAATCGAACAATTATGATCAGAATGATCGCCTGCGCCCGGGAAAGGGCACAGGCGGTCTTTCTTATCCAAGAATCAGAAGGAGCACAAGCCCATGAGCCTCATGAACGTAATGCGCCAGATCGGATCCGGATTCGGATCAACTCTCATCATCTTCTTTTTCACTCTGCTGTTTTCTATGCCGCTGGGTATCCTGGTGGCGCTGGGGAGAATGAGCAAGATCAAACCCCTCTCCGTGCTGATCCAGGGCATTATCTCTATCCTCAGAGGAACGCCTCTGATGCTGCAGCTCATCGTTGTGTTCTACGGCCCTTACTACCTGTTCGGGATGAAGCTCAGCACGGGCTGGAGACTGTACGCGACGCTGATCGGTTTTTCCATTAACTATGCGGCCTATTTCGCTGAGATCTTCCGCGCGGGCATTCAGAGTATTCCCGTGGGGCAGACCGAGGCGGCTACGGTCCTTGGATATACCAAAGTACAGACTTTTGTTAAGATCATCTTTCCGCAGATGGTCAAGCGGACGATCCCTCCGGTGACGAACGAAGTCATCACCCTCGTCAAGGACACCTCGCTTGCGTTCGTTCTCGCTTATCAGGAGATGTTCACGTACGCCAAGCAGGTCTCGGCAGCGATGTCCAGCCTGATGCCGCTGTTCGTGGCAGGTCTGTTCTATTACCTGTTTAACCTTGTGGTGACGATCGCTATGGATCGGATCGAAAAAGCGCTGAGCTACTACAATTAACGGAGGTTCGCGAAGATGAGTTTATTTGAGATCAAAAATGTAAGTAAATCCTTCGGCGATCTGAAGGTCCTCAACGATATCACGGTCTCCGTTGACAAAGGCGAAGTTGTCGCGATCATCGGCCCTTCCGGAAGCGGAAAGTCGACGCTCCTCCGCTGCGCGACCATGCTCGAGACAATGGACAGCGGCGACCTGACCTACAAAGGCGAGTATGCCGCAAAGAATGATGAAAACGGAAAGAGCGTATACGCACCGCCTTCGGAACTGAGAAAGATCAAGGGGTATTTTGGCCTGGTCTTCCAGCAGTTCAACCTGTTCCCGCACTACAGTGTGCTCAAGAACCTGTGCGACGCGCCGGTCAGCGTTCAAAAAAGAGACAGAAAAGAAGTTGAGAAAGAGGCCAGGGTGCTCATCTCCAAGATGGGACTCGAAGGCAAGGAGAACTATTATCCCCAGCAGCTCTCAGGCGGACAGCAGCAGCGTGTCGCGATCGCGAGGGCGCTGTGCATGAACCCGGACATCCTGTTTTTTGACGAGCCTACGTCGGCGCTGGATCCGGAGCTGACCGGCGAGATCCTGAAGGTCATCCGCCAGCTCGCGCAGGAGCATATGACGATGGTCATCGTCACACACGAGATGGCTTTCGCGAGAGACGTCGCGGACCGCGTGATCTTCATGGACGGCGGTTACATCGTCGAAGAGGGACGGCCTGAGGACGTCATCACGAATCCGAAGGAGGAGCGCACGCAGAGGTTCCTCGCGAGATTTTCAGAAAACGGATAATTAAGGAGACAAGAGTAAAAAATCACTCTGATGAGCTGATTTTTTACTCACAAGGTTTGCGTCGAAACGCCGCAAACCTTGCGGATCGCATCGGAGAAATCGCCTTCGCGAATTTCTCCTCGCGTGTCTTCGCGCAGAGCGCTTCGACTAGGAGGTAGCAATGAAGTTTACAGTAGTAATGGCGAATCCGGCGGGCAACCGCACGGCGATCGTCCGGAGCGGCGTTCCGAAGGCGGACCGGCAGAAGGTCGCTGAGGCGATCATGGCGGACCCGGCGCTGAAGGCTGAGCAGGTGGGCTTTGAGACGAGGCCCCTCTACGGCGGGAGCCTTGGAAGGCTCGAAATGGCCGGCGGCGAGTTCTGCGGCAATGCGGCGCGCTCCTTCGGCTACCTTCTGTGCACGGAGCGGGAGATCGACCATTGCAAAATAGAGATCTCCGGCACTCGTGAAAAGCTGGAAGTGATCTGCGACCTTGAGCGGGAGACCGCCGCGGCGCAGATGCCGATGCCCGATCTCATCGAAATGGCGGGAGATGAGGCAGACCAGCTGTATCCGATCGTGATCTCCAGGGGGATCTCGCACATGATCTGCCAGGACAGGGAATTCGACGAGGCGTTCGCCCGCCGGATGATCGACAAATTCGGGAAGAATTACAGCGCGTTCGGTGTTATGTTCGTGAACGGCGATGTTTTGACACCGGTCGTCTATGTGAAGGAACCGGAGTCGATCTGCCTGGAATCCTCCTGCGGGAGCGGGTCGCTCGCCGCAGCCTGGTTCCTCACGAGAAACAAAGAAGATGGTTTCCACAGCTACAGCTTTGAGCAGCCCGGCGGAACGATCACAGTCAACATGGCGAAGCGGCAGGGCCGCTATGCCGGCACGATCGGTGGAAAGATCGCGCTGGAAGACCCGATCGAAATTGAGATCTGAACACAGGAAAAAGCCCCTCGCTATGCGAAGGGCTTTTTTGAAAGGGGGAAATGTAAATCTTGTTAAACAATGAGATTTTTAAGAGGGGGAAATGTTTTCTCTTGTTTACATTTCTTACTATACACGATAGTTGTTATAAAACTATTTAGAAAGAATGAAAAACTTATAAAGTTTTCCGAAAAAAAAGAGAAAGCCGGTTTGTTGAGTATTCTGGCAGATAATTGAAGCAGAATATGCATTTTTTTGTGCAAAAGATGCAAAACCATAGTATAATTGACGATATAGAAATGCTTACATCGCGGGTGCTGCCCGGTTGGGGGACCTGACAGTGCTTAACAAGGGAGGTATTTATGCAGACTTATACCAAGATGAGATCAAGGAAGTACCCTGACGTCATTATGAAAGTGATTCCCGGACATTTTGTGACGTCCAACACGCACATCAATTACTACATTGATATGACCACGATGAAGACGAGACAAAATGAAGCCAGGGCAGCCGCGAAGGCTATTGCGAGCACCTATACGGCTACAACGATCGTCGACACGATCGTCTGCATGGACGGCATGGAGGTCATCGGCGCATATCTTGCGGATGAGCTGACGCAGGCGGGGATCATGTCCCTGAACGCACACAAGACGATCTATATCTATACGCCTGAATTTGACAGTTACGGCCAGATGATCTTCCGTGAGAACGCTGAGATGATGATCAGAGGCAAGCATGTCCTCCTTCTTCTTGCTTCCGCGACAACAGGAACGACGATCCTTCGCGCAGGTGAGAGCATCAACTACTACGGCGGCACAGTCGTGGGCATTTCGGCGATCTTTTCACAGCCTTCGAAGGTGTTGGGCCAGGATATCCACGCGCTGTGGGATATTTCGGATCTTCCGGATTACTGCTCCTACAAGCCGACAGACTGCAAGCTCTGCAAAGATCACGTTCCGATCGACGCGATCTGCAACAGTTTCGGTTATTCGAAGCTGCGCTGACCTTCGGTCCGCAGGGCGGATCAATTTCATAGCGATCAGGCTTTATGAGGCTGTCACGAGAAGTTTTCGCGGCAGCCTCTTTTTGAGCACTGTTTTGGCCGTTAACATGTGATATTCTCTTTGCAATTTTTGCGAAACAGAGTATACTTAAAACGTAATATTTCTGTAATAGACAGAGGATTCACGATGGCAGACAGAAGGAACAAACGGGGGATCGACAGGGGGGATCCGGTCGAAAAGCAGCGCATGTACAAGGGAGAGATCCTGGCGGCGCTGCTCATTATCGTGCTTGTGATAGGGATCGCAATCGGGGTCAACCAGTTCTTCTACGGGTTCGATCTGCCGGAGATCGCTTTTGCCGGGACTTCCGTGGCGGAGAGCAGTATCGACACATCGCAGGGGAAGGCCGGTTTCAAGCAGTCAAATGACTGGAACCTGATCCTCGTGAACAGGGATCATCCCCTGACAGCGCCGTTTGACGGAGAGCTCACGGAGCTCCGCTACGGGGCCAAGGTTGACAGCAGGATCTACCCGGATCTTCAGGATATGTTTGACGAGATGCGCGCGGACGGCCTCTCGCCGCGGGTCATCGAGGGCTACAGGACCTCCGAGGAACAGCAGAGCCGGCTCGACAGCAAGATCAGCGAGTACATGGGTTACGGAAAGAGCCGTGAAGAGGCGAGGGAAATGGCACTCCAGTGGGAAGCGGAGCCCGGCACCAGCGAACATGAGCTGGGCATCTGCGTCGACATCTCCAGCGAAAACGGAGACAACGACTCGGCTAATGCCGTGTGGGAGTGGATGGACGAAAACTGCAGCCGATTCGGCTTCATCAAGCGCTACCCCCGCAACAAGATGGCGATCACCGGCGTCCGCGGCGAGCAGTGGCATTACCGGTACGTCGGCGAAGAAGCCGCGAAGGAGATCATGGACAAAGGGATCACTCTCGAGGAATACCTCGGAGCGATGCCAAAACATTGATTTATGCATATTGGATCATTTTTTATACAAAATTTAGAATGTATTCACAAGGAAGACAAACTTGTGCGCAGAATAGAATATGTAGAACAGGAAATTCCGGAGGCGGCGTTAGAATTCCGGATGCAGCGTTAAAATTCCGGAGGCAGCGTTAAAGCTGCCGCGGAAACACAGTAATGAGGCGGCGGGGTGTGCGCCGCAGGACACAGTAATGGGGCGGCGTTACAAATGCCGCGGAAACACAGTGCACAATGGGGGATCCCATCAAAATAAGGAGGACGAAAATGGCAGAGTATAAGTTTGGTGATGGCATGAAGAAAGTATTCCTGGCAGGCGTCGGTGCGATCGCGCTTACAGCGGAGAAAGGCTCTGAGCTGATCGGAGAGCTTGTCAAGAAGGGCGAGCTTACTGTGGAGCAGGGCAAAGACCTGAACAAAGATCTGCAGCGCAGCTTCAAAGAGACAATGGATAAGAGAGGCGTCAACATCGACGAACTCACCCAGAAGTTCTCCAAGATGTCTTCTGAAGAGCTTGCTAAGATCAAGGAGCAGCTCGCAAATGCAGAGAAGGTTGTTTCCGAGAAGCTTAAGAAAGCGGACGAAGCAGTCGAAGAGTTCGCTGAGAAGGCTGAAGAGAAGATCGAGGAAGTCTCCGAGGCAGTAGAAGAAGCTGTCGATAAGGCTGCAGATGCTGCTGAGGCAGCGGCGGAAGAGACTGCAGAGCCCGCTGAGGAGTGCTGCTGCAAGGAAGCTGCTGAGGAAGCTCCCGCAGAGGAAGCTCCTGCTGAGGAGTGCTGCTGCAAGGAAGCCGCTGAGGAAGAGAAGCCCGCAGAGGAATAATCTGATTGGATTCCGGCGGCAGCCGGTTGCGGCGCCCGGAAATAACTGAATATCGTGAATGACCAAGGCCGGCGCATTGCAAAATGCGGCGGCCTTGTTGTGTTTGTTGGTGAGTATACGCTCTTGTTGACGTTATACCTGCTCAAACGTCAGGCTGGCGTCAAAAGACAGTCGAATGCAAGACTTTTAACGCTGCGCCTGACATTGACCATGCCTAAAACGTCAGTCAAGCGTCAAAAGACAGTCAGAATTCACATTTTTACAACACTTTCGCAGGCTCGCGCGTGCTATACTGGCAGTACAACGAAGAAATTTGCCCAATTCAGAAAGGGACACCGCATATATGAGAAAATTGCCGTTCGCGGCCGCTATTCTGGCCGCAATGATCACAATGTCAGCGCTGTTTGCCTACGCTGAGCAGCAGGAAGGGAGCGAGCCGGCAAAACAGAGCACTGCGCAGAGTGTATTAGAAAACATCATACAGGATTTCACGCGGGATAGCGCGCGGGATGCCAAAAAGAACGCAGCAGAGGACGCTTCGGAAGAAATCACAGAAGATAATTCAGAAGAAGCATCAGAAGCTGACTCAGAAGAAACCACAGAAGCTGACTCGGATGACTTCGAAGAGGACGCCCCAGAGGATTCCACCGGGGAAGCAGCAGAGGAAGCCGCACAGGAAATCGAGCATCACGTCGCAGATGAATCGATGTACTATTACCGCACCCGCCTTTCGGAAGAAGAGCAGATAATCTACGACATATTGCTTGCATGCTGCCTGTCGGAGGACCCTTCCGAGAGAGGTGAGGGGATTGAGCTTTACATGGATCCGGCAAGTGATGACTTCCACATGGCTTTCCGGAGGAGTTACAATGCGCTGATTTTTGACCATCCGGAGCTGTTCTGGCTGTCGGTGAGCGGCAGCAGTTTCCAGTTCAGTTATAGGAGGAAGTTATTTGACAGCGATTGCTATCTGGTGGCGTTCCAGACCAATAAGACGTTCCCCGACAAGGACGCGCAGATGGCAGAGCTGGAGCGCGCGGCAGACGAGTTCCTCGATGAGATCGACCTGACAGAGCCTGACCCGCAGGTGGCGCTCGCGATCCACGACAAACTGATCGGGCTTGTTACGTACGACATCGAGTTGGCCAGGGACATGGGCGAGGACGAGCTCATAAGAGATGAGGACTCAGGTGACAACGCCGAAGACCGGGACGCCGATCAGGACGCTGACCAAGGCACCGATCAGGACGAAGACCGGGACGCCAATCAGGACGCTGACCAAGGCACCGATCAGGACGAAGACCGGGACGCCGATCAGGACGAAGACCGGGATGCCGATCAGAGCGACGCGGAGCAAGCAAATGACGATGACGCCGACCGGCCCGAAGCCCCGCCCGAAAGCGTGAGTAAAGATCTCGGCCACACCGCGTACGGCGCGCTGGTGGAGAACAGCCGCGGCGACGCCAACACTGCCGTTTGCGACGGCTACACCTACGCCTACGCATATCTGCTCCAGAAGGCAGGGATCAGATGCCTGGTCATCACGGGCAAAGCCGGCAACTCAGAGGAGACGGCAGGAAATCATTCCTGGAACCTGGTGGAGCTGGATGATGAGTGGTACGAGGTCGACGCGACGTGGGATGACATGACCGTCGAGGAAATGGTTGACAGCGAAGAGGAATACAGCGAGATAGCCGAAGAGGCGATCCATTCGGATTGGTATATGAACAAACTCAAACACTTTATGTTCAACGTTACTTCGGAGGAGAGTTCCTTTTTTGACCCGGACGAGAGCTACCGGTACACCACGGACAGAGGATGGGTGACTTTCCTGGGAAGTTCCGTACACATCCGCCACACCGAGGAGGACTCGCCGTACACGGGAGATTACATGACGCCCATAGCGCCGATCGCGGAGGGCACGCAGTATGCATATGAGAAGTTAATTGACTGACAATTTGTGGATTTTTGTGATAAAATGGTATTAGACATAATATGACCAAGGTGAGTCTTTCTGCGCGCCGGTCGCTGTGATGAGGAGGCAGCGAACTGTAAGAAAGGTGGTAGAAATACTATGGCGCAACGAGCAAGAAGCAACGACAGGAGACAAGGACGAGCAGCATCGAAGCAGCAGCGGGAAGCAGAACGGAAGTTTGAGATTGAAATGCTGACGCTTCAGATCAGCGAATTGCGCGGGAAACTTACAGAGGTCGACGAACAGCGGGAAGCTTTGGAACTCCCGAATCTGAAAGGGAAGGATGTGGAGCATTCGCATTACGGGCAAGGCACAGTGACTGAGCAGAAAGACGCAGTACTGACCATCGAATATGCGAACGGAGTCCGCAAACAGAAGCTTCCGTTTGTGATCGCCAGCGGATGCGTGAAGATAGACGACAGGGAAGCCACGGAGCTCTGCCAAAGGATCTCGGATCTGGAGACGGAACAGACGAGGCTCAGAAAAGAGATTCAGTACTGCGAGAGCGCAATCGCGGATCTTCAGAAAAAAGGCTGACGAGAAACTGCAAGCCAGCGAAAGGGCTGACGGGAAACTGCAAGCCAGCGAAAAGGCTGACGGGAAACTGCAAGCCAGCGAAAAGGCTGACGAGAAACTGCAAGCCAGCGAAAGGGCTGACGGGAAACTGTAAACCGGGACAGCAATGTCAGGGGGCTGCCGCAGGGAGCGGCAGCCTCTTCTTATAAGTAACGCCGGCCGTGCGGCGGATGACTGCACGGGCTGTCGCATCGGAGCAAAGGAGCGGCTATGGGATGGACCGATAAACTGAACAAATACCTGCGAAGCAGGAAACTGCGCTTTCTGCTGCGGGGCCAAAACCCTGACGCCGCCCGCGTAACTGCGGCGGTGGACGAGATCATAGACCGCGCGAGGCGCGACGAGCGAGCGGGCGTGAGCAAGCCCCGCTGGCTCTTTGACTTTGAGAGCAGCTTTGAGGTGATCTCGGACGCTGTCACGCGGCTGCGGGACGACGGAGAGACGGAAGCTTACAGAAATATCTACGCGAAGCTCTATGCGTTTGCCGAGGAGAAGATGACGGACAGCTATATGCCGCTGTATCTCAGTGTTTTGTACCGATACGCGGATGCGCGGCGGTCGGCGGGCGAGACGGAGGAGGCACTGGAACTGTTCGAGGAGCTCTATACCGGGACGGACCGGCTGATCGGGCTCGACAATCCGTACGGAATCCACTGTCTGGAAGAGATCGCTAAGACAGCGGCGCTGTGCGGCCGGAAGGAGAGAACGGAGAGCGCGCTTCTGGAAATGCGAAAGATCGCGGAGGAGGAATTCGGGCCGCGGAGCGCGATGGCGCAGGCAGTGCAGCGCATCGAAGAGCGGCTCAGCCCGGGAGGCGCGGTGGCGTGATCGTAAAGATGCGGTGGCGTGATCGTAAAGGTGTGGTGGCGTGATCGTAAAGATGCGGTGGCGTGATCGTAAAGGTGTGGTGGCGTGATCGTAAAGGCGCGATGCATCGCGAGATCACAGGCGTCGAGGTCAATTTAGTGCACTGATAGGGTAAATCAGATTGTAATCACAAGGGTTTTAGTTTACAATAGTGTGGATTGTTGGCTATGTAGTATTGCAGAGGTGTTTGTTAAATGCAATTTACAGAGGAAATTATTCAGGATATTCTGCGCGAGAATGAACAGCTGAAGACGGAACTGAATATTGCAAAAAAGGAACTTGGTGATACGCAGTCAGAACTGAGTGCTACACAGAAGGAATTGAGTGCCGCGCAGAAGGAACTGGACGCTACGGCCGCCCTGTATGACACGATGGTGGTGGGTACGAAGAACCTGCTGATCCTCACCGAGGGCGGAAGCCGCAGCGCGATCTATGTCACTCCGAACGTGGAAGAAATACTGGGGCTGCCCAGGGATCTGGCCATGAGAGATATCCGTGAGCTGGGTCCTTTATCCGGAGAGATCCCCAGCGAGAGACTTTTCGCGGACAGAAGTGAAACCGGACCTATCGTTCGCGCGGAAGTCGAGTGCATCGACAGAAAGACCGGACAGTCGAAGCCCTATCACAGGGTCGTGACGAAGATCGAACCGAGAAACGGCGTGGACCGCTATCTGTCGGTCTATTACGATGCGAAAGACGGAACGTCTGACAGCAGCCGACTGCACGAGATCCTTGTGGAAGGCGTTGCCGCGGCGCATAACCAGATGCTCAAGGGAATGTCCCATGACCTCCGGACCCCGCTCAATTCCATTGTCGGCTATGTAATGCTCTTAATGAAGAATCCGGAGAACAGTGCGAAGGTAATGGAGTACGCGCACCGGATCGGGATGGCCACTCAGGACCTTCTCGTCATGATCAATCAGATCATGGACCTGAGCGGCTCGGAAAAGAACGGCCAGGAGGTCTATGAACGCGAATTCGCGCTCGGAAAGACGATCGAGGAGATCTCGGACGTGGTCCGCAGCAAGGCGCAGGCCAGGCATCAGAGATTCGAAGTGCGTATAGAGGGTATCCGGCACGATATCTTTGTCGGCGACAGGATCAAGATCGCGGAAATATTGATGAATCTCCTCAATAATGCACTCCAGTACACGCAGGAAGGCGGAGACATTACGCTTGCGGTGACAGCAAAGAAGGACGAGGATCCGGAATATCAGGATATTTCTTTTGAGATCTCGGACAACGGGATCGGCATGAGCTCGGAGCTGCAGAAACGGCTCTTTGACAATAACACAGACAACATCAATGCGATCCCCGGTATGCTGGGATCCGGCATCGGCATTACGATGACCAAGAAGTTTGTCGCCCAGTTGGGCGGGACGATCTCTGTGCAGAGCACACTCGGACAGGGGACGACGTTCTCCGTGGGACTGCGCCTGAAGTCGGTCGGCAACGCAGCTGACAATTTCTGGAGCGAACGCGGCATCCGCAGGATCCTCGTCGTGGGCGAGAACATGAACGAAGCCGCGAGGATCTGTGATCTTTTGGAAAATACAGGCCTCGACACAGAGTACACCTCCAGCGGATATGGCGCGCTGCAGCTGATCGAGCAGACCAATGTGGAGGACAACGGTTTTGACCTCCTCATCATGGACCGCGACATCCAGGACAAGCGGTACCGCGAGGTTTCGGACGAGATCAGGGAGATGCCCTGGAAGAAGCAGCCGGTCATCATTCTGCTGTCGGACAAGGCGGAGCACTTCACACAAAATGTGCATAAGGAGGGGATCGACGCGATCATAACCAAACCGTTTTTCTTCTCCACGTTCTGTGATGCCGTCGAAAAACTCAGACCGAAAAAAGAGAGCAACGGAGCCCATCCCGAGGTTTCCTTCGAGCATCCGCTCAGCGGACTGCGCTTTCTTGTCGCAGAGGACAACGCGATCAACGCGGACGTTCTCAAGGAACTTCTGGAAGTGGAAGGCGCAAGGTGCGAGCTTGCAGGAAACGGCAAGGCCGCGGTCGCGATGTTCAAAAACTCGAAGCCCTTCTATTATGATATGATCCTGATGGATATCCGGATGCCTCTGATGGACGGCTACGCGGCGACAGCCGAGATCCGGAAACTAAGGAGGAAAGACGCGCGCCTTCCGATCCTTGCGATGACGGCCGATGCGCTCGAAGAGGACAGGGAGCGCTCCCTGGCCTGCGGTATGGACGAGCACATCCCGAAGCCGCTCGACATCCGTGTGATCAACCAGGCGGTGCACAAGCTCCGCACGAGGCAGTAAACCGGAACAGCCATCTGCTCCGCACGAGGCAGTAAACGCCGGCGGGCAATGTTTTGGCAGATCAATAGAGCTCTCCTGACACTCTGTAAGGGGTGCGGGAGAGCTTTTTTGCGCGATAAGCCGGTAAGCGCAGCTCGTGCTTGCACGAAGATGCATTTTCCGGCTGGCGGTCGATCGAGTAGGAGGCCCTCCTGCTCGATTTATGTTCCTTCGGACAGAAATCTGTTGTAAAATGATAAAGCAGAGCGCTCTGGCAGAGTTTTTGCCGCTTCGCTTCGAAAATGGAGGTTACCATGGAACTGGAACGCATTGCTGCTGATCTGTACCGCGAGTTTCCGAGGAACGCCGAGAAGCTCTCCAAGGAACTGGAGAGGCTGTCGGGGCTTCTCGAGGAGACCGGCGCGGCAATCATGATGGAGATCGAGAAGGAAAAATACCGCAAGGACAAGGATCCCGACAGGATCAAGGAATGCCGCCGGCTCTACCGGAGCGTCCGCAAGGAGCGCGAGAGCGTGGAGTCGTGCCTCGACCAGTTCAACAGGGAGCAGGACCTCCTGCGGGCAGAGCGGGAGCAGAGCGCGCTGGAGAGGATCGACTACGACGCTTACCGCGTGGACGAGACCGTGCCGTACAGCCTCGCGAGCGTGCTGACGAACAAGAAGCCGTCCGCTTTCTCGCTTTACGGGCAGAAATATTCCGTGGACAGCTGGAAACAGATGCTCCTTACGACCTGCGCCGTGCTGAACCGGATGAACCCGATGCTGTTCGCGAGCTTCGAGGCTGACCCGGACCTGCAGGGCAGAAAGAGGCCGTACTTTTCACGGGACGGGGCGGACCTTGACACCCCTGCCAAAATACCGGACGCCGACCTTTACGTCGAGACCCATGTCAGCGCCCGCTACCTTAAGAAGATGATCATCAACCTTTTGGGAAAATTCGCGATCCCCGAGGAAGAATACCTGATCTATCTCAAGAAGGATTTTACGCCTCTCCACGAGGAGACGTACCGCGTGCGCAGGGTGCAGCCCGCTAAGGAGGAGCCGGAGACAGGAAATCGCGAGGAACAGCTTAGCTTTACATTTGATGAGGAGGGAAACTGGAGTGTATAGAACAATCGCTTATGGAATGGGCATCGCAGCACAACAAGGAATGCGCGCCGGCGCGCTGTCAGGTCTGGTGACGGATGTGGACATCAGTTCGATCGCTGATACGGAGATCTCCGTCAGCGCGCTGCAGGAGTTTTGGAAATCCGCGGCGCCTTCGCTGCAGTCGCTGGCCTTTAATATCGTCGCCGCGATCATTATTTATTTCGTCGGCAAAAGGCTGATCAGCATTGCGACGAAGGTATTCGAGAAGTTCCTGTCCCATACCAGTATTGACGTCGGTGTCAGCACATTCCTTGTACATACAGCCCAGTTCATTCTCACCGCGCTGCTGCTCTTTATGATCGTGGCGCAGCTTGGCGTCAACACCGCGTCGATCGTCACGATCCTCGGCACTATGGGCCTCGCGGTCGGCATGTCGCTGCAGGGAAGCCTGTCGAACGTGGCCGGCGGTATTTTGATCCTTCTCATGAGGCCGTTCAAGGTGGGAGATTTTGTATCTACCTCGTTCGGGGACGGCACGGTACAGACGATCGGGCTGGTCTACACAACGCTGACGACGGTCGATAACAGGACGCTGGCGATCCCGAACGGAACACTCTCCAATTCGGCGGTCTTTGACGCGTCGGCTTTGCCGGTGCGAAGGCTCGACATTGCGGTGGGTATCAGCTACGACTCTGACATCGCAAAGGCGAAGCGGATCATGGAAGAGGTCTACAAAAGCTGCCCCGGGTTCCTGCCGGAGAGAGAAAGCGACCTCAACGTCCACGTGAGCGCGCTGGGCGACAGCTCTGTAACGATCGAGGGGTTCGGATACATCAAGGGCTCCGAATACCTCAAGTCCAAGTGGTACGTGCTCGAGGAAGTAAAGCTCCGCTACGATGCGAACGATGTCAAAATACCGTTCCCGCAGATGGATGTGCATCTGGATACGATGGCGTGAGCGGGCGCTATGCGGCGTGAGCAGGCACTGTGCGGCGTGAGCGGGCGCTGTGCGGCGCACCCGGGCGCCGGTCCGAGATTATAAACATTCTCTTAAAAAGTATTAAGAAATTGCAAATTCCCACATTTTTGAGACGTAGATGGTAAAATAGCTGTGTTTTTTACAGAATTTTTACCGGAAACGGATCAAAAGTGGAGGAATAGATGAGAAAACAGTTAGTTTCCCGGATGCTTTCCGTGGCTCTGTCGGCGGCGATCATGATGTCGGCGGGCGCGGGATTCGGGCTTATGGCAAGAGCTTCGGAGACGACCGGAGAGGGGACGACGGCAGCGGGGCAGGAAATGTCTGCGGATGATGAGGATTCGATCGGAAATGCAGAGGATTCCTTTGGAAATGCGGCGCAGCCGTCCGAGGACGCGGACTTAGGCGCGACGGGCCTCTCAGAAGAGATTTCAAACGAGATCAGCGATGAACAGCTGGCACAGGATATCGCCGACGCAGCGGAAGATATGCTGCAGTTCCCGTCGGACAGCGGCGCGGCGGAGATGGACAAGAGTGCCATCGGAGCGGTTTTTGACAACACATACCTGTTCGACGATGAAAACGCGATCGTCTATGTGACGGAAGCTACAGCGGTCAGGGCGGAGCCCTTCGATGAGGCAGAAGCGATCGCGCAGCTCGACAAATACGCGTCGGTCCTGCTCACGGGAAGCAATTCCCTTCAGTATTGGGAAGTCACGATCGATGGCGGGATCGGCTATCTGGACAGCTCCGTGATCACGAGGGATCCGGATGTCATCGAAGCGATGAAAGAAGACGACCTCAGAAAGGAAGAAACCGAGGCGCAGAGCAGGCAGGAGCAGGAAGAGAGCATCGCCGAGAAGGCGGCGGAAGGCAAAGAGGAATGGGAGCAGGCCCTCAAGGAGAGCCGCAGGTCGGAACTGGCCAACCAGACCAGAAGCTATTACTGGGACGGCCCGGTCCTCAATCGGAGAAACGGATCTGTTTACGGCCCTTCCGGGAAGGAGACCTATTACAACCTCAACATGAGCGGATGCGTCAGGAACATGAACCGCAGAGGCTATTATTACGACGTGTGGGTCAGAAATGACGGCGTGAAGATGTTCGGCGACTACATTATGTGCGCGGCGAACCTGAGCGTCCATCCCTTCGGATCGCTCGTCGAGTGCAGCCTGGGAACCTGCATCGTCGTGGACACCGGCGGGTTCGCGGCGGGAAATCCGAACCAGCTCGATATAGCGGTGACATGGTAAGCGTCTGAATCGGCGCGGAGCCGCAGGTTCTGCGGTGACGCGGTGAGCGCGGGAGTGAATGCAGTGTCATGGTGATCGTAGGAGATGAACACAAAGGAGCGGCGCTCTTTGCGGGAAATGAATACAGCTTTACGACCGGAATGTTCGCGAAACTCGACAGGAGCTACCGGCGGCACTGCGGGCCGACCGCAGTCACGAACCTGCTCTACACGCTTTCGCGGCTCGAAGGAAAGCCTCTGAGCCAAAACCCGGAGGAAGTCTTCCGGTGGGTCGCCCGGGTCGGGGGAAAACGCCTTCTCTATATGAACGCGGATCTCCTGAAACGTTTCGGCGGGACCTCGGATCTTTTGGCGCCGGTCTTTATCGGACTCTGCCTCAGAAGATGCGGACTGACGAACTACAAAGTCAGGGGACCGTACCTCGCGACGCCGAACCGCATCGCGACGGAACTGGACAAAGGCGCGATCCTGTATCTCGAGGTGCACCGCCACCCTGTCTACGGAAACCATCACATGCTGTGTTACGGCTATCGCGTTGTCGACGGAAAGCTCATCCTCCGGGTCGCGGACGGCTGGATCGGCAGGATCCATGAGCTTCCCGCGGGCGAGGCGATGTTCACGCTGTGCACGGTGATCGCGAGGAGAGAGAGGCCGGTGTAATATTCAGCACTTGTTTCCGGAGGCAATGCGGGTGTAATATTCAGCACCTGTGTCCGGAGGCGATTCGCTGCCGGTGAGAAGCAATGACAGCGCGGTGAGCAGTGTTTTGGCAGCAAATAAGGCACACTTAAAATATTTCGTAAATTATTTAAAAAATATTTACAAATTGTTACAAAAATGTTATGATTGTAACCAGTAAAGGGTTACTGTCAATCGGAGGAAATGTAACATGATGTATACAGAACTCTACAGTTTCGAGGGGACCGCGGCGACAGATGCCGGAAAGACGGAAGCGACTTTGGAAAAGGCAAAACAGCACTCCCGAAATCTGTTGCAGAAGCAAAGCGGAGCGGCAGGAAACGTCAGGCGCTTTCTGCAGAGTTTGGTACCGGGCACCCGCAAGGCCGGGAACAAATGAGCCCAAGACATTAAAAGAGCGTTCAGCGCTCTTTTTTTGTTGTATAATGAGTGCAAAGAAACAGCAAAAGCCACCTGGGGGAATGTGATCATGGAAATGAAGTATTGCATGCACTGCGGCACGAAGCTGGACGAGAAATATCTGATGGGAGAGGGGATGGTCCCCTACTGCCCGACCTGCGAGGAATTTAGGTTTCCCGTTTATAGTACGGCGGTCAGCATGGTCGTCATGAACAAGGAATTGGACAAAGTTCTTCTTATTAAACAGTACGGAAGGGACTCCTATATCCTGGTGGCCGGCTACATCAACAAGGGGGAAGATGCTGAAGACGCCGTGCGCAGGGAGATCAGTGAAGAAATGGGACTCGAAGTGCTGGAATGCCACTTCAACAGGAGTCACTATTTTGCCCCCTCCAATACACTGATGCTCAACTTCACCGCGATCGTGGACGACGGCGCGGAGCACCCGAACACGGAGATCGATGCCTACAAGTGGTTCAGCGTTGAGGAGGCGCGCGCGAATGTCCGGGACAAGTCGCTGGCGCAGGCGTTCCTCAACGGCTTCTTTGACGGGGAATATCATTTTCTGAATTGAATATCCTGGGTATATGGCGGAGAGATAAGAAAAGCCCTTCCGGCAGGCAGTGCCGGGAGGGCTTTTTTATAAGCTTGTCTGATCTGCTGTTTGAAGAAATCACTTCTCAGCCCGCGCAAGGCGGCGGACTTCACGCGGCGTGCCGCCGTAGACGTCCTTGAACATGCGGCTGAACAGCTTATAATTGGTAAACCCGTGCTTGTCCAGGATCTCGAGGATCGGTTCGTCGGTCGTACAGATATCGTGGTAGATATGCGCCAGCCGCACATGGTTGACGTGACGGGTGAAGGGGATGCCAATGTTTTGGCGGAACATGCGGCTGAAGTAGTCGCTGTTAAGGCCGAATTCGTCCGCGATCTCTTCCAGCGAGAGCGGTTCCGAATAGTGCTTGTCGATGTAGGATACGATCTCCCTGATCCGCTGCAGGTTGTGGGCGGGCTCCGGAAGGTCTTCTTTGAGCATCGGAATGGAGAAGTTCGAGATCAGCCGGTAGAGGATGTCGAGCACGATCGACTGCCGCGCGATCCTGTAACCGACGGGCTGCCGGACATGGAGCGGCACGAGCTTCTTAATGCAATCGCAGATCTCGAGGTACGCGGGGAGGAGCTCGTCAGTCAGCTCCGCGCGGCTGCAGATGATCTGGAAGTTCCGCTTGTTGTCCATCAGCTGCTCGATGAGGACCTCGTCGATGCGGATCACGATGAACATGTAAGTCTGCGTGCATCGGGCTTCGTGGATCTGGCCGGCGTCGGCGACGATGAACTCGCCGCTGACAAGCTTGTGCTCTGTCCCCTCCAGATAGTAACTCGCACTCCCGTTCAAAACATAGACCAGCTCCAGCGAGTCGTGCCAATGGGCGGGCTTATATGCCGCAGAGGTCCTGTACTCCACAAGGACGCCCTGTTCGTGTATGTCGTAATTCTGGGAATAGATCTTATCTGACATATTGCACCTCCATATATCCACTGTATCAGAAAATAAAATAGTTTAAAATGTCAAAAATGACCTAAAGTATGTCAAAAAAATATCTATCTATCCCCAAAAACAAGTGTTACTATACATCATGTAAGCAACACAAAGCTTCATTCACAAATTACCCCCCTAAATATTAACATCCCCTAGAAGAAACCGGCTGCTGATCACAGCCGGTTTTCTTTTTGCGTTTTTCTTTTTTGTGTTTTTCTTTTTGCGTTTTTAGCGGCGGCTCTGCCTTCAGGGCTTTAGCGTAAATGTCTCGTCGACATACAGATCCTCGACGTTGTTGTCTGAGCAGACCCTCATCGGGAGGGAGATCTCCTTCACTTCTTCAATCTTATTTTCATTCAGGGCGGCTTTATCCCACAGGATCGTCGAAATTGCAGACTTTCCGGCTGTGACGATCTCGGCCCAGTACGGCTCGCACATGATCTCGTTGACAGAAGAATTCTCTACACTGAAGATCAGGTCCCGGTCTGTCCTGTTGCAAAGATACAGGCGCACGGCATATCCCCAGCTGTTGTCGGGGTCAAAACCCGTCACAACAATGAGACAATCTTCATTATTAATAAGTACCTGATCGGTTTCGGCGGACTGCCGGGCGGGGAAGCTGCCTCCGGCAGTCTGGCCGGGGCCCGGCTGTTGCGGCGAGGCGGAGGCGGGCGGTGTTTTGGCATCGCCGGAAGTGGCTGATGGGCTGTCGGCAGTCGGATAGACCGTGAAAGGGTCGTGCATGAGCGGCGCTTCCATGTAATCGTCGTCGTTGTAGACGTTCAGCGTGAAGTCGACCTTCGAGACCTCGTCGATCCGGCGCTCCTTAAGCGCGTCGCGCATCCAGGTGATCTCGCAGTTGCCCTTTTTGCCGGCCGCGACGACTTCCGCCCAGTACGGGTCGCACATCACGTCGTTCACGGCGACCTTCTCAAAGGAGAACATCAGGTTCTTGGCTGTGCGGTTTTCGATGTATACCTTCCAGCCGTAGCCGAGTGTGTCGTCGGCGCGCACCTCCCCAATGGCAAAAAACAGATCCTCCCGGTCGACCAGGATTTGGGAGTAGGTGTTGGTGCTTTCGGTGTTGCCACCGGAACCTGATTTCGGGGCGTCTGCGACGCCCCAATTGCTGACGGCGGATTCATTGGTGTCGGGGATGGCGGCGCTTCCTTCGGGCGTCTTGGATGCTGCTTGTGTGTCAGAAGCTTTTGGTGAATCGGGGACTGGTTGCGCGGTGGGGCTTGCTTGTGACTCTTGCGTGCCTGACGCTGTGTTTTGGCCCGGGCCGCAGCTTGTAAACAAAATGGAAGAAAGAGTTGCAAAAATGAGCAAAAAAAGAACGGCAGATTTTTTCATCATGCGTAAAACCTCCTTAGTTGTAAGGAAAACTGAAACTGTATAGGCTTCACGTCAGATGAAACGGCCGTTTCCGTATTTGAGTATAGCATATCGGGGGAAGGGGAGGCAAGTTTTTGGGGGGGACTTGAGGCAATTGGCGCTGAGTGATACTATTGGCTGCTTATTTTGACGTCAGGCTGACGCTAAGGCGGGGTAAACGTCAACTGAAACGTAAAAAAGCTAGTGTCTGGCTGTCATTTGACGCCAGGCTGACGTTAAGGCGGGGTAAACGTCAACTGAAACGTCAACCAACAAGCAAGTGTGTACCATATATAAATCATTGAAAAAAAGTGTTACAATGACGACAAATCCCCGCGAAAAGCAACAGCAGCCCAGGGACACGGGGCTGCGATAAAGGACATCCCCAACGGAGGCATCAAATTGGAAAACCAGTTCTCGCGCACCGCGCTGCTTCTCGGCGAAGAAGCGATGGAAATACTTGAGAATAGCCGGGTGGCGGTTTTTGGCATCGGCGGCGTCGGCGGCTACGTCACGGAGGCGCTGGCGCGAAGCGGCGTGGGATCGTTCGAGCTGATCGACAAGGATCAGGTCAGCATCACGAATCTCAACCGCCAGATCATCGCGACCATGCAGACCATCGGCTGCGACAAGACCGAGGCGATGGCCGCGCGCATCCGCGACATCAACCCGGAGGCGCAGGTGACGCAGAGCAAGTGTTTTTACCTGCCGGAGACGGCGGACCGGTTTGACTTCACGCAGTACAACTACGTCGTTGATGCGGTGGACACGATCACTGCCAAAATAGAGATCATCCTCCGCGCTCAGAAAGCCGGCGTTCCGGTGATCAGCAGCATGGGGGCGGGAAACAAGCTCGATCCCTCGAAATTCGAGGTGGCCGACATTTATAAGACTTCTGTGGACCCGCTCGCCCGCGTGATGCGCCGTGAGCTGAAAAAGCGCGGCGTCCGGAAACTGAAAGTCGTGTATTCCAAAGA
>CACXMK010000016.1 GCA_902768735.1 uncultured Lachnospiraceae bacterium | reverse complement strand
AGATCGGGGTACTTGGCGCTGTCCGCCGGGTACAGCCCGCAGTAGACCATCGGCTGCGCCTTCTTGTAGCCGGGAAGCGGCTCCGCGCAGGGGCGAAGGTGCTCCGTAACGGTATCGCCGACGCGTGCGTCCTTGATGTTCTTGATGGAAGCCGTAAAGTAGCCGACCTGTCCGGCGGCAAGCTCATCACAGGGAATGAACTGTCCGGGGCCAAAATACCCCACTTCCACCACTTCCGCTGTCGCCCCGGTCGCCATCATGCGCACCTGCATTCCCTTACGGATCACACCGTCACGGATGCGGCAAAATACGATGACGCCGCGGTAAGAATCATACAATGAGTCAAAGATCAGCGCTTTGAGCGGCGCTTCCGCGTCCCCTTCGGGCGCCGGTATTTTGGCAACGACGGCTTCGAGGACATCCTCGATGCCGATGCCCTGTTTAGCCGAGATCAGCGGCGCGTCCTCCGCCTCGAGGCCGATGACGTCTTCGATCTCATGCTTTACTTCCTCCGGCATAGCGCTTGGAAGGTCGATCTTGTTGATCACAGGGAACACATCGAGGTCATGTTCCAGCGCAAGATAGACGTTTGCGAGCGTCTGGGCTTGGATGCCCTGTGTCGCGTCGACGACCAGGATCGCGCCGTCACAAGCCGCGAGCGAACGGCTCACTTCATAGTTAAAATCCACATGTCCGGGCGTATCGATCAGGTTAAAGATATACTCGCCCCCGTCCTTTGCCTTGTAGATCAGGCGCACAGCCTGACTCTTGATCGTGATCCCGCGCTCACGCTCCAGCTCCATATTGTCCAGGACCTGGTCCTGCATCTCGCGGCTCGTCAGGAGGCCGGTCCGCTCGATCATGCGGTCCGCCAGCGTGGATTTGCCGTGATCGATATGGGCGACAATGCAGAAGTTTCTGGTCCTCTCGCGGATCGTGTCGTAGTGATTTGCCATAGGTTACTCCTCAGCTGTTTTCGTTGATATAGATCTGCACCCTGCTCTGGATGATGCCCGCTACGTCCTCGGCTGACTTCTGTCCCGCAAAGAACGCGGCCGACTCCTCGGCAATGATGTTTTCGACACTGCTGTCAAAATATGCCTCGCTGTCAAGTCCCTTGAGGAAGGCGTAGATCCTGTCTACCTCTGTATCCGAGATCCTCGGAAGCGGAATGTCTTCTCCGCCGATGTTCACGATAATAAAGTCTTCGACCTGGTTTCCGAACTCATCTTCGTAGTAGAGGGGCTCCATCGCCTTATTCGCCAGCTGGTCCAGCGCCTTGATGCTGACCGGCCAGTACATTTCCACGGAATTCTGATAATCGTCCAGAAGGAAGCGGCGGACAAAGCTCCAGCATGCGTCCTTATCCTTCGAGGAGGCGTTGACCGCAAGTTCCAGCTGCGGGAAGATCACTGCGCTGCCGGGTGTCTCAGAAGGGAATCCCGCCATCGTGATCTCCTCGCCGAAAGTGCCGTACCTGAGGTTTACATACTCGTCGAACGCGCCGATCGACTCCCTGGCGAAAAGGGACTTTCCGCTTCTGTAGTCGGCAGAAGTGTCCTCTTCCCTGGAATCGTCGTACTTATCAGGGAACTGGCTGATGAACTGCAGGAGACGAATGAACGCCGGCGAGTCGAAACTGCAGGAAGACTTCTCCCAGTCGATGAACTGGCTTCCGCAGAGTTCCAGCGCCAGATAGAGCATGTCATCCCTGGTGCAGGTTCCGAACATCTTGTCGGCCGTAACACCTTTTTCCTTCGCGAGCCGGTCGGCAAAGTCAGGAGTGAAGCCCGAGCCGTCGCCGATATCGGCTGTCTTTCCAACGATCGTATTGACATAGAACGAAGGGATGATCGCGTACATCTTGCCGTCCGTCTTAAAGGCATCCAGCACGTTGGTCAGGTACAGTTCTCCCTTGATCTCCTCGTCATTTTCATAATAAGATGTAAGGTCCTCAAATACGCCCTTGCTGATATAGCTCTTGACCGGCATGACGCTCGACAGGATCAGGATGTCAGGGGCGCTTCCGGAGGCGATATCGGTATTGAGCTTTGTCATGCCTTCAGAACCGGTGTCACCGTCAAATTTGGAATAGTCTACGATGCTGATCCTGACGTCCCGGCTCTGCCTGTTGAACGCGAAGACCTGCTTTCGTACTTCGTAATCGAGATAGTAGCAGCCGAGCGTCAGCGTCTTGCGGTTTGCCACGGTTTCGGGATCCACCCTGGTGAGGATCTGTACGGTATTGGTTCCCTCGATATCCGATACGACCGCCGCAAACTTGCCGTCCTCCAGCTCCGCAATGCTGATCATTGCAGTAATATCCATGTCAGAATCGATAAAGTCTATCACCTTGACGGCTTCAGAACCGTCCAGATTCATCCCGTATACGGCATTAGATCCGCAAAGATACAGGTCATAGGACTTCCCGGGGAAGACAGACAGCATACCCGCTTCAGACGGCACCGCATACTGACCGCTGAGAGTTCCGTCCTGCAGATTTACGATGTTGAACTCTTCTCCCTTACCACTGCTGACAAGGACCACGACTGACCCGTTCCTAAGCACATAAGGTGTTGCGCCCTGCAGATTCGTATCCGTACTGATCGAACGCAGGTAAGAACCATCCTCTTTGCTGTAAAGGTCAAGCCCTGTGGAACCGCTGACAAGAAGGCCTTCCTCACAGCAGGCGATCGAGTTGATGTAATACTCCATCTCAGCGCCATCCGGCACCTTTGCAGGCGCCGTCCAGAGTTCCTGTCCGTCAGGCGACATGCATGTCAGAAGATATACAGCTTCTCCGCCCGAGAGGTCAGATTCGCCGCTCCCATCTGCATCGCTGACCACAAGCTCATATTCCGCATCCCCTTCGCTTCCGTCGTTTTTATATTCGTCCTGGGGAGAAGTGACCCCTGCTGCAGCTTCTTCGGCAAGCGCAGGGTCATCAGCAGGAGATTCGCCGCCGTCGGTGATAAACTCCTCCATGTTTTCGAATTCGATATCAGGTCCGTATTCTTCCGCATATTCAGCGGTCGGTCCGTCTGCCGCTGACTCTCCCGGTCCTTTTTCCTCTTCTGCGGAAGAATCCGGTTCAGGGCTTTCCGCCCCGGGGCCATTCGCGTCCACATCTCCCGCGGGACCTTCCGATTCCGGCAACGGCTCTTCAGCTGCTGCGGACTCCTCCTGCGTGCTGCCGTTTGACGAGAACGCGAGCGCAGATCCGTCATACGAGATCCTCGCCAGGTAATAGTTGCCGTCCTGTCCGATATGAATGGAGATGATATCCTCCATCCCGCCTCCCATGAGCAGATTGTACTGCATATCGGATCCGTCGGGGCCAAAGTTCATAAGGATATGCGTGCCCGTATCCAATTCGCCGAAAGAAAATCCCGTTGCGTACAGTCTTCCGCTGCTGTATGCCATCCCATCTATGTTGATATCCCCGAGAAGGCCCTCATCGTCAGACAACATCAGCTGTTCTGCGTTGTAGACACAGTCAACAGCAGCGGCTGTTTCTCCTCCGGCACCGGTAACGGCACCGGTTCCGGCTCCGGGCTCCTTCTGTTCACTGCCGCCTTTGCCGCACGCTGCCAGTGTCAGCGTCAGTACTGCTGCCATCACTGCGCAGAGTACTCTTTCGGGCAGCCTTCTATGGCTGTTATTCCCCGCGCCGTTTTTTCTGTTCCGAGTCCTTATATTCCCGATCCGCATATTCCACCGCCTTTCTGTCTTTATGGATCCGCTCAAAAGGTATTGCGCCTTTGTCCTCCAGTAGACCGGTCTCACTATGTTCCTTGGGGAGATCTCTCTCTTTTGACCGGTCTTCATCGCGCCGGTCTTCGAGGGACTCCTCTCTCCGAGTTTCTTCGTAATACTCAGGATAGCGTTTCCTCGACTGTTTGTCATAGATGCTGTCCTGCATGCTCTGAAAGCTTCCCGCAAGGGTCCAGCTCTTGTGCCGGTACCAGTGGACCAGCATATAGAGAAGAAGAAGAATTGTCAGAATGATCAGCAGGCATTCCAGAAGAAACAACGCCGCAAAGATCGTCTCCCAGCCCATCGCCAGGTTCTCCCATGAGGGATACCGGACGGGCTGCGTCCTCATTCCCAAAAAAGCGAAGTCCCGCAGGTCCCCAAGAAGGGAGCGCTCGCCGAAACGGTTCGTGTTGTCGACAACAACGGCACAGGACTCCTCTCCCAGCGCATTAAGGAGGACGGAAGCCGCATAGCCTTCGACGGGATCCGGCATTACGATCTCATAAGCCGTGATCTTTCCCGAATCCCTGTACGCTGTATTCGTCGTGCCCACGTTCTCCATATTCGGCGTGTTTTCCGGCCGGGATCCTCCCGCAGAACCTCCCGGCGTCGAACTGTCATCGCCTGTGTCTGACTGATCCCCCACATCAACTGTGGTCGTGGCAGTGCGCGGCGCTGCGTTTCCGGCTGTATTGGCTGTATTTGTATTGGCTGTATTATTGAAGGAACTGCTGATATTCGTTCCCGCCGTGCCCGGATCCGAACCGATGCCGCCGCCATACTGAAGCAGCGTCTTATACTGGACAAAGACAACGTATTCGGGAAGTCCGGCTTTCTCGTAGATTTTTCCCTTTTCTTTCTTATAAACGCCCGCGATACGCAGGTGCATATCCTCGACCTGCAAGGTCCTGCCCTCGACGTCGAAAGCGCCGAACAGCTTCCAGGCTGTCTCTTCATCCAGAAGGATCTCATCCTTCATCAGGGAATCCGACGAGTAATAGGATCCGCTCGAGAGTTTTAAAGGATGAAAAGTAAAAAAAGCGCCGCCGGTGCCGACTGCCTCCACATCGACTGTCTTACTTCCCGCCTTCAGTGTGAGATTTCCCAGCCCGCTGAAGCAATCCTGCCACAGTCTGGCATCCGGTCCCTCCGCTGTCAGTTTGATCGAGTCCTGCGCAAGGGCCGTATTGATCTTATATTCCAGTTCGCGGATCTGCTCCTCCTTGAGCCCGTTCTGCGCAGGCAGAAAAGCGCTCACCTGCGCGCATCGCGTATCAGAGCTCCACCTCTGTGCCTCCCGCTGGTCCAAAAAGCCGGAAACTTTATAGAGACGGAACAGATGGAGTCCCGCCGCTATAAGAAGCCATAAGAAACAGACGCGCAGCGCTGTTTTTTTCCACGGAGTGATCCCGCGCTTTCGTCTCTTTTTCCCCCTCACTGCTGCACATCCTCCGCAAGACGCACCTGCATGCCGGCGGCAACCGGCTTCGTAGCAGTCGTGATGACATATTCATACCCGCTGAGAGGGCCTGTGATCGCTGTCAGAAGATCGTCGCTGTCCAGCACCTGCACATCCACCCTGGTCGCGATATAGCGGTTTCCGAGGGGGCTCTCCTTGCTGCTGACGATCAGGATGAACTTTCCGTTATTATCTTCTCTCACCGCGCTGTTCGGTACGGTGAGGTCATAGCTCTTTGAGGTCGCGCCGATCGTAAGCTGCACATTATCGCCGGCTTCGACCTGAGGGCTCTTGATCTCAAATTTCAGGATCCTGGATCCCGAGGTATCCGAAGGATCATTGGTAATACTGATGAGCGTTGCCTTGAAGTCAGAATACAGCCACTCGTTCTGCGGCTTGGCTTCATCGCCGACCTTAAGTGTCTGCGCCTGCTCCTTGGTGCAGGTAAAGCTGACGGTCATCCCCTTTCCTTCCTGGCGGATCACTGCGCCGGCCGTATCTGAAGCGGTCGTATCCCCGGTGCTGTAGGTGATGGAAGTGATCGTTCCCGCAACGGGTGCCTTGACAGTCGCTCCTTTTTCCGATTTCTCGAGTTTATCTACCTTTTTCTTCGCGTCATCCATCGTCTTCTGGATCGACTTCAGCTCCAGTTCCGCCTGGATGGTCTTGATCGTCGTGTCGCGGCGGTTTGTCGCTTTTGTGAGGGCCGCTTCCATCTCTGCCTTGTAGGCTTGCGCGTCCGCAAGTTTCCTCGCGTCTCTGGCCGCAGCGGCCTCAGCCTCTGTCGAACCCATCCCGGATGTATCTGTACCGCCTCCGAGTCTCTCCACTGCAAGCCCCGCTTCCAGGTCGTCCTGCACTGCCTCGTTGTAAGCCGAGTTTGCCGCGTCGAGCCGCTCCTGCATCTCGTCCTCTGTCAGGTATTCTCCGTTCCTGATGCGCTCCACGGCTTCATTTGTCAGATCTCCGCTGAACAGGGCTTTCTGGAAATTTGCTTTTGCTTCCGTATACTCAAGCCTTGCTGCCTTGAGGTCCTCGGACTCCTCATCCTGAAGCTCAAAGAGAACGTCGCCCTTTTTCACTTCGTCTCCCACGCGCACGTTTACTGCAGAGATCACTCTCGCATTGGGCACCTTCACGTTGTAGGGGTCTTCGACCTCCGCTGTTCCGGAACCTCTCACCTTGGGAGAGACATTGCCCTGCTGTACGAACTGGGTCGCCACCTGCGGAAGCGAGTAATTCATGATGGTATTGGAGAAAAATGTGAGCACGAGCATGATCGACAAAAAAGCGATCGCGAAATTCTTCACCCAGTCCTTTTTGGCGTTTGAGCGCTGCTGCTCATATCGTTCTCTGTTTTCCTTGTCTTCGATCTCATACATACTGCGTCTACCTCATGCAGCAGAAAATCTCTTTCCTGCCAATACAAACCGCTGCCCGAACCGCTGTAAAACGGGCTGCTGCCTTATCCCCTGTCCGGAAGGTTTCCGGGCAGTCCCCTGTCACTCCTTAATCCCGCCCTGATACAGGATGCCTTCCACCAGATACTCCTCACCGTACAGGAAGAAAAGCATCGGAAGGACCATGTAGATCACGGCAACAGCAAAGGCCAGGGAAATCTCCTGCGCGTTGATCCTCGAGAGGAAGACCGAGAGCGGGTACATCTCCTCGTTATCCAAAAGGATCAGCGGCTGTTCTACCATGTTCCAATAATCGATAAAGATCAAAATAGCGATAGAGGCCAGTCCTCCCCTGCAGATCGGCATACAGATCTGCGTAAAGATCTGCCACTCCCCCGCGCCGTCGATCGAGGCCGCTTCATAGAGCGAATAGGGGATCCTCCTCATGTATTTCGTCAGCATATACACCGCGAACGGCGAAAAAATGCCCGGAAGCCAGATCGCCCAGCGCGTCCCCACGATCCCGAGCCTCGAGGAGACCATGAAATTAGGGACCAGCGTGACCTGATAGGGCATCAGCATCAATACGATATAGAGAAAAAAGATGAGCTGTTTCACCTTCCCACGGTATCTCGCGAACCCGAAAGAAGCGAGGGAAGCGACAAACAGCTGGAAGATCACGATCGGAACGACGTAGATCACGGAGTTCCAGAATTTCATCAGGTATTCCGGGCTCTTAAAAAGCACTGTGATATACTGGCTGAACGTCACCATATCCGGAATAAACTTGAGGTTTACGGTCTTCGATACATAAACCCTTCCTCCGGACGTATTTGTCGCGAAGATGGAACCGTAATTCGCGCTGATCTCCGAAGATGCCATAAAGGAATTCGTAAACGTCAAAACAGTAGGCATAAGAAAAAGAAAGGCAAAAACGAGAGCGGCGATCGTTCTCCTGAACGTCCGCCGGCGCTCGGCCCTCTTGCGGTCGCTGATCGCGTCATACCGCCGGTAATCCGGCTCGTATATGTTCCTTACCCTATGCTTCTTACGAAATAATGCCATGTCTTTTAGCTGCTCCGTATTTCTCCCGGACCTCCCGGGTCGCCGCTACTGCTCCAGATCCCTGCCGAACCTGTCCTCCGAGATCAGAAGGATCCCGATAATGACCATCATGACGGCCGCCATGATGATCGCCGCGGAAGAGAGCTTCTGATAATCGAGCGTCCGGAAGGTATTATTCATAAAATGCTGCATCATATACAGGGAGTTGTAGGGGTAATCCCCCGAGAGAAGATAGACTTCCCTGAACACCTTAAAGGAATTGATCAGCGACATAATGACGACAAACATGATCGTGGAGGAGAGATACCGCACCTTGATCTTCCAGAAGATCTGGTTTTCCGTGGCACTCTCAAGCCTTGCCACCTCGATCTGGTCCTTGGGGACACTGGAGAGGCCCGCCATGAACAGGATCATGTTGTAGCCGAGGCTTTTCCACAAAAACAGGAGGACGATCACAAGCGGCGCATAATCGGATTTGAGCCAGTCGATCTTGTCTGCTCCGACCCTCGATAAAAGCACGTTAACGAGTCCGTTGTGATCAAACAGCACCTGCCACACCAGGATCACCGAGGCGATGGGCACCATCATCGGACTTAGAAAGAACGTCCGGAAAGTGCTCTTAAACGGGATCCGGCTCTCCATGATCACTGCGAGCCAAAGCGATAAAAGAACTGCCAGAGGAACTGCGATCAGAGAAAACATCAGGGTATTGCGCGCCGCAAGCTGAAACGCGTTGTTGTTCCATGTGCGGATAAAGTTTGCGGTTCCCACATATTCCTGCTGCACGGGGTTATTGATCACCGAATAATAGATGACGACCCCGAACGGGAGCACAAAGAACAGCCCCACACCGATCAGGCTCGGGGCCATATAGAGCCAGGAGACCGCGCGCCCTCTCCATCTGCTCAGGCGGGCGGACCTGTATTTTTTCACTTTTCCGGGTTTTGCCGCGTTTTCTCTGCGGGCTTCTGCCGCATTATCTTTGAGATAACGGTCTAACTTTCTGCCTGCTTCGTTACTCATCGGGTAGAAATCTCCATGGATTTGCTCAATATATTTGCATATATCATGTTATTTTACCACATAAATGCAAAAGCAGGCAGGAAAATTTTTCCTGCCTGCCATTATTGCTGAAAAAACTGTGGCAAAACACCTTTTTCGCCGCTTATTTGCGGACGATCAGGGACTTACCTGTCATCTCCTTGGGCTGCTCCATGCCCATCACTTCGATCAGTGTGGGAACGATGTCCGCCAGGACGCCGCCCTCTCTGAGCGTCACATCCTCTTTATAGTTCGCAAGGATGAACGGAACAGGATTCGTTGAGTGGGCAGTCTGCGGTGCGCCGGTCTCAAGATTGATCATCTCGTCGCAGTTGCCGTGGTCCGCGCAGATAAAGAGAACGCCGCCCTCTTCCTTGATCGCTTCGAGAGCCTTGCCGACGCACTCATCCACCACCTCGACAGCCTTGACTGCCGCGGGGATCACGCCTGTGTGGCCGACCATGTCGGGGTTCGCGAAGTTGATGATGATCACGTCGTACTTCCCTGAATGGATCGCTTCCAGAAGTTTCTCCAGAACGCCGTAAGCGCTCATTTCCGGCTTAAGATCATAGGTCGGAACGTCCTTGGGCGAACGGACCAGGATCCTGTCCTCCCCTTCATTGGGAGTCTCAACGCCGCCGTTGAAGAAGAACGTGACGTGCGCGTACTTCTCGGTCTCCGCGATCCTTGCCTGCTTCATGCCGTGCGCGGCAAGCCACTCGCCAAAGGTGTTGGTGACGTCGACCTTCTTGAAAGCCACTTCCTTGTTCGGGATGTCCGGATCATAGTCCTTGAAGCAGACGAACAGGACTTTCTTCCTGGGTCCTCTGTCAAAATAGTCAAACTCATTGTCGCAGAAGCAGTGCGTGATCTCTCTCGCTCTGTCAGGTCTGAAATTGTAGAAAATAACGGAGTCGCCGTCCTTGATCGTCGTGATCGGTTTTCCGTCCTTAAGGATAACCGTAGGCTGAACGAACTCATCGTTCTCACCCTTCTCATAGGACTGCACGATTGCTTCATGAGCACTGTTCGCAGTGATGCCTTCGCCCTTTGTCAGCGCATCATAAGCACGTTTTACACGGTCATAGTTGTTATCTCTGTCCATCGCGTAGTAGCGGCCGCTGATCATGGCGATCTCTCCCACGCCGATCTCCTTCTCCTTCTCCTCGAGCTCGGCGATATAGTCAATGGCGCTCTGGGGAGGCGTATCTCTTCCGTCAAGGAAGCAATCAACATAGACTCTGTCGAGACCGTTTCTCTTGCACATCTCAAGGAGAGCGTACAGATGGGAGGTGTGGCTGTGCACGCCGCCGGGGCTCAATAATCCGAAGATGTGAAGGTCAGAATTTCTCACCTTGCAGTTGTTGATCGCGTCCATGATCTCGGGATTCTCAAAGAACGTGCCATCCTGGATATCCTTGGTGATCCTTGTCAGTTCCTGATAAACGATCCTGCCGGCGCCCATATTCATATGGCCAACTTCGGAGTTGCCCATCTGGCCGTCCGGAAGTCCTACCGCCATACCGCTGGCATAACCCTTCACAAACGGGCTGTTCTCCATAAGGCCGCTCATAACCGGAGTATTCGCCATTGCTACAGCATTACCCACTTTATTATCTGTAAGTCCGTAGCCGTCAAGGATCATTAATACTACTGGCTTTTGTTTCATATGATTCTCCTCATCTATAGAATAATTGCAGTTGCTCTCTAGCCGTATTTTACTACTTTTACAGGAAATCGGAAAGTCCTGCGGCTCATTTATTCTCATCTGCGCCCCTTAAAAAGCGTCCCTGCCGGCTCTCCCGCCACCACCTTGTAGAGGATCTCGGGATTCTTACCGTTTGTAACGATCGTATCGATCCCCTGCGCGGTAGCCAGATCCGCTGCCTTGAGCTTGGTCCGCATTCCGCCGGTCCCTCTTCTCGATCCGGCGCCTCCGGCCAGCTTATACACGCTGTCATCGATCACATCGATCCGCCCGATCAGGCGGGCGTCCTTAAAGAGCCGGGGGTCCTTGTCAAAGAATCCGTCGATATCCGACAGGATCACGAGTTTGTCCGCCTGGCACAGTACAGCCACAACAGCAGAGAGGACGTCGTTGTCACTAAAGAGCCTCTCCTCGGATTCGATCTCCTTGTAGCTGACGGAGTCGTTCTCATTGACGATCGGGATGACGCCCTGCTCAAGGAGCGCCGAGAAAGTATTGCTCAGGTTTTCTTTTTTCTCTTCTTCCCTGATATCTTCCGCGTTCAGAAGGATCTGCCCCACTGTCTTGTCATAATATCCGAAGAACTTATCATATAAGAACATATTCGTGCACTGGCCGACCGCCGCAGCCGCCTGCTTCATCCGCATTTCCTTCGGCTTTTCCTTAAGATGCATCTTATTGGCGCCGACTGCGATCGCGCCGGAAGAGACAAGGATGACCTCATGGCCCATGTTCTGGATGTCTGAGAGGACCATGGCCAGTTTCTCCATTGTGCGGAGGTTGCTGTTGCCGAGTTCGTTCGTGAGTGTCGATGTACCGACCTTGATTACAATTCTGTCCTTTTTCACAGTGTGCCCTTTCGTCAATTGATTTGATCATTCAAAAAATACTTGCAAAAAGTATTATTCATAAAAGATAAGGATCGGTGTTCCGACTTCCACGGCATTATAGATTTCCGCTGCCGCCCATACAGGCAGGTTCACACAGCCGTGCGATCCGTTCCCCCTATAGATCCTTCCGCCAAAATAGTACCGCCAGCTGGCGTCATGCAGGCCCTGTCCCTCGAAGAAAGGCATCCAGTACTCTACCTTCTCCTCATACTCTTCATCTCCCTCTCCGCCGGTCAGGACGGAAGGGCTCTCTTTGTACGCGAGGGGAAAGCATCCTGTCTGGGTCCCGTGGTCATTGGTCACGTCACCCGAGACACAGTCCGTTTCCG
The DNA here is from genome assembly GCA_902768735.1 of uncultured Lachnospiraceae bacterium. Lineage (GTDB taxonomy): Bacteria > Bacillota > Clostridia > Lachnospirales > Lachnospiraceae > CAG-791. The sequence goes on along the minus strand of CACXMK010000016.1, from coordinate 25,279 downwards.
TGCAGAGTTCGCCGTTCTTATAATACCACACATGCTGCGCGGTAAGGTCCACTTCAATGTACGTCCCGGCCAGGTCGTCCACGCCGTTCCTTCTGAGGTAGTAGGGGTTCCCCCAGGAATTCTTTTCCAGATAGACAGGCTCTCTGGCGACATGTTCGCGGGACTCGATGTCCTCGCGGATCTGCTCTATTTCATCCGCCTGGATGATCGTATAGCCGTAATCATTGTATTTGGCAGAGATCGTGATCTCTCCGGCGAGCGTGGATTCGAACGTTCTCTCCCGGTAGCGCGTGTTGTACCGGTCGGCCAGATCCTCAACAAATGCCGTGATCTTCTCGTCGCTCAGTTCCGCTTTTCCGTCTTCGATCTCCATCAGCCGTTCCGCCAGATCCAGGAGATTGTACTCCTCTTTCTGTTCGCCGAACGTGTAAGTGAGGCCTGCGCCCGCGTATTCATTGATCGCGTCCCTCTTTGCGGTCAGCTCCGCGTCGTCCGCGTAAACCGCCGGTTTCCCGCTGAGATTCCAGGGGAACTCAAAGCTCCGGTGCAGCCCTTCTCCCGCAACTTGCTGCGGCCCCGCCACAGGCATCTCTTCATATGGCTGCTGCGGCTCTGACTCCGGCGCATTTTCCGTCTCAAGTGTCGATCCTTCCTCTGACACCTGCCCGGCACCATCTGCCGCTGCACGCTCTGCAGCCTGCGTCGCACCTTCATCCGCCGTCTGCGCCTGCTCCGTCACCTGCGTTGTGCCTTCATCCGCCGCCTTCGCCTGAACTGCCGGAGCCTCCTCTTCATTCAGCGTATACGCAATGCACTCCCTGACATACGCTCGAAGCGCTTCGTCGCTGATCTCATTGCCCTGGATCTCCTCTTTGATCGCAATGCAGTCAGACTCTTTTTCATAATACAGGTACGCGTCTTTTGACGGGTATCTTGCGACGCCGAGGTTACTGACCTGTACTCTCTGTTCAAACACCTCCGTGTTCTCCGCGGGCTTTACTGCAAAATGGTACGTAAACCTGTCGAAAATGCTCTTAAGGACCGCAAGCTTGTCACCCTTTTCCTGTAAGAAGACTGTCTGCAGGTCGTCCTTCAGTTTTCCCCGGTCAATCTCGTAGCCGTATGAAGCGAGATTGCCTTCGAGATCGACATTCTCCCCCTCCGTGATCACGATCCGGGAGTCCGCGTACTTGTCCGCGATCAGATCCGCTGCGTGGGCGGGCGTCAATCCGTAAACGTCTTCCCCGTCCACAACAGTTCCACGCAGGAATCCGTCGTTGATGCTCTCGCAGTAATACCTGTATCCGTAATATCCGCCTATACCCAAAAGAGCGGAAACGCCGTACGTAAGGACCAGGCTGAGCCATATTTTTTTCTTTCCGGGGCGCTTTTTACTTCCTCCGTAATCGATCATTTTATTCTCCTTACAAGTTTTCTATGATATCCGGCTTTTCTATGATATCTGAGTTTTCTATGATATCCAGACCCTATGTCCAAAATACCGCACATTTGGGACTAATCTTATCACGATTCGTCCGCTTCGTAAATTGGTATCGAAAATTTACAATTCGATATTTCTGTTTTATAATGAGACAATCATAAACCGCGAAGAACCGCGGTTTGTTACCGCACCCAAGGAGGACATAGTAATGAACAATGCGCCCGAGTCGTTTCCCGAGCTCTTTGGCAGCATGGTCTTTAACGAAGACACAATGAAGGAACGCCTTTCCCCGAGCTGCTACAGCCACTGGAAGAAGTGCGTCAGCGACGGCACGCCCCTTGAGATCTCTACCGCGAATGAGATCGCGGAAGCTATGAAGCAGTGGGCTGTTGAAAAAGGCGCCACGCACTACACCCATTGGTTCCAGCCGATGACCGGCGTGACGGCAGAAAAGCACGACAGCTTCATCTCCCCGGCGGAAAAAGGCAGGATCGTCCTGGAGTTCTCCGGCAAGGAGCTGGTGCGCGGCGAGCCCGATGCCTCTTCCTTCCCTTCCGGCGGCTTGCGCGCCACATTCGAAGCGAGAGGCTACACGGCATGGGATCCCACGTCCTTTGCCTTTATCAAGGAGAAATCCCTGTGCATCCCCACGATCTTCTGCTCCTATTCCGGTCATGCGCTCGACAAAAAGACGCCTCTTCTCCGCTCCATGGACGCGGTGAGCAAACAGGCTGTCCGCATCCTGCGCCTGTTCGGCGACACTTCCGTGAACAGGGTCATCGCGCAGGTCGGTGCGGAGCAGGAGTATTTCCTTCTCGATAAAAAGCTCTATAATCAGCGCGAAGACCTCATCATGGCGGGAAGGACGCTCTTTGGCGCCAAGCCGCCCAGGGGACAGGAGCTGGAGGATCACTATTTTGGCGCGATCAGGCCGAGAGTAGCCGCATATATGCAGGACCTCGATAACGAGCTGTGGAAGCTCGGCGTTCTCTCGAAGACCAAGCACAATGAGGTAGCGCCTTCGCAGCACGAAATGGCGCCGATCTACAGCGACGCCAATGCGGCCTGTGACCAGAACCAGATCACAATGGAGATCATGAAGAAGGTGGCGGACCGCCACGGCCTTGTCTGCCTGCTGCATGAAAAACCTTTCAGGGGCGTTAACGGCTCCGGCAAACACGACAACTGGTCCCTCGGAACGGACACCGGCAAAAATCTGTTCAAGCCCGGCTCGACGCCCAGACAGAACGCGCAGTTCCTGCTGTTCCTCACCGCTTTTATCAAAGGAGTGGACGAGTACCAGAACATGCTTCGCGCGACCGTCGCAACGCCCGGAAACGACCATCGTCTCGGTGCGCAGGAAGCGCCGCCGGCCGTCGTCTCGATCTTCCTCGGAAGCGAACTGAGCGATGTCGTCGACTCGATCATCCATGACACGGCGCTCAAGGGGGCCGGCAAACGCAACCTGGACATCGGCGTGGATGTTATGCCGCCGATTCCGCAGGACAACACGGACAGGAACCGCACGTCGCCGATGGCCTTTACCGGAAACAAGTTCGAATTCCGTATGCCCGGCTCCTCTCTTTCCATCTCCGGCCCTAACATTGTGCTCAATACCATGATGGCGCACGAGCTGATGCTGTTTGCCGATGAGCTCGAGAAGTCTGAGGATTTTGACAGGGATGTGGCCGCGCTGATCAAAAGAGAGCTGACAGCACACCGCCGCATTATCTTTGACGGAAACGGGTACGACGAGTCCTGGCTCGCGGAAGCGCGCCTGCGCGGGCTCTCGAACTTTTCCACCGCGGTCGATGCGCTGCCCTCCTATATCGATGAGAAAAACATCCGCCTGTTCGAGGATCACAGCATCTATACGAGGGAGGAAGTGTTCGCCCGCTACAACATCCACGTGGAGAATTATTCGGCGACGATCGCGATCGAAGCGCGCACGATGATCGATATGATCCGCAAGGATATCCTTCCCGCCGTCTCCCGCTACGGTACGGCGCTCAGCGATGGCTATGAAAAGCGCAAGAGCCTCGGATTTTCCAGCAAATACGAGGAGGAAAACGCCCGCGGGAACAGTCTTTTGACCGATTGCCTGCACGACGCCTGCATGAAACTGGAGAAAGACCTGCGGGAAGTCCCCGCGGATCCGGAAGCCGCAATGCATTACTGTCACGACGTGATCGTACCCGATATGAATGAATGCAGAAGCTTCGCGGACGAACTCGAGACGATCACGGACCGCAGTGCATGGCCGTTCCCCACATACTCCGATCTTCTGTTCAGCGAGGGTTGATTTGATTACTTTATTAGCGAGATTACTGATCAAAGATCACGAAAAGACCGACCTCCCCGAAGTGCGCCGTGGGTACGGCGTCCTTTCGGGGACAGTCGGCATTTTTTTGAATGTCTTTTTATTTGCGGGTAAGCTCTTCGCGGGAATAGCGGCGCACTCCGTTTCCATCACGGCGGACGCTTTTAACAACCTTTCCGACGCCGCATCGAGCGTGATGACCCTGATCGGATTCCGGCTGGCTGGTAAAAAGGCGGACCGGGATCATCCCTTCGGGCACGGAAGGATCGAGTATATCGCCGGCCTGTTCGTCAGCATTTCCATACTTCTCATGGGCTCTGAGCTTTTTAGAAACTCTCTCTCAAGGATCGTGCATCCGGAGGAAATCGTATATTCAGGCCTATCTGTAGCTATTCTGGCAGTCTCCATCGCCGTCAAGTTCTATATGTATTACTACAACCGGAACCTGGCTTCGCTGATTGACAGTGTGGCCCTCCGCTCCACTGCCATGGATTCCCTCAGCGACTGCGTGGCAACTTCCGCTGTTCTGCTGTGCCAGATCCTTTCAAAAAGCACAGGCCTTCAGCTGGACGGATTGTGCGGCCTTGCCGTATCGGCGTTTATTCTGAATACAGGCATCAAGACGATCATGGAGGCTTCTGGGACTCTTCTGGGACGGGCGCCCGACCTCGAATTGACAACTGAGATCGCGGAGCGTGTCCTCCACACGGAAGGCATCCTCGATATGCACGACCTTCTGATCCACGATTACGGCCCCGGTCACCAACTCGTATCACTTCACGCGGAAGTCCCCTCGGACTTCACACTTGTTCACGCGCACGAGATCATCGACCGGCTCGAAAAGGAGCTCGACAGCGAGTTCGGCGTCATGAGCGTCATCCATATCGATCCTGTGGACGTTCATGACCGCGAAGCCAATCTGCTGCAGAAGCGGGTATTAAGAAAGATCCGGTCCATGGACCCCGATGCCGGTCTTCATGATTTCCGGATCCTGCGCGGCGAAGAAACGCCTGTCGTCTCCTTCGACGCCCTTTTTCCTTTCTCGTATAATGAGAGCGATGAAAAGATCATCATGGAACTGACTACTACGCTTGGCCGCGAACTGCCGGGATACAAGACCAATATCCGGGTGGACAGAATGTAAGGGCGCCGGTGCGGTACCCATTTGCATTTCCGGGTGTTCAATGGTGACGGTTGATCAGTTTCTCCGTCATGATCAGAAGCGCTGTTCCTTCTCCGATCGAATAAAACGCCTCCTCCGGCTCTTTTCCGGCTGCCCCCGGATCCTCTCCGCGGGGCAGCGTTTCATTGCTGATACCCACAGGGTAGTCATTTGTCACAGTGGCATTCTCAAGGCAATATTTCATTCCCCGGATCGTCACACCTTCCAGTCTCCTGTCAAGAGCGAACATGGATACAGTACCATCAAATCCATCAGGGATCCTGAAGATGCCGGGACCGATGACCGTCATGCGGGCTTCTCTGTCGAGCATAAAAGCCTGACCGCCGTTTCTTTGGATCCAGTTCATTGTCTGGATATTGGCCATGAAGTGGTCGGGCCTGCCTCCCGTCCCGCCATAGATCAGAAACTCTCTGTATCCTTTCCTGATCCCGATCCTTGCCGCTGCCATTGTATCCGTATCATTCTTAACGACCGGGAGCTGAAGGAAATGCTCCTCACCTCTTGCCCGGTACATCTCTATTGTTTCTGTGAACTCTCCCTCCAGGGAATCAAAGTCTCCGAGAAGAAGATCCGGTTCAATGCCGGCCTCCATGAGAAACTTAAGTCCGCCGTCCACGGCGATCACAAAGTCATCCTTTTGGGCATCGATCTCCATGGGATGGAAATCACCCGCGCACATCATAATACATCTTCCGCTCATCCTTGACGCTCCTCTTCGTTACAGATATAAGCAAGCCCTGCAGGGGTCTTCTCCCTGCAGGGCAATGATATCAATGAAATGCGTTTTTTACATATCGCCGGCCAGAACCTGCTTGTTGGCGCTCACATAGGTCACGAGCGAGATGATCGTCAGCGCAAGCGCGATCCACATCGTAATGTCTGTGATGATCTTGAGCAAAGGGATATTCATGATCATCAGGATGATCATAAAGATCTGGAAGTTCGTCTTTAACTTGCCCCACATGTTGGCGGCGATCACGATGCCGTTCTCAACGGCGATCAAGCGGAATCCGCTGATGATGAACTCTCTGGCAACGATGATGATCACGATCCACGCCGGGATCCTTCCCAGTTCGACCAGGCAGATCATGCCGGAGATCGTAAGGATCTTATCGGCGAGGGGATCCATGAACTTTCCGAAGTTCGTGATCAGATTGTATTTTCTCGCGATGTATCCGTCCGCGAAATCCGTAAGGGATGCTACGACGAACAGGACCAGTGCGATCCATTTCAGGGACTCATTGGAACCCGACATCAGAAGGGTCGCCACAAAGAAAGGAACCAGTATCATACGCAATACAGTAAGCTTATTCGGCAGATTCATAATATAAACCTCCTATCAGATCATACTCCCGGGATCCTGTCACTTTCACTTTCACGAGGTCACCGGACAACAGTTCTCTTTTGGTTTCTATAAACAAAGCGCCATCCACACCGGGTGCGTCTTTGTACGTCCTTGCAAGATAAACGTCCTCTCCGACGAGCTGGCCTTCCACCAGCGCTTCCAGAACACGTCCTTCCATCTCGCTTGCAGCCTCAAAAGCGATCCGCTGCTGAAGGAGCATGAGTTCTTTCTGTCTTTTCTTTTTGATCCGGGCAGGAACCTGCGGCGACATCTTCGCAGCCGGCGTCCCCTCTTCTTTCGAATAGGTAAACACGCCCAGCCGGTCAAACCGCATTTTTTCCACAAGGTCCATGAGTTCTCTGTGGTCTCCTTCCTTCTCACCGGGAAAACCGGTGATCAGCGTCGTCCGGATGCAGATATCCGGCATCACTTCCCTGAGCATCGCGATCTTTTCCGTCAGCTCCCGCCTGTCGGTCCGCCTGCCCATCTTTTTCAAGATACTGTCCGACGCGTGCTGTACCGGCATATCGACATAGTGCAGGACTTTCGGGAGGTCCCGCATCGCCTCTGCGATCTCCCGGGTGATCTCCTCGGGATAGCAGTACATGAGACGGATCCATTCGATTCCTTCGATCTCTGAAAGGACCCGTAAGAGTTCCGGAAGTGCCTTTCGTCCGTAAAGATCCGTTCCGTACAGCGTCGTTTCCTGCGCGACAAGGATCAGTTCCCTGACGCCTTTCGCGGCGAGCTTTTTCGCCTGTTCGACCAGTTCTTCCATCGGCATGCTCCGGAACCGGCCGCGGATCGACGGGATCACGCAGTAGGTGCAGCGCTTGTCGCAGCCCTCTGCGATCTTAAGGTAGCTGTAATAGCCGCCCGTTGTAACGACTCTCTCTGTCCCTGTTCCCGTACGCCCGTTTTCATCCCCGATCAGGAGCTGTCCGCCGGAACCCGCTTCGCCCGCGCTTTCAGATTTCCCGTTCGCAAGGATCTCCGCGAGTACCTCCGCGATCTTCGTCTCCGCCGTCGTACCGATGACCGCGTCCACTTCGGGGATCTCTTTTAAGACCTCGTCCTTATAGCGCTGCGCCATGCATCCGGTCACGATCAGAGCCTTCAGGCTCCCCTCCGTCTTTAACTCCGCAAGGGCGAGGATCTGGTCGATGCTCTCTTTCTGGGCATCCATGATAAAACAGCACGTGTTGACGATCGCGGCATCCGCCTCGTTCTCGTCATCGGTAAATTCAAATCCTTTTTCCCGGAGCGCTCCGAGCATTTCCTCTGAGTCCACGAGATTCTTGTCGCAGCCCAGGGAAACAAAAAGGACTTTCCATCCCTTTTTCATTCTATGACATCTTCTCCTTCGACTTCTTCCGTCTCATCCTCACCATAGGTGATCTCCTCGTACCCGGAGATCTCCTCCTCTTCGTCGGGCGCGTTTTCAGCGAGAATGTGGATCTTCTCCTGGTTGAGCTCCTCAACTGCGATGGAGAGCGGCTTCTCGCCTTCCGAGACATGGATCATCGGGTCGTCTCCGTCCACGATCTGTCTTGCTCTCTTGGCAGTCGCCATAACGATGGAATAACGGCTGTTGATCACGGGTGTCTCGCCTTCTTCCACGCCCTTGTTGACGACCTGCATTAAATCCACGTATGAGGGATGAATCATTTTTCTACCTGTTCCTTTCTTTATACCTTCGCCTGGCAGTCAAAACACTGCCGGCATCTCTTTATTTGAATTCTACAAAAGAGTATTTTATCATAGCTCCCGCTCTGTTGTACAGTCTATTTTTACTCGGACGATCCGCCCGTGCGCTCCGCGATGATCTCCTCGAGTTCCTTCACAAACTGATCCTTGAACACGGGGTCATAAGACGGCCCTCCCGGCTCCGTGAGGATGATCTCCTCCATCAGGCGGACGCAGTCGTCGAGGTCGTCGTTAACAACGACGTAGTCATATTCCTTCATATGCTCGGCTTCTTCGCGCGCCCTTACGAACCGGCCTGTGATCTGCTCCTGCGATTCCGTTTTCCGTCCCACAAGACGCTTCTCCATCTCCCGCGCGCTGGGTGTCGTGATAAAGATAAGGACGGCTTCAGGGAACAGTTCCTTGATCTGCAGCGCTCCCTGGACCTCGATCTCCAGGATCACGTCGATCCCGTTCGACCTGTTCTCATCCACATACGCCTTAGGAGTCCCGTAATAGTGGCCCACATAGCCGGCATGTTCCAGGAATCCCCCGTCTTCGATCATCTTCTCGAACACTTCGTCCGAGACAAAGAAGTAATGGACCCCGTGGATCTCTCCCTCTCTGGGCTTCCTCGTAGTCATGGAAACTGACAGAGCATAGTGCTCAAAGTCGCTGATCATCCTCTTGACAACGGTTCCCTTGCCGACGCCGGAAAAGCCTGAAATGACCACCAGTTTGCCAAGTCTGTTCTGTTTTTCCATAGTCAGATCTCCTCCTCTTTCCGGCCCTGTGCCCTTACGCTGATCGTCTCCGGCAGGAGCGCCGAGAGCACGATCCTGTCATTTTCCATGATCAGGACAGCCTTGGTCTTTCTGCCCTGCGTTGCATCAACTGCCCTGCCGTCCTCCCTGGCTTTTGACACCAGGCGCTTTACCGGCGCGGAGTCGGGGCTCACGATCGCGATGATCTTGCCTGCGTTAACGGTATTGCCGAAACCTATATTGATAAACCTGAACGCATCCATTTTTCAATCTCTACTAAACTTAGTATATTATTCACTTAATGTATTATTCGATGTTCTGGATCTGCTCTCTCACTTTTTCGACCGTTGTCTTAAGCTCGATCGCCCTGTCAGAGACCTCGAGATCGTCGGATTTGGAAAGGATCGTATTGGACTCGCGGTTCATTTCCTGCGCGATGAAATCGAGTTTTCTTCCGACACCTTCGCTTCCGTCGAGAGCGGCCCTTGTCGCCTGGATGTGGCTCTGCAGGCGCACCAGCTCCTCATCGACGCAGACCTTATCGGCGTAGATCGTCACTTCCTGCAGGATCCTGCTGTCTTCGATCACACTGTCTCCGATCAGCTCTTTCACCTTGTCATACAGGCGCTGTTTGTAGGACGCCACGATCTGCGGGGACCTCTCTGTAATGAAGTCGACATGGCTCTGCATCTCGTCGAGTTTTCCGATCAGATCGTTCCTGAGGAATTCTCCCTCCCGGACCCTTGCGCTGACAAAATTCTCAGCGGCCTCGCAGAGCGCGAGTTTCAGGCTCTCCCACAGCTGTTCGGGATCCGCGGGCTCCTCTTCCATCGTGAACACGTCGGGGTATTTGGACAGCGCCGTCACGCGGATATCGTTGTCAAGGCCAAACTCTTCCGCCATCTGCCGCAGGTACTTCAGGTATTCCCCTGCGATCTTGCTGTTGTACTTGACCTGCATGTTGGCCTCTTTGAGATCCTCGTACGTAATATAGACGTCGACCTTGCCGCGGCCGATGTATTTTTTGAGCTCCGCGCGGATGCTGGATTCGAGCATTCCGAGCTGCCTGGGCATCTTGATCCCGATGTCCAGATAGCGGTTGTTGACGGATTTGATCTCCACCGTGAACTTATAGTCTTCCGTCGCGTGTTCAGCTCTTCCATATCCAGTCATGCTCTTGATCATGATCTTTGTGACCTCCGTATAAAAAACGATATATATGCACGATTTTACAGCGGATTTCCGTCTTTGTAAAGAAAAGCAGGCCCTTCCGAACGTCGCAAACAGGTGATATAATCAGATTCTGTAATCCTGTCCGCCGGCCATACGCCGGCGCGCGGAATACGGACCATTCCAAAGTATCAAAGATCTAATTATTAGATCTTATTATCCAGTTTCGTAGTATTCAGGATCCTATAAATCCACAATCTCCTAAAGGAATTATTTCATGGCATTTGACGGAATCACTACTGCCTGTCTCTGCAAGGAATTCTCTGACAGGCTCACAGGCGCGAGGATCTATAAGATCGCTCAGACGGACCGCGATGAACTGGTCCTTACAATAAAACCGACAGCGGAATGCGGCGGCGGGCAGTGCCGGCTCTATCTCTCAGCGGACGCATCTCTTCCGCTCGCCTATTTCACTGCCAAAAACCGGCAGGCGCCGCTTCAGGCGCCGGCTTTTTGCATGCTCCTTCGCAAGCATCTTCAGAACGGGAGGGTCATCTCCGTCACACAGCCCGGCCTGGAGCGGATCCTCCGCTTTGAGGTGGAGCATCTGGACGAAATGGGCGACCTGTGCCGCCATACGCTGGTCATCGAACTCATGGGAAAACACAGCAACATCATTTTCCTTGGAAGCGACGAGCAGATCGTAGACAGTATCAAGCACATCTCCGCTCTCGTCAGCTCCGTCCGGGAAGTCCTTCCCGGCAGGCCCTATTTTGTCCCGGATACAAGGAACAAGAGGGATCCGCTCAATGAGACGGAGGAAGGATTCGACGTCCTTATGCGAGGCCGGCAGGTCGCTCCCGCCAAACTTCTCATGAGCACTTATACGGGTATTTCCACGCAGATGGCCGAGGAACTTTGCTACCGCGCGGCGCTTTCAAATGACCGGAGCGCCTCGTCGATGACCGCTGAGGACCGCGCCGGCCTGTGGAACACATTTAGTGAGCTGATCCGTTCCGTAAAGGAAGGGCGTTTTTGCCCCTCAATCTATTATACGAAGGAAGAAGGCGGACGCCTCGGTGCGCCGGCAGGTTTTTCGGCTGTTCCCATGCGGATCTTCGCCGATTTTCCGGAGCGGTTCAAAGAAGTCCGGTTCGACTCCATGTCCGAGCTTCTCGAGACGTTCTATGCGCAGAAGAACGAGGTGACCCGGATCCGGCAAAGGTCGGCGGATCTTCGCCGCGTCGTGCAGACGATCCTCGAGCGCGACATTCACAAATATGACCTGCAGGTAAAGCAGATCAAAGACACCGAGAAAAGGGACAAGTACAGAGTCTACGGGGAACTCCTCAACGCGTACGGCTATTCGGTCCCTGCCGGCGCAAAGTCCTGCGAACTGGACAACTATTACACCGGTGAAAAGATCCATGTCCCGCTGGATCCCACCCTCACGCCGACACAGAATGCGAAGAAGTATTTTGACAGGTATACGAAGCTCAAGAGAACGAATGAGGCGCTGACCGCGCTGACCGCAGAAGTCAAGTCAGAGATCGACCACCTGGAGAGTATCCGCGTCTCTCTCGACCTCGCCACGAACGAGGGCGACCTCTCGCAGATCCGGCAGGAACTCGAGGACAGCGGCCTGGTGCGCAGGCACACCGGAGGCGGCGCAAAGAAAAAGCCCGGATCAGACAAGTCCGGTTCCGGCAAAAAGGGAAAAGCCCGCACTCCCGTCAGCAAGCCTCTGCACTATATAAGCAGCGATGGATACGATATTTACGTAGGGAAGAACAATACACAGAATGACGCTCTGACATTCCATTTCGCGGACCCGGACGATGTCTGGTTCCACGCCAACGATATGCCGGGCTCCCACGTGATCCTGCGCGCCGGTGGTAAGCCCATGGAAGAGATCCCGGACCGAACCTTTGAGGAAGCCGCTTCGCTGGCCGCCTGGTACTCAGCGGGCCGTGAACAGGGCAAGGTGGAGATCGACTATCTCCTTAGGAGAAATGTCAAAAAGCCCGGCGGTTCGAAGCCAGGCTTCGTCGTCTATTACACGAACTACTCGATCCTCGCGAAGGCGTATATCGCAGAGCTCAAAGAGGTGGAGTAAGAAGAAATCGAGCAGGATACTTCTACTGCGATTGACCGTTGGCCGCGGGGTGCATCTTCGTGCAAGCACGAGATGCGATTGATCGCATATCGCACAAAAAAGAGCCGGGGATAAGTCCCCGGCTCTTTTCGTGATCAGTTTCACTAAACTGTTTATTTATTCAGGATCATTCTCACCGCTCCGTACATGCCGGCGTCGTTTCCGAGGACAGCCAGTTTGAAATCAGAGTGGCGGCTTGCGTGGAACGCTGCGGGCGTATAGTGTTTGAGGACCGCGTCCAGAAGGATCTGGCCTGCCTTTGATACGCCGCCGCCGATCACGACGACGTCCGGATCGAGAACGCAGGTAATGTGTGCGATCGCTTCACCAAGCATCTTGCCGACTTCATCCACGATCTGCAGGGAGAGCTCGTCACCTGTCTTTGCATAGTCGAAAACGTCCTTTGCAGTAAGCGGATCGAGTTTCCTGAGCGCAGAATCTGCGTCAGGATTGTTGGCCAGCGCTATCTTGGCAAGGCGGACAACACCGGTCGCAGAGCCGTACTGCTCAAGGCATCCCTTCTTTCCGCATCCGCAGGTCGCAGTCTCGCCTTCCTTGACCTTCATATGGCCGATCTCTCCGGCTGCGCCGTGTACACCGGGAAGGATCTTTCCGTTTATGACGATGCCGCCTCCGACGCCCGTGCCAAGCGTCACCATGACAACGTTGTCATGTCCCTTACCGCCGCCGTTCCACTGCTCGCCGAGCGCCGCGACATTGGCATCATTAGCAACTTCAACGGGAACGCCGCCCAAAAGATCCGACAGCTGCGTCCTGACATCGACGACATCCCATCCCAGATTCACACATTTATTGACAATGCCGCCTGCCACGACCGGGCCGGGAACGCCGACACCCACACCCTCGAGATCGTCAACGGTGAGGTCGTGCTCCTTGAGTTTCTTCACGATCGCCTTGGCGATATCGGGAAGGATCTTCCCTCCGCCGTCATCCTTGCGTGTAGGAATCTCCCAGTGCTCGATGAATTTCCCTTCCGAGGTGAAGAAGCCGATCTTAACTGTGGTACCGCCAATATCTACGCCGAATGCATAAGGTTTCATAGAATTACCCCCTGTTCGCAATTACGATTGCCCCAATAGTATACCCGTTAACATTTTACCATATTTCGTGGTCTTACGCTACAGCGGTAATATCTGTGTGCATAAATCAGCGCATTTCGTAACAGGTCTTTCAGTGCCAAAAAACAAAAAATCGATCACGAAAACGTATCATTTCTGATACAGTTTGTTGCTCTCATACTGCGGCTCACAGGTAAGATTGACGCCGAGCTTTTTGAAAACGCCAGAGTCGATCTGCGAGAGGATCACGGAGGAGTGGACCTCCAGGCCCTTGAGGTTCTCGAGCTGGTCGATCGCCGCCTTCGCGTTGGGATCAGTCACACCCGCTATAGCCAGCGCGATCAAAAGCTCGTTCAGATGCAGGAGCGACGTATTGTCGCTTCCGAGGTGGTCGATCTTCATCTCCATGATCGGCGCGATAATGCCGGGGCTGATCAGCTTGACGCTGTCTTCGATCCCCGCAAGGCGCTTCAACGCGTTCAGAAGCAGCGCGGAGGATGCTCCGAGGAGCGCCGATGTGCGCCCTGTCAAAATCGTGCCGTCCGCCATTTCCATTGCGGCAGCAGGGGCGCCTGTCTTTTCCGCGTTGAGGAGCGCTGCCTGCACGACGGAACGCTCGGAGACATCGATCCCGGATTTCTTCATAAGAAGTTCGATCTTGTGGGCGGGTTCTTCCGAGGCATTTCCTTTGCGGACTTCGCACTGCGCGTCGTAGTAGCGGCGGATGATCTCCTGTCTCGCGGCTTTTCTGCAGACCTCGTCGTCGCTGATGCAGTAACCGACCATGTTGACGCCCATATCGGTGGGTGACTTATAAGGAGATTCGCCGTAGATCTTCTCGAAGATCGCGTTGAGAAGCGGGAACACTTCCACATCGCGGTTGTAGTTGATGCAGGTCTTGCCGTACGCTTCCAGATGGAAGGGGTCGATCATATTGATGTCATCCAGATCGGCGGTTGCCGCCTCGTAGGCGAGGTTTACCGGATGCCGCAGAGGCAGGTTCCAGACCGGAAATGTCTCGAATTTGGCGTAGCCGGCCTTGATGCCGCGGCGGTTCTCGTGATAGAGCTGGGAGAGACAGGTAGCCATCTTTCCGCTGCCGGGACCGGGAGCGGTCACGACGACGAGAGGTCTTTCGGTCTCGATATAATCGTTTCGACCGTAGCCTTCGTCGCTGCAGATGCGCGGGATGTCCACCGGATAACCGGCGATGGGATAGTGGCGGTAGACTTTGAGCCCGAGTGACTGCAGTCTTTTCTCATAGTTTAAAGCAGTCGGCTGGTTCGCAAAGCGGGTGAGAACAACACTTCCAACAAAGAGGCCATTCTTTTTGAAAGCATCTACAAGGCGCAGAACATCCTCGTCATAAGTGATGCCAAGATCGCCCCTGACTTTGTTTTTCTCAATGTCCGCCGCATTGATCGCGACGACGATCTCCGCCTGGTCCCTGAGCTCATAGAGCATCGTTATCTTGGAATCGGGCTGAAAACCGGGGAGCACTCTGGAAGCATGATAATCATCAAAGAGTTTGCCGCCGAACTCCAGATAGAGCTTGCCGCCGAACTGCGCTATCCTCTCTCTGATATGTGCTGACTGCGTCTTTAAATACTTGTTGTTATCAAATCCGATCTGCATTGCTTTGCTCACCTCTCTTTGCCATGGTCCTGTATGCGCAGGCAGGGCACAGGCCCCTCCCGCAAAAACACAACTATCGAGTATTATAGCTCAAATGTGGTTTCTATTGAAGTAAAAAACCACAAAATGTATAATTCAGTCATAGTTTGGCGGATCGCCGGCTGAACGATGTAAAAGCGCTTCTGAACGCGCCTTAACAATTTATCAAAAGGAGCTACATATGTACCGTCTGACATCCAAGCTGATCATTTACAGAGGGATCGGAGAAGAAAGTATCCTGCACTGCCTCGCGGAGATCTGCCGCCGCTTTGACGAAGGTTCCTATGACAGAGAAGACCTGATCGGCGAGATCTACGAGCAGGTACACCGTCTGCTGGACCTCGCCACCAAATACGGATTTAATAAGAATCTCTGGCACAACTATCTGGCGTACCTGATTGCCACGACGGAGACGCCGTTCACGCTGGTCTCCGAGAAAGTCGGTCCCAACAAAGGCAGCGTCAATGCCTTCGCCCTCAACGATTTCAGGATCTTCCGGGAACTGTTCAATTATGACTTCGACAGAATTGAAAGCGCACTGGGCATAGACTGCTTCTCGATCCTGGAGAACTACACCGCGGTCGGAAAACCGGAGCGGGTATTCAACCGGAGCGTCAGCGAGAAGGTACAGGAACTCAGCGCGCGGATCGAGTCGGTGGAGAATAAGGAAGGCAGCGAAGCTCCCGAACAGCAGCTTTACGATATCATCACCGGGTTTTACAAAGAATACGGCGTGGGAAAGTTCGGTCTCAACAAAGCTTTCCGTGTGAACGACGAAAACAAGGAGGAGGAGTTCCTGATCCCGATCACGGCGACCAGCGACGTGCAGCTCGACGACCTCATCGGCTACGAACTCCAGAAGCAGAAGCTCATCGCCAACACGGAGGCGTTCGTGCACGGCAGGATGGCCAACAACGTGCTCCTTTACGGAGATGCGGGAACAGGCAAATCCACCAGTATCAAAGCGATCCTGAACCGTTACTACGACCAGGGCCTTCGTATGATCGAGGTCTACAAGCACCAGTTCAAAGACCTTCAGCGGATCATCACCGAGATCAAGAACCGGAATTACCGCTTCATCATCTATATGGACGACCTCTCCTTTGAGGAATTTGAGATCGAATACAAGTATCTCAAAGCCGTGATCGAGGGCGGGCTGGAGACCAAGCCGGAGAATGTTTTGATCTACGCGACGTCCAACAGACGGCATATCATCCGCGAGACCTGGACCGACCGAAATGACAGATCGGACGACGAGATGCACAGAAGCGACACCGTACAGGAGAAGCTCTCCCTTGTCGCGCGATTCGGCGTCACGATCGGCTACCTGAAGCCGTCGCACCAGGAATACCTGCACATTGTCAGCGAACTTACCAAGCGGTATCCACAGATCAAACTCTCGGAAGAGGAACTGGCGCTTAAGGCCAACCAGTGGGAGCTCCGCAGCGGAGGCGCCTCGGGCCGCACCGCGCAGCAGTTCATCAACTTCCTCGTCGGGAACGCAAAGGAGTGAACAGCACAGCACCTCATAGAAAGACCGTCTATATCACACTTCGGAGCTCCACGCTACTTCGAGACTAAAGTCGCTCCTACGTGTATATAGACGGTCTTTTTGAGGTGTTCTGTTTATTCTCTCTCCACTACCGCTCCGGCTTATTCGCCAAAGCATCACTCAAGCATTACTCTCCAAAGAAACACTCCGGCTCGCTTCTTCGCGTGAAGTTCTGCTCGAGCATCTGCACGTGGGAAAGGAATGCCGCGTCGTCGAAGTACTTCGCTCCCTCAGGGCATTTTACGACGCAGGCCTGGCACTTAATACAGACGCCGGTCACAACGGAATAGTCTTCGAAGGAAACGGAGCCCATCGGACATACCTTTGCACAGATCCCGCAGTTTGTGCACTTCGCGGCATCCGTCAGGGGCTTCGCCTTAAGGAACTTCGCGGGCTGTCCGTCCACGCCCTTGGGCACATAGTAGGGCGCCACCGGCTCTCCGCCGCGGATAACCGGCGCTTTAAAGCTGCCTGCATCGCCGGCACAGATCCTTGCCGCGCACTCTTTCGCGAACGTGTCGATCTTTGAAAGATCGGCTTCATCAGGTCTTCCGGGCGCGATCTTCGGTGAGAACACATGTCTGCAGGCCCATGCGGCTGCAGCGAACACCGCAAATCCGTTCTTCCCCATCTCCTCTACCAGTTCCGTCAGGGAACTGTCAAAATTCCGGTTGCCGTATGTCACGATCGAGACCGCAGGCGTCCCCTCTCCCTCAAACAGTTCCTGCACAAACGGAAGCGCCTTATTCGGGATCCGCCCCGCGTAAGTAGGCGTGCCAAAGACGACCAGTTCGTCAGAAGGGAACCGGTACTTCTCCGTTCTCGCTGAAGGCAGCGTAAAGTCGATACTGCGGAAAGGGACTTCCAAAGCTGCCGCGACCGTCCCGGCAATACGCTCCGCAACTGACTTCGTGCTGCCCGCCGGGCTGAAATATACTGCGCATACGCTCTTGATCTTCATGTTGTTCTCCTTACTCCTATTACAGTTTATGATTACAAATTGATGTTCTTACAGTTGATGCTCTTACAGTTCTTTGATCAAAAGTTCTCTTTGAGGAACCTGTCGACCGCGCCAAAATACAGAACCGGGTCCTTCTCTCCCGCCTGCGCGTGCCCCGCACCTCCAATGATCAGAATGTCCTTGGGGCAGGCTGCCGCATTGTTGAGCTGCAGGCACATCTTCACAGGGATCATGCGGTCCTCCCTCCCGTGGATAAAAAGCGTCGGGATCCGGCTCTTTTGGACGGCGTGAAGCGGCGACGTCTCTTTGAGATCATACCCAGCGCGAAGCCTGATCATGAGATTCGCGCTGTCTACCACGGGAAATGCCGGCAGATGGAACCAGCTTCCGATCTTCTCCTTAAACATCGAATACGCATCAGTGTAGGCACAGTCCGAGATCACCGCCTTAATACTTGAAGGTGCCTCCTCCATGCCGGAGAGGATCAGCGCTGTCGACGCGCCCATGGAAAGGCCGTGGAGCACGATCTCCGCCTCCGGGTCTCTTTCAAGGATCAGGTCGATCCACAGCAGCAGGTCCCTGCTGTCTGTCGATCCAAGGCCAATATAGTCACCTTCGCTCTCTCCCTGACATCTGAAATCCATTGCTAACGCGTTGTACCCCTGTTGTACATAGCGGTACGCGTAAGGGTACATCATCTCCTTGCTTCCGGTATAGCCGTGCAGCAGGACGACCCAGCGATGGGAAGGATCCGCAGGGACTACGGCTGTCTCAGCGCCGCCTGCTGCGGACGCAGCGGGCGCGGTTTCCGAAGAAGGAGCCGGACCCATTCGCCCGGCAGTGAAGATCACGCCCTTCAGCCGGTATCCGTCTTCCGAAAGGATCGCGACTTCCTCCGGCTCCGCGCGTCCCGCCCAGCTCTTTCCGATCACGTACATGGCTGTCGCGTTTTTCTGAAGGGAAGTCTCCTGCACCTGCTCTGAATAGCTCTGTTCCACGATCCTGTCAAAAGCGTCAAGCTTTTCCATAAAAGACGGCACCAGCACCGCGCTGACCAGAATGTTCACTGCCACCCAATACATCACTGAAAGGACCAGGATCACAACTATGCAGTTTCTGAGCGCGTGCCCCTTTTTCTTCACTGTAGGTGGGCTCCTTTTCAAATGATTCTGCGGGATCCTGCTCCTTCATTATACAACAAAAGAAGGGGCGCATCATTACTGTGAACTGAACTTCACACGTAATGCGCCCCCTCTTTGATTACACTCTCATCGTTGTCACAGCCGGTGAGATAAGGCAGCTTGATCTGATATCGTCAAAACCGACGATCCACAGATCATAAGGCACTCGAATGCCCCTGCTTTACTGTCAGCTTCAGTTCAGCTCCAGGATCTCATCCGAATGGATCGTAACCTTGATCTTCGATCCCGTCTTGATCTGATTCCACAGGTCGTAACTGATCTTGTATTTTTTGCCGCCCGAGATGATCCAGTACCGCTCCCTGCGGCCGCTCTCCCGCTCCGTTTCCGGCAGGTTCAGTTCCGCGTAATAGGGCTCGCTGTCAGCACCGGATGTGGTCTCGTCCCGGTCGTACAGCCACCTCATAATGCTGTAATAATACTTCTTCTCGAACACCGGGATATCGATGTAGATCGGTTCTTCGTATGTCTCCGTATGGTATTCCGTCCGGTATCTCGGAATCTGATGTTCCACTTCTTCGAACAGGCCATTGCCCAGGTCCTTGTATTCGATCTCTGTATCATAGCCGTCGAAAACTCTCTCCGCTACCTGCCTCGTCCTTGTCTCATAGTGGTCGAGAACGTGATTGTAGGTGTAGACCTCCTCCCTGCTCGTTACGTTCAGGGCGCCGCCCGGCAGGTTCCAGCTGCTCTCCTTGACCTCCTGGTACTTTTCGATGCTGATGCTCCGCTCCCATGTCTTGGAATCCACCTTCATGCCCTTCTTGTGGGGCATTGTCATGAAGATCATTGCGGCGATCAGCGCCAGCATCACAAGGAGGAGAGGCATCCTGCTCTTGCCGGCACTTCTCGAACCGGAGGAGTTTTCTCTTCCCTGGTTCAATTTTGCCTCCAGCTCAGCCTTCTTTTTCTTCTCATTCTCCTTGCTCTCAAAGTAATTGGCTTCACTCTCTTCTCTCGCGGCGCCGCATGCAGAGCAGAACTTGTTTTCATCCGGATTGAGCGTATTGCAGTAAGGACACAGCCAGTCCGGATTTTTGTTGACGTGTTCCGGGTCCTTTACGTATTCCTTGGATTCGCCCATATAGAAAGTGACGTCTCTCCCGCGGGGCTTGCCGCATCTCGGGCAGATCTTTTCAGCACCGGAGATATGGTCCGCGCGGCAGTAGTCGCAGTCCCAGCATCCGACCAGTATTTTTCCCATTGGTCACCTCGCTATGATAAAGTGCAAACAGTCTTCGTCTTTAGAGCCGCTGGGGCGTCCCGTCGCGTCTCTACCCTTCATTTTAGCATTAATTGCGGACTGCATCAATTACAGGCGGCATCAAATAACGGCGACAGTCATTGTATACAGCTTCCACTGCTCAATTTTTTGGCCGATTTCCCTAAAGTTATGGATAATTCGGCGATTCTCTGCTATCATACGCTCGTAAATCAATTTGTATCCGGGACGAAATGTCCTTAAGAGAAAGGGGAAATCTCAAATGGAACAGTTTTTTAAACTGAAGGAACACGGCACAGACGTCAAAACAGAGATGGCTGCCGGCCTTACCACCTTCATGACAATGGCGTACATTCTGGCGGTCAACCCCAGTATCCTGAGTGCTTCGGGAATGGATTCGGGCGCTATTTTCACCGCGACGGCTCTGGCCTCCGCGATCGCGTCCTTCCTCATGGCGTTTCTCGCCAATCTGCCGTTCGTTCTTTCCGCAGGCATGGGCCTGAACGCTTACTTCGCGTATACAGTCGTCATCGGAATGGGCTACTCCTGGCAGATGGCTCTGACTGCCGTCTTTACGGAAGGTCTGATCTTTATCGTGCTGTCGCTGACCAATGTGCGAGAGGCGATCTTCAACGCTATTCCCGCCACACTCAAGATCGCGGTCTCCGTCGGTATCGGACTCTTCATCACATTTATCGGCCTGCAGAACGCGCACATCGTTGTGGACAGCTCCACGCTGGTCTCGATCTTCTCCTTTAGCGGTTCCTTTGAGAACGGCACCTTCAATTACGAAGGGATCACCGTTGTCCTTGCGATCGTCGGTATTCTGATCACCGCGATCCTTATGCTCCGCGGCGTCAAGGGAAGCATCCTGCTCGGCATCATCATCACATGGGTGCTTGGCATAATCTGCCAGATCGCCGGACTTTACGTGCCCAACCCGGAGGCCGGCTTCTACAGTGTCATTCCTTCCGGCATCGTTTCCATGCCCGCCTCGCTCGCGCCTACGCTCTTCAAGCTTGACTTCTCGAACGTGCTCAGTGTGGACTTCATCGTCATCATGTTCGCGTTCCTGTTCGTCGACATGTTCGATACTCTCGGAACACTGATCGGATGCGCCGCCAAGGCAAACCTTCTCGATGAGGAAGGCCGGCTTCCCGGCATCAAGGGCGCGCTTCTGTCCGACGCGGTCGGCACGATGTGCGGCGCGCTCATGGGAACTTCCACGATCACGACTTTCGTGGAATCCGCATCCGGTATTGCGGAAGGCGGACGCACAGGTCTCACCGCAATTTTCGCGGGGGTTCTGTTCATCCTGTCCCTGTTCTTCTCTCCTCTGTTCCTGACGATCCCTTCCTTCGCCACTGCTCCGGCACTGGTCATGGTCGGTTTCCTCATGATGCAGTCGGTCAGCAAGATCGAGTGGGACAATATCCTTGAAGCGGTTCCCGCATTCATCTGCATCTTCGCGATGGCGTTCATGTACTCCATCTCCGAGGGTATCTGCTTCGGTATTATCTCCTACACCGTGCTCAACGTAGCAGCCGGCAAGGCCAAGCAGGTCACTCCTCTGATGTATGTCCTGACGCTCGTGTTCATCATCAAGTATATTTTGATCTGATAACAGCAAGGCGCCGTCTTTCTCCGAACATCACCAAAAGCTGCTTTTTTGAGAGAATGCGGGATGCATGAATAAAAGACATAATATAAGGCCGGCGATCATCGCCGGCCTTAAACTATGCCTGTTTTTAAAACTCTACTGTCTCAGGAGCTGCTGTGAAGGAGCTGAAGGTTGCCTTCGCGTTCTTGAAATACAGGACCATTGTGTTCCCGTCTTCCGGGTCATACATCGCGCGAAGTGACGGATAGGCATCCAGCATGGCTTTCTTGGGTTCTACGCGGTCGTCGTCAACGAGCTCGCCCGCGACTCGGAGCCAGGTGCCGTCCTTGAACGCGCAGATCTCCGCCTTGGGGTTCGCTATGAGCTGCTTAGCCACATCCTTGACCCTTCCCGTCTGGATGTAGAGCTTGTCCTCAAAGATGTTGACGGTTCCGAAAGGCCTGACTCTCGGCTGGTCGCCGTCCACAGTCGCCAGATAATACGTCTGTGCTTCTTTCAGAAAACTGCATACTTTTTCAATTCCTGTCATCTGTTTCGTCCTCCTTTTTAACATAACATCACATTAGCACCCTGTTACTATCGCGGAGCTGTTTCGCCGCAGCTGTGAGTGTCCCGCTCTTCGCGCTTCTTACAGATCACCGCCTATGTTTTCGAGCTCGTCCGTTACGATCTCTTCGTCCTCAGCGGTGGGCTCAGGCTCCTTGATCACAAATTCGCTCAGATACGCGTCCTGCGGCAGTCCCGCCATCAGAGCCGGCACATTGATCGCGATGCCGTCCATATTGTAGGGGACCTTCATGCTGACCTTGTGCGCGTGGGGTGTACCGCCCTCGGAATCAGTGATCTCAAGTGTCACAGAGAGCGTCTGTCCCATGAGATCCGCCATTCCCCTGTCTCCTTTGGAGAGCTTCGCAGGTTTCTGGTCGCCGACCGTAACTTTCACATTGTAGAACGGCGCAACGGTCTGTCCGTTGTAAGACGTCTCTTTGTTGTCAAAATAGATCGTATGCCCGCGCCCGATCACAAACATGGTGCCTGCGACAGCCAGAACGATCAGGAGCGCGGCGATACGGAATAAGAGCTTACGTTTGTTTTTCATGCCTCTCCTTCCTTTCCGGCTGCTTCTTCTTTCTGGGCCTGTGCCAGCTGCTGACCCGCAGTTTTCTTCTGCCTGCGCTTGTTTGTCTCATACATGATCAGGGCAACCGTAATAACCGCATAGGATACGAACACGCGGAAGTACTCGCCGATCATAGAGTCTCCCGTGATCACTGCGCCGGCTTTGGGCGCCACGATGAACATCGTGTGGAACAGGATGACGCCGAGGAACACGTTTCCGATGGACGCGCGGTCAACGGAAGCTCCGCCGACCAGAAGCGCCGCGATACAGAACATACCGATCTGGCTGTGCGCACTGTAAGTCGCGATGTTTCCCATGTTCTGAAGATAGATGATCATTCCGAAACCTGCCAGCACTGTTGACATGACGATCGAGATGATCCTCGTGCGGTCCACATTGATACCCGCATCTCTCGCCACTTCCATATCCTGACCGACGGCGCGCATATCCTGGCCGAGCTTCGTTCTGCTGAACCAGACGATGAACAGACACAGGAGGGCGATGATGATAAAGGTCGCTACCGGTATTTTCACGCCGTGGATCCTGATAGCGAGCAGGTTGTCGAGCTTTTGCCTCATATTCAGAAGAGACACCGTATTGCGGATGCCATAACCTCTGGGAAGCTTGATCGCACCGTGCTTGATCGGAATGATACTGCCCATCAGGTACAGGACAACGAGCTGATAGATACCGTTGACGAAAAAGCTCATGATGTAGCTCGTGATCATCTCGCGGCCTTTCGCCTCGTTAAGGATCTTACCGCAGAAAACACCGAGCAGCACCGAGATCGGCACCGACACAATGGCTGCCAGCACCATTCCGGGAATGCCGACGATCTGCCAGTCGGACACGAAGATCAGCGCGATCTCCGCCGCCATAGCGCCCAGCGTCATACCGAAATTGAGGCCCATGCCTGCCATGATCGGGATGAGGAGGCTGAGGATCAGGAACGCGTTCCTTCCCATGCGCGTAACGATCTCGTCGAGCAGCATGTTCATGGAAAGACCGGAAACCGGAATACAGATCGCGCAGATGATAATGAACATGAGCGGCACGGAGAATCTCTGCGCCAGCGTGAGGATGTCCAAAGAACCGTTTTTCTTATTTGTATTATTCTCGTTCATTTGGATGCCTCCGTCTTTCTGGTCAGTGCGAACAGGATCATGCCCATCGAAGCGATGATGCGGATGACCTCCGACATATCCATGTGGATCATGTTGTTCATGACAGTAGGCGTCATCGTGACGATGCCCTGGAACAGGATCGTTCCGACAATGACGTTCATGATCGTTGCCTTATTGACCGTTGCTCCGCCGATCAGGATCGCGGAGACCGCGGGGAGCGCCATATAGAACGGCGCCATGTACAGCTGGATAAAGCCGAATCCCTGCTCGTAGACAAGGATGCCGACCGCCGCCAGCCACGTGGACATGATGACCGACAGCATACGGATGCCGTCCACGTTGATGCCTGCCGCGCGCGCGAACGCCGGGTTCGAGCCGACTGCTGTCATGGCCGTCCCTGTTTTGGTATGCAGAAATGCCCAGATGCCAAAAGCCAGAAGGGCAAAAAACAGGATCGTTCCGGTAGGGATCGAGATCGCGCCGATCCTGATCCTGAGAATATCCGCGAGCGCATTGATGTAATACCCTTCGAGGGAGATCGTTGTACGGAGTCCCTTGCCCGACAGACCCCAGACCATGTTGGGGCTGTGATACGGCAAGATGAGCCAGAGCATGCACATCAGCGATACTGAGGAAAATCCTACGTACGTCGCGATCATCATCTCGCCGCCCTTGATCTTATTGAGGAGCCAGCCATAAAGCGTTCCCAAAAGCAGGGCGAAGGGCGTGGCGATCAGGATCGCCATGAAAAAGGAAAACCTTCCCGTAAATCCGAGCTCCACAGAGAGAGTCGCTCCCAGAAGGCCCGAGATGATGCCGAGCGGAAGTCCGAAATTCAGTCCGCATCCCGAATGTACCATCGGGACCATCGCGAGCACCAAAATGCCGTTCCAGCTGAAGCGGTTGATGATATTGGAGATCTGCGTCGGCAGATCTGCGCCGACAAACGGCGCCATGATCAGAAGAAGCAGGAGGAATCCTGTGATGATCAGGCGCGGGATGCCGAATTCCTTCAGCGCGGCCATTATTTTTTCTTTCGTCATCTCTTCCTCCTTTCTCAAATGACATTGCTCAGCATCAGCATACCGAGATCTTCCACAGAAGCTGACGCCGGGAGGATCCCGGAGATCCTGCCGCCGGATACGATCGCGATGCGGTCGCAGGTCTGACGAAGCTCCTCCAGCTCAGAGGAGATCATGACTACAGTTACACCGTTCTCGCGGTTAAATTTCTTGAGAGCGTCAAGGACCAGCGCCTTGGCGCCGACGTCGATGCCGCGCGTGGGCTCCGATACGAACAGGAGCCTTGGCTCCAGCGCAAATGCCTTGGCAAGGCAGATCTTCTGCTGGTTGCCGCCCGAGAGTTCTCTTGCGTTCTGCTTGGAGCTCGTGCACTTGATCTTCAGCTCATCGATATATTTTTCGGTGATCTCACGGATCGCCTTTTCATCTCTCCACTTTACGAGGCCGCCCAGGTAGTTCTTCAGGAACTTATTCTGGATCTGCATCGCGGGGAAAGCGACATTCCACTCCAGGGATTCATCCAGTAAAAGACCGACGCCTCTTCTGTCCTCAGACACGAAAGCGAACGATGAATCCAGACAATTTCGGGGATTGTTCAGCGGGATCTCTTTGCCGTCGAATGTGACCTTGCCTCCCGCCTC
>CACXMK010000015.1 GCA_902768735.1 uncultured Lachnospiraceae bacterium | reverse complement strand
AATTATCATATTAAAGCGCTGTTGATTTGTGCATTTCGTTCAAAAAACAGGCGTGCTTTATGGAAGGAGGATGAGATATGAAAAAAGTGCTATCCATTGCTTTGGCGCTCATGATGAGCCTTTCGCTCATCGCCTGCGGCGGCCAGAGCAGCCAGCAGTCTGCCCCTGCAGCAGAGCCGGCAGCGCAGGCGGAAGCCCCCGCAGAGCAGGCGGAAGCCCCCGCAGAGCAGGCGGAAGCCCCTGCAGAGCAGGCGGAAGCTCCTGCAGAGCAGGCAGAAGCTCCTGCAGAGCAGGCGGAAGCCCCTGCAGAGCAGGTCGCTGAAGCTCCGGCGCTCACCCCGGCTTACTCGGTCGAAGGCTTTGAGACCGTAGATGCTCAGGGCAACCGCATCACGACCTGACGCCACAGCAAAGACTGCTATGGCAACTGCCTCTAAGTATGAGGTCTCCCAGGTCGGCGCAGAGATCATGCAGAAGGGCGGAAACGCTGTTGACGCGGCAGTAGCCATGGGCTTCGCGCTCGGCGTCTGCGAGCCGTTCACTTCCGGTCTTGGCGGCGGCGGTCTTTGCACCATCCACACCGCTTCAGGCGAGAACTTCTTTATCGACTTCCGCGAAGTTGCGCCTGCAGCTGCAACACTTGACCTTTACCTTGACGCGGAAGGCAAGAACAACGGAAATACCATGACAGGCGGCCTTGCCTCCGGTGTTCCCGGCGAAGTTGCCGGCCTTCTGTACCTGCTTGACAATTACGGTTCCGGCAACCTGACCCGCCAGGAGGTCATGGAGCCCGCGATCCGTATTGCAACCGAGGGCTTTACTGTTTCGGCATATTGCGCTAATGCGATCTCTGACGCATATGAGACAGCGCTCAAGTTCCCGGAAATGCAGAAAGTTTACTGGAATGATATGGGCCTTCCCTACGAGACAGGCAATGTGATCGCGAATCCGGATCTTGCTAAGGCGCTCCAGAAGATCGCCGATGAAGGCGCAGACGGATTCTACAAGGGCGAGATCGCCCAGGCAGTCGTTGACACCCTCGCAAAGTACGGCGGCGTCATGACCCTGGATGACCTTGCAAACTACGAAGTAATGGTCCGCGAGCCGGTCACCGGCACATACCGCGGCTATCAGGTCATCTCCTCGCCGCCTCCGTCATCCGGCGGTACGCACCTGATCGAGATCCTGAACATCCTTGAGAACTTTGACGTCGCTTCCATGAAGGTCAACTCCCCTGAATACATCCACCTTCTTGCAGAGACCTTCAAGCTTTCCTATGCAGACCGCGCACAGTACATGGCGGACACTGCTTTTGCGGATGTTCCCCTGGACGGCCTGACAAACAAAGAGTACGCCAAGGAGCGCGCAGCGCTCATCGATCTGGAAGTGGCTAAGGAGCCCGTTGATTTCGGCGATCCCACGCTCTACGAGCACACCGACACGACGCACTTCTCCGTCGCGGATGTGGAAGGCAACTGCGTTGCCATCACAAAGACCATCAACTACTACTTCGGCAGCGGCGTGATGGTCGACGGCTATGGCTTTATGATGAACAACCAGATGGACGACTTCTCCACGGATCCCAACAGCGTCAACAAGATCGAGCCCGGCAAGAAGCCTCTGTCTTCCATGAGCCCTACAGTGCTCCTCAAAGAGGACGGCTCTCCCTTCATGGTCCTGGGAACTCCGGGCGGCGCGCGTATTTTCGCTTCCGTGGCGCAGATCATCACCCGCGTCATCGACAGCGGCATTCCGCTGCACGATGCGATCAGCATCCCGAAGATCTGGAACAACGGTCCGATGAACAACCTGCAGTATGAGACACCTCTCCAGGGTTACGAGGACTATGCGGTCACGGAAGAGACCGTCAAGAAACTTGAAGAAATGGGCCACGGCGAGATCAAGACCGCGGCTTCCGGCGCAGTGCAGGCGATCCAGTTCCTTGAGGACGGCAGCCTGTACGGCACAGCTGACCCCCGTCAGGACGGCAAGGCAGTTGGTTATTGATCAGTGTTTTGACAAAGTGAATTGCTGATAATTTCATATTGAAATCGCGTTGTAAAGCGCCCCCTTCGCGCAGATGGAGGGGGCGCATCAACAAATAATGCTGTTACTGTATTGTCAAAAAATGGAGGAAAAACGAATGAAAACCCGTAGACTGATCGCACTTTTCTTAACTTTTGTTATGGTGCTGTCTCTTGCCGCCTGCGGACAGAAGTCCGAGCCGGCCGCACAGTCAGCGCCTGCTGCTGAGGCCCAGCCTGCTGAAGAACCCGCTGCTGAACCTGCTGCAGAGCC
Source organism: uncultured Lachnospiraceae bacterium (assembly GCA_902768735.1). Classification (GTDB taxonomy): domain Bacteria; phylum Bacillota; class Clostridia; order Lachnospirales; family Lachnospiraceae; genus CAG-791. The sequence continues at coordinate 49,399 of CACXMK010000015.1, read as the reverse complement.
CGCTGCTGAGCCCGCAACAGAGCCTGCTACAGAGCCCACTGCCGAGGCCGAGGCTCCCGCTGAGACCGAAGCGGTCGCGGAAGCCCCTGAAGGCGTATGGCTTCCCTACGATGAAAACCTGCAGACAAAGCGCACTGACCGTGACGCCACCGGCTCAAACGGCGCCGTAGCCAGCTCCAGCTGGTACGCATCCAAGGCCGGCCTCGATATCCTGCAGGCAGGCGGAAACGCTGTTGACGCAGCGATCGCCACGTCCTACGCGCTTGGCGTTGCAGAGCCCTATACTTCCGGACTTGGCGGCGGCGGATTCATGATCATCTATAATGCTGAGACCAAGGAAGTTACCGTCATCGACTACCGCGAGATCGCGCCCGCAAACGCTACTCCCGAGATGTGGCTGGATGCGGAAGGCAATGTCGGGATGTTCAAAGATCCCAACGGCGTAGAGTTCACCGGCAGCTACTCCCACCTCTCCCAGGTCGGCGGCATGGCTTCCGGCACACCCGGCGAGGTGGCAGGTATGGAGTACGCGTTTGAGAACTTCGGTTCCGGCAACCTGACTCGCCAGCAGCTGATGCAGCCCGCGATCGACCTTGCAAACAACGGCTATGTCGTTACGGTCACAATGAAGAGCTGCACGGAAGATGAGTATTTTGAAGTGGCGAACATGCCCGAAGTGGCAGGCTACTATCTCGACGAGAACGGACTGCCGCTCGAAGTCGGCACCATTTGGAAGAACCCGGATCTGGCCAAAACACTGCAGATGATCGCCGAAGGCGGCGCGGATGCTTTCTACAAAGGCGAAGTCGCGCAGGCCATCGCTGACACCATCCAGAAGTACGGCGGTGTGATGACCACCGAAGACCTTGCAAACTACAAGGTCGAAGTCCGTGAGCCCGTTACTTCCACATACCGCGATTACACGATCTACTCCCTGCCCCCGGCTTCCTCCGGCGGCACGCACCTGATCGAAGCACTCAACATCCTTGAGAATTTTGACATGTCGTCCTACGGCATCAACACCACAGACTATATCCACCTGTTCTCCGAGGCGTTCAAGATGGCGTTCGCGGACCGCGCGAAATACATGGCCGACACTGCTTTTACAGATGTCCCGCTTAAAGGCCTGACCAGCAAGGAATACGCGAAGGTCCTGGCGGCGAAGATCACTGACAAGAGCGGCAGCTACCAGGCGGATGACCCGAACCTGTACGAGTCCAGCTCGACGACATCCTTCTCCGTGGTCGACCAGTGGGGCAACATGGTGGCCTGCACACAGACGATCAACGACTTCTACGGCAACAAGGTCGCTATCCCCGGATACGGCTTCATCATGAACGACGAGATGGACGACTTCTCCTCCGATCCTGCTTCTGTCAACTGCGTGGCAGGAGGAAAGCGCCCGCTCAGCTCCATGTCCCCGTCTATCGTGCTCTATCCCGACGGAACTCCGTATCTTACGATCGGAACCCCCGGCGGCCTTCGTATCTGGCCTACGATCACCCAGATCATGGAGCGTATGATCGACTACGATATGGACATCCAGGATGCGATCGATACCGCGCGTATCTTCGACAACCACAAGGAAGAGCTCTGCTATGAGTCCGACGGCGTGACGCCTGTGTCAGCTGAAGTTGTAGCTGAGCTGGAAGGCAAAGGCCATGTGATGGTCGACAAGGGTTCCTGGAACCTGTTCTTCGGCGGCGTTCAGGGCATTGAGATCCTCGAGGACGGCACGCTGCGCGGCGGCGCTGATCCCCGCCGTGACGGCAAGGCGCTGGCGTATTAAGGACCGGTCCGGACCGCAAAAAAAACTTGTCGGGGTCAGCAGCCCGGACGAGGCTGACAGACCAGTCAAGGCAGAGTGCCCAGTCGAAGTGAAAAGACCTGCCATAGCGAATAGGACAGACTAATCGAAAAGGAATAAAAAAATGAAACGGAAGATCACAGCGCTTTTTATGGCGCTTACCATAGTGTTTGCCCTCTCCGCCTGCGCGGAAGAGGGCACGACCACCACTGATCTGCCCGCTCCTCCGCACACAGCGACCGCAAGCAGCAATGCGGGGGGCTCCGGCGGCAGCTCGGGCGGCGAGGCTGCCGGAGTAGGAGAGGCCATTGCGCAGTCTCCCGCGCTGGTGACTTCGGGAGGCCAGAGCGCCGACTACCAGATGATCGCAACGGTCATGGGCAAACAGGGGATGGACTATACGGTCAATAACCTGGCGACCTCCGCCGATCTTGGCGATGCCAAAACACTCATCGTCGTGGTAGGCGGCTCCTCCAAGGGGCTTGGCGCCGCGGGTATCGATGCGGACGGCGAGCTGGCGCGCGTGAACGAGCTGATCGATGCCGCCAAGGGCAAAGGCATGCCGGTCATCGCCATGCACACGGGCGGAAACGCCCGCAGAGGCGACCTGTCCGACAAGTTCATTGCACCGATCTTTGAGAAAGCGGATTACGCCATCGTGGTCGAGTCCGGTGACACGGACGGCCTCATGGCCGGCATCTGCTCCGCAAACGGCATCACGATGACCGGGATCGCGAGCATCAGCGAAGTGGCCACTGTGCTTCCTGCCCTGTTCACAGGCAGTGCTTCCGCAGGCTCGGCTTCCGGCGGCTCCGGCGGTGCGGCAGCGGGTGAAGCGATCGCCGAATTCCCCGTACTGGTGACTTCCGGCGGTCAGAGCGCTGATTACCAGATGATCGGCACAGTCATGACCAAAAAGGGAATGGATTTCAAGATCAACAACCTTGCGACCTCCGCTGACCTTGGCGATGCCAAGACGCTCATCGTTGTGGTGGGCGGCTCCTCCAAGGGACTTGGCGCTGCGGGTATCGACGCGGACGGCGAGCTGGCGCGCGTAGGCGAGCTGATCGACGCCGCAAAGAGCAAGGGACTGAAGATCATCGCCATGCATACGGGCGGCAATGCCCGCCGCGGCGACCTGTCCGACAAGTTCATCGCGCCGATCTTTGAGAAAGCGGACTACGCCATCGTTGTGAAATCCGGCGACACGGACGGCATGATGGCCGGCATCTGCTCCTCGAAGGGCATCCGCATGGATACGATCAACAGTATCAGTGATGTTGCCGAAGTGCTTCCCGCAGCATTTGCGGGCGGTGGATCCGGCAGTGCAGCTCCTGCTGCCGCTGCGGACAGCTCTGCAGGCACTGCTGCCTCTACAGACAGCTCTGCAGGTGACGCTGCTTCTTCGGGCACGGCTGTTGCAGAGTATCCTGCGCTCGTGACTTCCGGCGGACAGAGTGCCGATTATCAGATGATCGGCACAGTCATGAGCAAAAAAGGAATGGACTTTAAGATCAACAACCTTGCGACCTCCGCCGACCTGGGAGACGCCAAGACGCTCATCGTCGTAGTGGGAGGCTCTTCCAAAGGACTTGGCGCTGCGGGTATCGACGCGGACGGCGAATTGGCGCGCGTAGGCGAGCTGATCGACGCCGCGAAGAGTAAGGGACTGACGATCATCGCCATGCATACGGGCGGCAATGCCCGCCGCGGCGATCTGTCCGACAAGTTCATTTCGCCCATCTTTGAGAAAGCGGACTACGCCATTGTCGTCAAATCCGGCGACACGGACGGCCTGATGTCCGGCATCTGCTCATCGAAGGGCATTCGTTTGGACACGATCGAGAGCATCAGCGACGTTGCTAACGTGCTCCCCGCTGCATTCAAGTAATTCCCCGGTTTCAATGGGGAGAGGCCGCAGCTGCTGCCTCTCCCCTCAATGGAGGTCTCTATGACAACAGAACTGCTTACCTTCCTTGCGATGATCGGCGTGTTCCTGCTGGGCTGCTTCCTCTGCAAACTTCCGGTCAGCATCTCCATGGTGCTCTCTGCGATCACTGGATCACTGGTCGGCGGAAAGGGTTTTGCCCTGCGCCACCTGGTCGAGGGAATGTTCGCCTATGTAGACACGATCCTTGTCATCGTCACCGCAATGATCTTTATGAAGGTCATACAGGAGTCCGGTACGCTGGACGCCATTTCATCAGTCATCATCGAGCGGTTCCATAAGATGCCCGCCCTGATGCTGTGCATGATCATGGTCATCATCATGTTCCCCGGAATGATCACCGGTTCCTCTACCGCATCCGTGCTCTCCGCGGGCTCCATCATGGCGCCTGTCCTGATGCTCATGGGTGTGCCGATCCTGGAGACGGCCTGTATTTTGGCAATGGGCGGTATTCTCGGAATGATCGCTCCGCCTACCAACATTCCGGCGATGATCATCGGCGCAGGTATCGACATCCCGTACAGCGGATTCGGCCTGCCGCTCACGCTGATGACCTTCCCTTTGGCGTTCCTCTTTGTGCTGATGTTCGCTTACAAATATGTAAAGAACATGGACTACGAGGAGGTCCGCGCAAAGCTTCGCACTCAGTCCCGCGAGAAATACGGGTTCCGCATCTACATCCCGCTGATCCTCGCCATCTTTTTGATGGTCGTCAATAAGCTCGTGCCTTCGATCCCCGACATCGGCATGCCGCTGGTGTTCCTGATCTGCGCGGCGGTGGGATGCTTTACCGGAAACAAGTTCAATGTGCCCAAGATGGCGAAGGAGTCCGTAGGCGCGGTCCTTCCCGTTATGGGAATCCTGATGGGCGTCGGTATGTTCATCCAGATCATGACGCTGACCGGCGTGCGCGGATTCATCGTCAACGCGTGCCTGAGCATGCCCAGCTTTGCCCGTTACATTGCAATGGCCGTTTCCATGCCGCTGTTCGGCGCGGTGTCGTCCTTCGGCTCTGCCAGCGTGCTCGGCGTTCCTTTCCTTCTTTCGTTCCTTGCGAAGAAGGAGATCATCGTCGCCGGCGCTCTGTCGCTGATCGCGTCACTGGGCGATATGATGCCTCCGACGGCGCTTGCCGGTATTTTTGCCGCGCAGGTGGTCGGCATGCCGAAGTACACGCCGGTACTGAAAAAGTGCCTGCTGCCCTGCTTTATCATCATCGTGTGGGGCATCCTGTTCATCGTATTTGCCAACCAGCTGTCGTTTTTGATCATCTGATGAGAGAAAGGAGAACGGAACGATGATTACAATTATTTACCGTTTGATCGTCGCCATGGTGATCGCACTGGTGGGCTGGAACCTGTTCACGGAAGAAAAGCTCACCGGCCAGCTCAACTGCGCCATGGTGCTGATCCCGCTCATTCTTCGTGTACTGATGATCAAGTAGGGAGGGCTGAGCGATGAAGATCAACAAAAGAATTATCACAGCCTGCCTCTGCCTGGCGCTGTCCATCGTGGTCTGCTGTGTCACAGGCGTGAACTTCCTCGCGGCGCGCGAGCTGCCCATGCCAGTGAAGGGACCTGGCGTCACAGAAGTCAAGATGCTCTCTGACTGGTTCGACGGTCTCAAAGATACGAACGCAGATACGCCGGTCTACATCCTTGAGGGAAGCGAGCCGGGCGGCAAGATGCTGATCCTGGGCGGAACGCACGGCAACGAGCCTTCCGGCTACATGTCCGCGTTCACGTTCATTGAGAATGCTGTCGTGGAGAAGGGCACCGTTTATGTTATTCCCTACACCAACCGCAGCGGCATGACCCACAACGATCCCGGCGAGGGCAACATGCAGTATTTCACGCTGCAGACCCAGAGCGGTCCCCGCACATTCCGCTTCGGATCCCGCGCCACGAATCCGATCGACCAGTGGCCCGATCCGGACGTCTATGTGCACTATGCCTCCGGCCAGCGCCTGTCCGGTTCCGAGACGCGCAATATCAACCGCGCCTATCCCGGACGCGCGGACGGCACTTTCACGGAGAAAGCCGCTTACGGCGTAGCGGAGCTGATCAGAACAGAAGACGTAGGTCTGACTTTTGACCTGCATGAGGCATCCCCGGAGTATCCCGTCATCAACGCCACAGTGGCGCATCAGGATGCGATGGAAATCGCTTCGGAGGGCTGCATCAACCTGCTGCTGGAAGGCATCGAGATGTCGCTGGAGCAGTCGCCGACCAATTTCCACGGGCTGACGCACCGCGAGCTGGGCGACTACACCGACACGATGGCGATCCTCATGGAGACGGCAAACGCCGCCCAGGGACGCTTGCGCGGCAAAACATCGCAAAAGCAGGTCATGGGCGGACAGGATAAGTGCTATGAGAAAGGAGAGGACCTGGGAATGCTGTATGTACCGTGGGAGGTCAACGGCATAACGGGCCATCCGATCGAGGAGCGCTGCGGCCGCCACCTGCAGGGAATCTACGAGTATTCCCTGGCTTACAGCAACGCGAACCCTGACAAGCAGATCGTCTACAGCGGCGTTCCCGGATACGCGGATCTGTTCCTCAACGCGGATCCCCAATATCTTGGAGGCAGCTGGCTGGGCAGTTATCTGAAATAATACTTTTATTGAAATAACACTTTATTAGGTGCATCAAAAGAGGCATTCTGCGACCTCCTTCGGTACAGAATGCCTCTTTTATAGCGGAGAGGAACGTTAAGAAGGCCTTAGGGAAAGATGCGGCTTAGGAGGAAAAGGTCAACCATGAAAAGAAAAATGAGGAGATACATCACGATCATGTGCGCTGTTTTGACACTGTGCGTGTCAGTGGCAGGGTGCGGGGCTAAGAATACGCAGGCGGCGGCTTCGCAGGAGCAGGCGGCTTCGCAGGAGCAGGCGGTTGCGCAGGAGCAGCAGGCAGAGGCTGTGCAGGAGCAGGCGGTTGAGGAGCAGGCGGCAGATCAGACAGAGGCTGTGCAGGCTGGACAGCAGGAGCAGGCGGTTGAGCAGACAGAGACTGTGCAGGAGCAGGCGGCAGATCAGACAGAGGCTGTGCAGGCTGGACAGCAGGAGCAGGCGGCTCCCCAGCAGACAGAGAATGTACAGCAGCAGGCGGCTCCCCAGCAGACAGAGAATGTACAGCAGCAGGCGGTTCCTCAGCAGGTAGAGGCAGTTCAGGCTGAGCCGCAGGAGCAGGCGGTTCCGGAGGCTCCTACGCAGGAAGAGGCTTCTCATCAGGCGGCGGCAACTCCTTCACAGGAAATAGCAACTCCTCCGCAGGATGCAGCAGTTGCTTCTCAGGACACAGCGGTTGCTCCGCAGGCTGCAGCGGTTGCTTCACAGGACGCAGCTCCGCAGGCTGCAGCGGTTGCTCCGCAGGTCACAGCGACAGCTGAGGCCGGCTGGAAAGAGATCCCCATTACGTCGATCGGTTCGATCAGAATCGGGCAGACGGAGGATCCGGCAGCGGCGACAGGCTGCACGGTTCTCATCAGCGAGAACGGCATGTGCGCAGGACTGGACGTGAGAGGGGGCGGACCCGCTTCCCGTGACAGCCAGCTCCTTAATCCGCTTATGGCAGCACAGACTGTGCACGCTGTTTTGCTCTCAGGGGGAAGTGCTTTTGGCCTTGGGGCGGCAAACGGTGTCATGCAGTATCTGGAAGAACACGGATACGGATATGAGACCGGATTTGCGAAGGTGCCGCTAGTCGCGCAGTCGGATATTTATGACCTCTCTGTGGGATCCGGCACGGTGAGGCCGGACGCGGCGATGGGGTATGAGGCGGCGAGACGCGCTTTTGTGGATCCGAATTATAGGGACGGCAACTATGGCGCCGGCTGCGGGGCTTCCGTTGGCAAGATCGCGGGCATGGACTATGCGATGAAGACAGGTATCGGAAGCTATGCCGTTCAGATCGGGGATCTGCAGGTCGGTGCGATCGTAGTCCTTAACGCGCTGGGAGACATTTTCGATCCTAAGACGGGTGAGCAGGTCGCCGGTCTTTTGACAGAGGACAAAACAGGGCTTCGGAGCACGATGGAGTACATGAAGGGATCCATTGAGGTCGTGGACAACAAGTTCACGGGCAACACGACGCTGGCGGTGATCGTGACGAACGCGGCGTTCACGAAGGCACAGCTGTGCAAGATCGCGGGAATGGGGCACGACGGGTACGCGCGGTCGATCAACCCGGTGCACACGACGGCGGATGGTGACAGCATCTACGCGGTGTCCGTCGGCGAGGTCGCGGCTGACCAGGATCTGGTGGGAAGCCTTGCAGCGGAAGTGATCAGCGAGGCGATCCTGAACGCGGTGCGGAAAGCGGACAGCGCGTACGGACTCATGTCGGCGGGAGATCTGGCGAAGTGATGCGATTGCCGGTGAAAAATGACCCCAGATGAAAAATGACCCCAGAGGTCGTTTTTACATCCCGGGGATTTCGGCATCCGCAAACGGCACGTTTGACCTCTCGGTGATAGTGAAGATGCTGTTCGAGCTGATCCCGGGGGACCTGGTGTCGCCGTTTGTTGAGAGCAAGGTCATCCACATCATTGTGATCGCGTATGGGCTGGGAGTCGCGGCGCTGACGCTCGACGAGAAGATCCCGAACCTGCGGGCGCTCATTAACGAGGCGTACCAGCTGATCTTTGCCGTCATGAGGCTGGTCGCCAAGATCATTCCGCTGACGATCTTCCTGAGCATATACAAAGCGATCACGCAGAACAGCTGGAAGAGTGTCCTGAGCGTCTGGAAGCTCGTGGTGGCGAATTATGTCGTGACGATTCCGTTTACGGTGTTGTTTGTCCTGTATTTCTGCCTGAGATACCGCGTTCGGGTCCAGACCGTCCTGAAAGATTATACTGCGCCCGCGATCATCGGTTTTACTACGGGGAGCGGAACGGTGGCGATGTCCACGCAGTTCGAGACGGCCCGGGAGGTGCTGAAGATCGATGAGAAAGTTGTTGGGTTCTGGGTGCCGCTGTCGCAGGCTATGTTTTCGCCATCTACGATAGCGCCGCTTGTGACGGCTGCTCTCTTCGCTGCCAAGTACTACGGGACGCCGCTTTCGCTGCCGTAGATCCTGATGATGATCATCATGGTCACGCAGCTCAGCGTCGCAAGCCCTAAAGTGCCGGGTGGAATTATGGCGGTGTTCATGATCCTGCTGGAGCAGCTGGGGATGCCTGCCGATGTCGTCGGTTTGTTGATGGTGGCGAATGTGTTCATCATCAACATGCAGACGGGGCTGGGGATGGCGATCCGGACGGTGGAGCTGGATGCGTTTGCAAGGGAAGTTGGTGCGAAAAAGTGACCTCTGGGGTCGGTTTTGATTTGTTGGTGCCGGTTAAGGGACGGCCAAGGTAGTTCGGCCGTCCTTTAACCGGCAATTTAGGTTGAAATGTATGGAATTGGCAGTTTAAGGGACGGCTGAGGGGTTCGACCGTCCTTTAACCGGCATTTTAGGTTGAAATGTATGTAATTGGCCGGTTAAGGGACGGCCAAGGTGGTTCGGCCGTCCTTAAAGCGGCAATTCAGGTTGAAATGTATGGAATTGACTGCCCGGAAAAAGAAAAAAGAAAAAGAAAATGAGACAAAGGGACAGACCCTTTGTCTCATTTTCTTACCTGTCAAGGTAGTGGAGATAGTAATAAAATGGGGTATTTCACAGCCCGAAGTAACGGGCGGCGTTTTTGTAGGAGATGCCTTCGACGATCTTCTTGAGGGAGGCATCGTTGTTGGGGTACTCGCCGTTCTCGACCCAGTTGCCGATGAGGTTGCACATAATACGGCGGAAGTAGTCGTGTCTTGCGTAGGAGAGGAAGGACCTGGAGTCTGTCAGCATGCCTACGAAGTTGCCGAGAAGGCCGAGGTTCGCAAGGGACCTCATCTGGTCTTCCATGCCTCTCTTGGTGTCGTTGAACCACCAGGCGCTGCCGTGCTGGATCTTGCCGGGGATCTCGTCGGACTGGAAGCAGCCAAGCAGTGTGTCGATCTGCTCGTTGTCAGCAGGATTCAGCGAATAGATGATGGTCTTGGGGCACTCGTTCGTCATATCCAGAGCGGACAGCATGCGGGCGATGTCCTCGCCGCAGGTGTTCTGCGCGATCATGTCGACGCCCGTATCGGGGCCCATCTTGCGGAAGATCCTCTCATTCGCGTTGCGGTAGCAGCTGTAGTGGATCTGCATCGCAATGTCAAGGCGGTGATAAGCTTTCGCCAGTGCCATCAGGACGGCGGTCTGGTATTTCTCAGCTTCTTCGACGCTGATATCTTTGCCGCTCATCACTCTCGTATAAATCGCATTCACTTCCTCTGCCGAGGCGGGACGGTAAGGGATATAATCCAAGCCGTGGTCGCTTGCGCGGCAGCCGAGCTTCGCGAAGAACTCAAGGCGCTCGATCAGCGCGTCGATGACTTCCTGCGCGGTGGCGAGCTCTTTTTTGCCAACGCTGGCAGCGAGCTTGCCGATATACTCCGCAAAACCTTCTTTATTGATGTTGATGGCTTTGTCGGGACGGTAGGAAGGGCATACCTTCACTTCGATGGAAGGATCCGCCGCGATCTTCTCGTGCCACTCCAGGCTGTCGATCGGATCATCCGTCGTGCCGATGAAGGCGACGTTGGACTGCTTGATCAGGCCGCGGACGGACATGTTCGGGTCATTCCTGAGCATGTCGTTGCACTTCTCCCAGATTTCCTTCGCGTTTTCGACGGTCAGAGGCTCTGTGATGCCAAAAAACTTATGCAGCTCAGCGTTGGACCAGTGATACATCGGGTTGCCGATCGCCATTTCCAGCGCTTCCGCGAATTTGACGAAACGCTCGAAATCCGGCTTGTCACCGGTGATATATTCTTCCGGTGTTCCGTTGGAGCGCATGACGCGCCACTTGTAGTGATCGCCAAAATACGTTCCATCCGGGTTCTCTCCGCCAAGCCATACTTCCGCGATGTTGTCGAAACGGCGGTCCTCATAGATCTCCTTGGGAGAGATGTGGCAGTGATAGTCCACGAGCGGCATCGGATCTGAATAGTCGTGGAACAGATGCTTCGCGGTCTCTGTCTCCAGAAGGAAATCTTTGTCCATAAATGCTTTCATGGTAGGTTGTTCTCCTTTCCTTATTTGATTTCATTTTTGTGATACCAGCCGCTTCTGTGTGCCTGATATCGAGATTAGTGTTTAGACTCATGTTTATTGGGGTAATGCAGCCGATTCACTGCTGCGTTCCGGTGCCGGCAGGGAGATCACTCACTGCTCTGCGCATCCGCCATCCTGCGGAACCCCCGGATCACGACAAGCGCAGAGCAGATCACTCACTGCTCTGCGCATCCGCCATCCTGCGGATCTCCCGGATCACGGGGATCACGACGATCGCCGAGCAGATCCCGGTCGCGATATTACTGACCATCATTGTCACACCGGCTGCTTCCGATCCCATCTGCGTGTAGTTCTGCAGATACCACAGGACCGGGATCCTGAACACAAACACTCTTGCCATGTTCAGGAGCATCGTTCTCTTGGCGTATCCGTAGCCCAGCATTAAGGCGTTGCAGGCGGAATTGACGCCCAGTGTGATGTAGCCCAGCATCTCCCAGCGATGGATCGCGACGATCATATCGCAGAAAGACTGATCAAACTGTTCTCTGGACTGGGCAAAGACCTGTGCCAGAAACGGAAGAGTGAAATTCACCGCGATCAGTCCGATCACGCCGATCAGCACATCGATGAACAGAAGCCAGTAGAACAGGCTTTCCGTTCGGCGGAATTTGCCGGCGCCTCTGTTTTGGCTGATGACAGACGTCGCTCCGTCCAGCATTCCCGCGTGCCAGTTCGTCGTCAGCCCTCCGATGTTGTTGGAGACGCCCAGCGCGCCCGCTGTGAGCTTGCCGTAGACGCCCGCCATGGAGTTGACGGTGACTTTTCCCGCCGCAAACAGCATTTTTTCCGCCGTCACGGGGAAAGAGAGCCGCAAGATCGGCGCCAGGATCCTCGACCGGAACTGAACAGCCGCCGATGTAAATCGGAACGCCCCCTCGTCAGAGGGCATGTGCAGCAGCGCGTATATGAGCAGGAAGAGCTGGCTGCACAGAGTCGCCACTGCGATCATTATGACGCCGGATCTCAAAACATAGACGAACAGACCGGACAGGCTGAGCTTGACGGCGATCACCGCCATATTCAATAACATGATCCGCCTGCTGTGCCCGCGGCTTCTCTCGACTGCTATGTACACAGTGTTGAAGAAGCTGACGATCAGGTTGAGCATCTGCAGGCGAAAATAGCCCGCGCCCACCGCGATCAGGTCCTCCGGCGTCTGTAAAAGCCGGAGAAAGGGCTTGGCAAAGGGGATGAAAGTGAGGGCCAGTATAACGCTCAGGATCACTGAAAGAGCATACAGAGTACTGGTCCTCTGTTGTACGATTTTGTAGTCTCCCCGTCCGTACGCTTCCGAGATCTTGATGCATCCGCCTACCGCAAGTCCCGACCCGACCGCCTGGATCATCAGTGTGATCTGGGAGAGGACCGCAATAGCCGAAACCGCATCCGCGCTCACATGCGCGGCCATGATAGTGTCGAGGATCGTAAAGATCTGCTGAAATGCCTGATAAATGGCCAGCGGGCCGCATACTGTAAGAAGCAGCCGCAACGGGTGCGCGTTCAGAGAGAACTGCCGGAACTCTTCATCTTTCTGATGAGCACTCACGTTCTATGTACCATCCTTAATATCTGATCTTTTAATATCGGATCACAGAACAACGCCGTCCTTGAAGATCGAGATCTCCCTGAAGCCCTTGCGCTCCGCGCAGGTCTGTTTGCCGGAAGCGACTTCGCAGACAAGATCGAGAAGATCCGCGCCCGCTTCGTCGAGGGTCTTTTCGCCGTCCGCGACGACGCCCGCGTTGAAGTCGATCCAGTTGGACTTTGTCGTTGCAAGAGGCGTGTTGGTTGCGATCTTCATTGTCGGCACAGGAGCCCCGAACGGCGTGCCCCTGCCGGTCGTGAACAGGATCAGGTGTGCACCCGCCGCTGTGAGAGCGGTGCAGGAGACCAGGTCGTTGCCGGGACCGTAAAGGAGGTTGAGGCCCTTGGTCTTTACCTGCTCGCCGTAGCTGATGACATCCGTGATCGGCGCCCTTCCGCCTTTCTGGACGCATCCGCAGGACTTGTCCTCAAGAGTGGTGATGCCGCCCTGCTTGTTGCCGGGACTCGGATTGTCATAGACTACTTCGTTGTGGCTGATGAAGTAATCCTTGAAGCCGTTGAGCATGCCCGAAGCCTTTTCAAAGACGCCTTCGTTCACGCAGCGGCTCATCAGGAAGTTCTCCGCGCCGAACATCTCGGGCACTTCCGTGAGGATCGTCGTGCCGCCCATCGCGGTCATGAGATCGGAGAACCTTCCGACCGTGGGGTTCGCCGTGATGCCGGAGAGTCCGTCGGACCCGCCGCACTTCATGCCGACGACCAGCTCGCTCACAGGCATTTCTTCGCGCTTGAACCGGGATGCATACGCAGCCAGCTCCTTAAGGAGCGCGGAGCCTGCCTCCAGCTCGTCCTCCACCTGCTGGCAGGTGAGGAATTTGACTCTCTCAGGATCATATTCGCCGAGCTCTGCGACGAACTGCTCGTGCGTCAGGTTCTCGCAGCCAAGGTGCAGTACCAAAACAGCGCCCGCATTGGGGTGCTTTACCAGTGCGGCAAGGAGCCTTCTTGTCTGGGCGTGGTCATGGCCGGTCTGGGAGCATCCGAAGGGATGCGTAAAAGTGTAGAGTCCGTCGATCGTTCCCTGTACGAGGTCTTGGTTTTCGCGGACCAGTGTTTTGGCGACGTCGTTGACGCAGCCGACGGTGGGAATGATCCAGATCTCGTTGCGGGTGGCAGCCCTGCCGTCTTTTCTGCGGTATCCCAGGAAAGTCTTGGGAGCGAGCGGCTTTACTTCTGTGACCGCCGGCTCATAAGTGTACTCGACTTCGCCCTTGAGATTCGTCCGCATGTTGTGGGTGTGGACCCACTGGCCGGCCTTGATGTCGCTCGTGGCGTGTCCGATGGGAAGGCCGTATTTGACGACCATCTCGCCTGCAGCGATGTCCCTGAGCGCCATCTTGTGGCCCTGCGGGATCTCCTCCAGCGCAGCCGCGCCGCCAAAAGCGGTGCCGAGGGGCGCGGGATGCAGGGCGACTGCAACATTGTCAATATCGTTGATCTGAATAAAGGTGGGCATGGTTTCCTCCTGACTTCAGTGTTTTGGCCAAAACATAATGATCTTATTAATGATCTTATTAATGATCTTATTACAATGTGATCACAGGCAGTCCGCGTACGCCTTGAGGACGCCTTCCTTACGGATCACGGAGAGGATCCTCGCGGCCTCAGCCTCGAATCCGGGGATCTTGGTCAGATCCTGGCCCCACATCTTTTCGTTGGTCATGACGGCGTGCGTCAGAGCCGCGGCGTCGTCATCCTTGTGATCATAGTAGAACTCCAGCACGAAGCGGTCATCCGAGATCGTGTAGGTGTTGCCCTTGGGTCTTCTGCAGACGAGGCCCGCGTCCGTCAGCTCCTGGATGTCGCTGGAATAGAACGCCATGTACGCCGCAAAGCTCGTGGTAAGGCACTTCGGAAGATGACCGGTCTTTTCCGCATATTCTTCGAAGCTCGGGAAGTTCCTTGCTCTCCACTTGGAGGTGGAGTTGAGGGAGATCGCCATGAGCTCGTGGTTGACGAAAGGATTGTTGAATCTGTCCTGCACAGCTGCCGCGAAAGACAGAAGATCGTCCTTGTCGAGCGGAAGAGTGGGGATGACTTCGTCGTAGAGCATCTTGTTCATGAAGCCGAGAACGGTCTCGTTTTCCATGCAGTCACGGACAATGTCGAAGCCCGCCAGGTAAGCGCCGAGGACGAAACCTGTGTGCGCGCCGTTCAGGATGCGGACCTTCCTCTTTTTATAGGGAGTGACATCCGGGACGACGGGGCAGTTGACGCCTGCTTCCTTGAAGGGAAGCTGCTTCTCGAGCCACTCGGGGCCTTCGATGTTCCAGACGCCGAAGACTTCGCCTACGACCAGCAGCGGATCGGAGTAGCCGTTCTCCGCTTCGAGACGCGCGACCTCAGCGGCGTCGCGGATGCGGCCGGGAACGATCCTGTCGACGAGTGTGGAGCAGAACGTGCACTTTTCGTTGACGTAAGCCCTGAAATCGTCGCCGAGGCCCCACTGGTCGACGTACTGGTTGACGCAGCGGAGGAGTTCCTTGCCGTTGTTGTCGATGAGCTCGCAGGAGAGGATCACGAGGCCGCTCTTGCCTGCTTTCCAGCGCTCGTAGAGCACCTGCGTGAGCTTTCCGGGGAAGGAATTCGCCGGCTTATCTTCGAACTGGCAGGAAGGGTCATAGACGATACCCGCCTCCGTTGTATTAGAAACGATGTACTCCAGATCGTCGGAACGGGCGAGATCCATCATGGCGTCGAAGCCCTCCGCCTCATAGGGATTGAGGCATCTGGAAACAGAGGAGATCACGCGCTTCTTGTCGACTTTTTCGCCGTTCTCGCGGCCGCGCAGGTACAGCGTGTACAGGCCTTCCTGCTTGTTGATCATATCTGCAAGACCGAACTTGATCGGCTGCACAAGGACACACTTGCCGTTCCAGCCGGCTTTCTCATTCGAAATGTCGAACCAGTAGTCGACGAACGCGCGAAGGAAATTGCCTTCGCCGAACTGCATGACCTTCTCAGGCGCGCTCTCGAGGATATATCCGTCGTAACCAGATTTTTTGAGCACATCATAATTCAATGTTTCCATGATCCCTTTTCTCCTTTTTTAATTAATGTATATATTTGTTATTTTAGTTGCGTATTTATGTTGGCCTTTGTTGACTGTCAGATCACTGTGGTGCACGGGGAAGCTTTAAGCATGACGCTCATGTCGCGGCCTCCCTGTTCGCCCACTTCACCCGCCCTTTAACGGGCGGCGATTCGCTGAACCGCGCTGTGCGGTCCCTATCGGTATCGTTCCATTTGTCAAAACCCAGAGGATCGATGTGATTTCCGTACCCGCAGTCCTCGAAACGGCTCAGGCCGTAGTCGCGCCAGGGGCGGGCGAGGAAAATGCTTTTGTCCCGTACAGCGGGATCTGCCGTGAACCGGCAGTTCTTAAATAGGAAGCCTTCCGATTGCTCAGGCGCGTGGGCCGGCGCCGCGACGTAGCCGACATCGCGCACGTCGTAGACGGAGCGGATCTCGCAGTTGTCGAACCGGGCCTCCCCGCAGCCGAAGATGAAATCCACCGTCCCCTCGATGAGGCAGCTGTCAAAAAACTGCCGGCACCGGACGTCTCGCCGGAGCGGATCGGGGAGGAACCCGTCGTACCGCTCGATGAGATCCTTCGGAAGGGGTCCCAGGAACAGGGTGTCCTGCGTGGAGGACAGCCGGCATCTGTACATATGAAAATCGTCGGCATATACCGTGAGGGCTACCTCCTGGCCTTTAACTTCCGGATGTCCCGCAAAGTTTACGACTGCCAGGTCCTCCATTCTCACATGGTCTGCCAGGACGGCAAGCGTAAAAGTACGGAAGGTGTTGAACGCTTTCCCGTCGGCGTGGATCTTCTCCGCGTAGTCATCCCAGAGGATGCGCGTCCTGTCCATACCGGCGCCTTTGATCGTCACGGAAGGAACGAGGATGGCTGACTTCATATAATAGTCGCCTTCGGAAAGCTCGATCGTGTCACCCGGCTTCGCGGTACTCAGGCATTTCTGAAAGTCCTCCGCCGTGGAGCAGGAGCTGAACAACATGGATATCACCTCCAAATTCACTGAGTCATCATGTTCCTGTTCAAAAATGATTATAGCGACCCAAAAAAACAATAAAAAGTCAATTTGGCCATCATATCTTTTTTGTATATAAACTGCCTTTTTCTGTCCATGTATTTACCTATTTTCGTATTCTATAATCAAAACAGTTAAAAAAGCGCGTGTTTATGCACTTATCATTTTCGGATTTTTTGACAGGATTTTCGGACGGCCGGCGACTTGGCCGCAGCTATTAAAAAAAGAGGAGCGCAATGAAAAGACAGAGAACCTGGAAACAATACAGAACGATCGACCTTACAATATTTGCGCTCATGCTGGTCGTCTTTGAATTTATCATCGTGATGGCAGCGAGATTCTGGTTCCCGGGACAGCCCTTTACTGTGTCCCTGGTGGCAGCGATCACGACCATCGTCTATATGAGGTGGGGGTTCTGGGGAGCCATCCACGCGTGTCTCGGAGGAGCGGTATTCTGCTTTCTCTCCGGTGCGTCAGCACAACACTATCTGATCTATATCGCGGGAAACCTCTTCTCGCTTATCTCCGTATTTGTTTTAAAAAAGGCCGGCACAGAAACGATCCGGACAAGCACGATGGGAATGCTTTATCCGATCTTCGTCCTTCTGCTCATGCAGACCGGAAGAGCAGCCGTGGCGCTCTTCACGGGAGCCGAACCTGCAAGCGTTGTAGGCTTCTTCACAACAGACAGCCTCTCAATGCTCTTTACTTTCGTGATCATCTGGATCGCCCGTAGGCTGGACGGGGTCTGTGAGGATCAAATACATTACCTGCTCCGCATACACTCGGAGGGGAGAGAAAAGGAGGTAACTTATGAAAGCTAAGGCGGCGGATTTCCTCGTCTACGACCGGGAGTCGGGGACATATCGGGAAGATCCGGAGCAGGCTGTCCGCGACGACGTGGAAAAGCATTACTGGCGCCATGTGGGACAGACGGTCCTCAAAGACTGGCGGCTGTATCTGATGCTTGTACCGATGCTGCTGGTATTCCTGTTCTGGCGTTATTTCCCGATGTACGAACTGCTGGGATGCTTTAAGGTGGCGGACAACGTAAAGCCCGTTTCCGAACAGTTCTTCTCAGGGTTCTCGTACTTCAAGAGGCTCCTGTTCGCGGGGGACGGCCTTTCCACTGATTTCTGGAGGGCGCTGCGCAACACGTTCCTGCTGAGTTTTTACGGCCTGTGTTTTGGCTTCCCTATGCCGATCATTCTGGCCCTGTTCTTCAACGAGGTGCGCTCCAACGCGGCAAGAAGCGTTTACCAGGTGCTCACCTATCTGCCTAAGTTCATGTCAACCGTTGTCATGACATCACTGGTGACCATGCTTGTAAAGCAGGGGTCCCTGACGACCGGCATGGGTATCGTGAGCCAGTTCCTGTCCAACATCGGAGCTGTGAGCCCTGCGGTCGCAAACGCCGGACTTCTGAATAATCCGGCTTTCTTCCGGTCGATCTACCAGATCAGCGGTATCTGGGAAAGCGCCGGATATGACAGTATCGTATTCTTTGCAGCCATCATTGCCATTTCACCTACCAGCTACGAAGCGGCACAGATCGACGGCGCGGATAAATGGGCACAGATGAGATACGTAGTACTGCCCAGCATACTGTCAACGATCGTGATCATGCTCATCACGAGGATCGGTTCACTCTTAAACATCGGTTACGAGAAAGTATTGCTGTTGTATAACCCCAATACTTATGTAACGGCAGACGTCGTCTCGACGTTCGCAAACAGAAACGGCATGGGTACCGGCGCCGGAATCGGCATAGCGGCAGCGGCTGAAATGATGAACAACGTCATCGGCATGCTGCTGGTCATCGGAGCCAACACGATTGCCCGTAAAGCGTCCAACACATCACTGTACTAAGCAAGGAGGAACTATGAAGAGGAAATTGGAAGTCTCTGAACTGATTTTCAAGATCATCAGTTACACCCTGCTTACGGTTTTTGCCCTCTGCTGCCTGTATCCGTTCGTATACGCGATCAGCGCTTCCATCAGCGGCAGGCAGGCGGTTGAGTACGGTTCGATCGTACTCTTCCCCAAGGATGTACAGTTTGATGCTTTTAAGCTGATGTTCAGCGACAATATGTTCTGGAATGCATATTCCAACACACTGTTCCTGACCCTGTTCGGCACTCTCTGGTCCATGTTCGTGGCCATCCTCGGCGCCTACGCGCTGTCCAAAAAGAGACTGCTGTTCAGAAAGACATTTAACTTCTTCCTGGTCTTCACAATGTGGTTCTCCGCGGGTATCGTACCGCAGTACCTGAACTACCTGGCGACCAAGGATGTATTTAACTCCATGGGAATCATGGATGACAAGTGGCTGGTGGTCATCGCCATGGGTATGGCGGCGATGAATATCATCCTGCTGCGTAACGCCTTTGAAGGTGTCCCCTCAGAGATCGAGGAAGCTGCGATCGTCGACGGAGCGACAGAGCTCCAGGTCCTGACGCAGGTGTATCTCCCGATGAGCAAATCCACGATCGCGACCGTCGCATTGTTCTTTGCGATCTCGCGCTGGAACGGATACTTCTGGGCACGCCAGATGATCTCCAACCAGAATGAGCATCCTCTCCAGGTGTTTATCCGCCTGAGACTGGAGCAGTACACAGATCCCGAGGCGATGGCCGGCTGGAACAGGGCCTTTGCTTCCGACTCCGTGATCTATGCGCTGATCGTGTGCTCGATCGTGCCGATCCTTATCATCTATCCTTTCATTCAGAAGTATTTTGCCAAAGGCACGAACGTCGGCGGCGTGAAAGAATAATCGCGACAAACAATCGCTGAAGAGTTATTCATGAAAAAGCAGGAGGAACAAGTAATGAAAAAGATGAGATCTGCAATTGCTCTGGCGCTGATCGCCGTGATGAGCATGATGCTTCTTGGAGGCTGCGGCCCCAGGATCCAGGTCCAGCCGGACGGAACGCCCGCGGCAAGCGGACAGGCTGCACAGACCACCGACGCGTCGGCAACCGCCGCGCAGCCCGCTGACACAGCTGCACAGCCCGCAGGAGCCCTGACATACGCTCCCGGAACAAAGCTCCGCATGGCGACCGGCTATAACAGCACAAAGACCGGCCTCAGCTTTGACGCTGAGACAGCAGGTGCCGGAATCACTCTGGCGGACGGCGTCACCTACAACGCCGGCGACCTCAAGCCCACCTGGGTAGCGGTCCAGAACGAACTCGGCGTCGTGTTCGAGGACAAATACCAGGGCAACGGCGCAAGCGCTGAGTTTGAGTATTGGAAAGAACGTCTCGGAGACGTTGACATGGTCTCCGGCACAGCCGCTCTTCTGACAGAGAACGGCGAGGCAGGCAGCCTTGTGAACATTGCCGAGTATCTTGACCAGATGCCCAACTTCAAGGCATATCTGGACGCCAACCCGATCGTCCGCCTGTCCATCACAGGAAATACCGATACAGGCGCGATCTACTTCAGCCCTTATTTCGACGGTGTCAACGATATCGAGCGTATGCCCCTTATGCGTGTTGACTGGGTCCAGAAGCTTCTGGACGGCGAGGGTGAGTTCACCGCAGACGCCAGCAACGATCTTGCAGCTGCTGTCTATGAGCCCTACATGCCCACCTCCGGTTCCGTCGAAGTCGACGTTGTGAACGCGGAAGGCACGGCTGCCGAGAAGGTCACAAAGAACTACGACGCTGCCGGCAACATCGTTGCCAACATGAACGGAGCGGGAAGCCTTGACGGCGTAGCAGCTGTCAACATGCTCCGCAAGTATATCGACGAAGCGTATGACGGATATTACGGAACACAGCGTTCCGACCTGTTCATCGGACAGAACGCGGCATGGGACGCTGACGAACTGGTCGCGCTCCTCCGCTGCGTGGTAGCGAACCCTCAGACACTCAACGGAACAGATTCCGTTCAGGGCCTGTTCACACGTGAAGACAGCAACAACCAGCGCCGTGTCGACATGTTCCGCTTCGCGGGCACCCTGTTCGGCGTACGCGGCCTTGAGTCCCGTCAGGACTACCTGTTCGTCGGTGCGGACGGCGCCATGCACGACGCACGTCAGGAAGTTGACACCTATAAAGCGCTTGAGTACCTGCACGCAATGATCGAGGAAGGCCTGATCTCCAAGGCGTTCGTCGACAAGTCCGAAGAGAACTCCGGAACCTATCTGGAGAACGACCTCGGTTTCATGCACTACGACTACAACCAGACACAGACCATCCTCAACGAGACCAAGCTCGACAAGGATGCCGGCGAGAAGTACATGGCAGTCATGGTCCCTGTCGCCCGCTGGTATGACGGCACGAGCGAAGACGGCGTCTACATGCACTTCACGGAGTCCTGGCGTTCTGTTAAGACAGACGGCTGGGGAATCTCCAAGGCAGGCGTAGGAAGCGATCAGGACAAACTCAACGCGGCACTCGCACTGATCGACTTCGCGTACTCTGACAAAGGACAGATCCTTCTGAGCTACGGTCCCGACGCATTCATCAAGACCAATGCGGACGGCAGCTATGTGACATTTGACTTCAACGGCAAGCAGATGCCCGTGATCGCTGACGCGACCAAGGAAGACCTTTGGAATCTCGCGGACGGCAACTACACGAACTTCGCACGTTTCTATCTCGGTTCCACACTTTCCTTCGTGAAGAACCAGGCGTTTGAGTACCAGTGCACGACCGAGATCGGACAGGAAGGCGCAGGCCACATTTCAAGGGCGATCGCGCTCGGCGTTGTCAAACACCCCGAACTGGCAGTCGCTCAGAACAGCTGGTATACATCCGTTCCCACCGTTCTTCCCACGTCCAGTGTTGAGAACGACAAGATCAGCGGTTATACAGAGCTGACCGAGAAATACAGCCAGCAGAAGGACGGAGACAACATCCTTCTGTCCCTGATCATCAAGGGCTACACCGATTCCAACATGAGCGACGCTCAGTCCACAGCGGACTATGTGGCAAACAGCTGGAGCGGCAAGCAGTATCTGGGTATCAAGGAAGGCGCTTGGCAGCGTGACCTTGAGTACTACCAGAGCATGAACTGATCGGGACGGAAAAGGATTGAACTGATATTGAACTGATTCAGTTCATTCACTTAGTTTCAGTTCATTCACTTGGTCCGCTCAAACAGTCCACTCTTATATCCACTTAAACAGTCCGGGCCCGGCCGTGATGAACGGCCGGCCGGGACGAAACCGATACTTTACAAATGGTGGAGGTCATCATGTATAAAAAACAGTTGACAGTGCAGAAGATCCTTTGTATCGCAGCGATCATCGTGAGCGCTATGGTATTCCTCTATGCACTGGGTATTATGACCGACCTGTATGACGCGCTGTACGATACGATGCGCAATCCCAGAAATGTATATTCGACAGACGTGGAAGGCTCCATTGTGTATTACAATATGCAGGAGTTCAACCGGATGTTCCTCAAATACAGCATCGGGATGATCCTGCTCGCCGTCCTTTTGTTCATCACAAATACGCATGTGAGAAGGAAGTATTATATCGGCAACTACGTCGCAACGGGTCTCTTCGCAATCGCAAGCGTCGCGATCGCGGTGTTCGGACACATCTATATCGAGATCTTCAAGGGACAGTTCCTTCAGGTGGATTTCGCGGCGCTCAAAGAACATGCTGAGCTGTGGGGCACACTTTACACGGAGTCTACGTTCTGGTTTGATCTGCACTACTTTGTCTTCGCGCTGCTGATCATCGTGGCGGCGCTGCTGGTGGCGAACGCAATCTGGAAATCGAGACTCATGAAAGAGGAGCAGCAGCTTCTTCACGGAGATTATCCTGTAGAAAGGGGGGTGCAGGCGTGAACTTAAACGACGAACTCGCAATCACGCGCGACAGGCTGCGTTTTATCAAGAACACCCAGTCCGCAAACCTTTGCTACCTCGCTATTTTGCTGAACGTGTTCTATTTTGTCAGCATCTACAAATCAGACGTCGGCACGTACTACTACAACATACTGATCGGAGCTTCGATCGTATATAACCTGGTCTTCATGCTGGCGGTCTTCCTCTCCTCGGAGGAAGTAAAGAACTACAACAGGAAGTATTCCTACCTGCTTGGGGTGATCGGACTCTTACAGATCGCAAGGATCTTTATCATCCCCATGCGGGCCCACGCCGCCAAGACGGTCGTGAACGGCAAGGAAGTGCTGGTCATGCACGGCGGGCAGTTTACGAGGGTCTGCATCTATCTGGCTGCTTCCGCGGCATTCCTTCTTGCGGCAGCAGCGATCAACATCAAGAAGTGCAACGAACTGAGCGAGCACATGAATTCGATCGGCGCCCAGAATGTATAAGGAGAAGAAGACATGGCAACGTTAAATTTACAGCATATCGATAAGATATATGACAATAACGTTCAGGCAGTCTTTGACTTCAATCTGGACGTGAAGGACGGAGAACTGATCGTTCTGGTCGGCCCTTCGGGATGTGGTAAATCCACGACCCTGCGCATGGTCGCCGGCCTCGAGGACATCTCGAACGGCAAGCTCCTGCTGGACGGCAAGGACATCACCGCCACTCCGGCAAAAGACAGAGATATGGCAATGGTCTTCCAGAGCTACGCTCTCTACGGCCACATGACCATTTACGAGAACATGGCTTTCTCCCTGACACTGCGCAAGGAGAACCCCAATGTGATCCACAAGAAAGTCCTGGCGGCAGCCGAGATCCTCGGACTGACCAGCCAGCTGAACAAAAAACCCGCGCAGCTTTCGGGCGGACAGAGACAGCGTGTGGCGATGGGACGTTCCATCGTCCGTAATCCCAAGGTGTTCCTGTTCGACGAGCCGCTCTCCAACCTCGACGCCAAACTCCGCGGCGCGACCAGGCGCGAGATCCTGCTCCTGCACAAGCGCCTTCAGGCGACGATGATGTACGTCACGCACGACCAGACGGAAGCGCTCACATTGGCGGACCGCATCGTGTGTATGTCGATGGGACATGTGCAGCAGGTCGGAACGCCCCTGGAGCTGTACGACGAGCCCGCAAACGTGTTTGTGGCAAGCTTTATCGGACTCCCGCCCATGAACTTCTTCGACGTGACCGTAGGAAACGGCGTGCTTAACGGCCAGGGATTCACAGTGAAACTGACCGAAGAAGAGAAGCGCACGCTGGCGGCATACCAGGGCAAAGAGATCATCCTCGGCGTCCGTCCCGAGAGTATCGAGGAAGGCACGGAAGTCAGGGTCGACGTCCAGAACAATGAGAACCTCGGCATGAACACCCTTGTTCACGGCTATGTGGCAAACGGCGGTCCCAGGATCGTGGCGAAGCTCAAAGGCTGGAAGATGCTGAAGGCAGGCGATGGAATTACCTTCTCCTTTAACAGGAAGCATTTCTTCGACAAGGAGACAACCAATGCGATCAGAGGAGGTAAGTAAAGATGGAAAAGAAAAAACCCGGAGTGCTCAGTGAACTCTGGCGCAAATTTCTGGTAGCGCTCAAGCGCAGGCCCCAGAACATCGCGCTGTGTGCATTGGTATTAACGTTCCTGTTCTACGCCCTGAACCTGATGTACATCTCGGATACGACGGCGAAGATCCAGGGAACAGGCATGGGACTGTGCGGATTCTGCACGATGCTGTTTTCCATGCTGTCCTTCATGTGCTTTATCAACGCGTTTCCTTACCGCAAAAAGCCGAATGTCCCGATGATCGTCCTGATGTTCGTCATGTTCGCGATCATTATGTTCGCGGATAAATGGTATATCGATCAGATCTGGGCGGCGGTCAACCGTCCGAACAACCCGATCGTGGTCACTGTTTCGACGATCTACATCGCGTACGCCGAGTGGTACCTGAGGATCCACATCTACATGATGATCATCACGATCCTCCTCATCCTGACGATGCCTGTTTACAGCAAGCTCATCAGAAAGATCAAGACTTCGATCGAAGTCGAGGACAACGGCGAGATGGGAGCCATCGACCTGACGGGAGAAGCGTAAGAGTCCGGTGTTAAGGCCGGCGCAAAACCGGCATCAAAACCGGAATCGGTTACTGGCATAGATACTTATGACGGGGACAGACGAAAATGAGTAAAAAAACTGAGAGAAACAAAGACCGCAAACCGAGCATCGCCAAAGAAGCGAACTACTACAAGCTCCACACCCAGGCGGTGAAGGACCTTGTGGAAGCGGACGAGAGTAATTCCCCGGAGGTCTCCAGGGAAGAGCTGGATCAGTACCGCTCCGGTCCGAAGTTCAAAGTGGCGGACTGGGTAAAGCTCCTGTTCATCAAGTTCTGGTTCGCGGGCGCGGCGTGCTTCTTCTTCATCTGGGGCCTTAGCGGCTACCTGGGGAACTATCTGGACACGCTGTTTGTGACAGGCATCGCGATGGGGATCATCACGGATATCCTGACAAACAACGCGCTGCGGTTCTTTGCCGCAACGCCGGGCGCCAACGACCGCTACATCATGGTGACAAAGCGCGGATACATCAGTTACTTCCTCAATATCCTATACGCGTTTGTCGTACTGTTCCTTGTCTACACGATTTACGCGGTGATCAATTTCACGATCATCCGCATCACAGGAAACACGGACACGGTCCCCCTCGGAGTAGAACCAATCCTTTTCGGACTGTTCTACCTGGGAGCGGACCTGCTCCTGATCCGCTGTAAGCATCTGATCACGGACATTTTTCGGAAGGCGGGCAGGGTCAACAGAGGGGTATCGTCATGATTCAAATTCTTTATCTGGGAAGCAGCTCTGTCTGTATGGAACTGCAGAACGACAGCCCGTATTACGCGGAAGGGACCTATACGGTCAGCGTGAACGGGGAGACGGTGTTACAGAGCGATACAAATGTCTTCTCATTATTTGATCTTTTACCGGATACGGCGTACACGGCGGTCGTTGACTATAAGGGGCAAAAAGAAGAAATTGCCTTTAAAACAGCTTCCGAGACCTGCTGCGTAAGCGTGAAGGACTTCGGCGCGGCCGGCGACGGCGTCCACGAGGACACCGCGGCGATCCAGGCCGCTGTGAACTTCGTCCCCGAAGGGGGCAGGGTCTATTTCCCGGAAGGGACTTACCTGACGCTTCCGATCTCGCTCAGGAGCCATCTCACGATCGAACTGAGCGAGAAGGCGGTCCTTCTCGGATCGACGGACAGGGAGCGGTATCCGATCCTGAAAGAGACGGCTAAAGATCCCTTTACAGGCAAGGAAATACAGATGTCTTCTTTCGAAGGCAACGAAGTCCCCGCCTATCAGTCCCTCCTGCACGGCGCCTTCGCGTCGGACATCGCCATCGTCGGCAGAGGCAGGATCGACGGGAACGCGCAGAACGGCGACTGGTGGAAGGACTTCAAGGACTTCCCGGCCATGCGTCCGAGAGCGGTGTTCCTGAACAGGTGCCGGAACGTTTCGTTCCACGGAGTGACAGTCGCCAACAGCCCTTCCTGGCACATGCACCCGTTCTATTCCAAGGAGATCGGGATGTATGACCTGTACATCGAGGCGCCGAAGGTGAGTCCCAACACAGACGCGATCGACCCCGAGGGCTGCGACGGCGTCACGATCATCGGCTGCCGATTCTCCGTCGGCGATGACTGCATCGCGGTAAAATCGGGTAAAATAGAGATGGCCCGCAAGTACCGCCAGCCCGCAGACCACCACACGGTCCGCAACTGTCTCATGCAGTTCGGGCACGGCGCTCTGACGCTGGGAAGCGAACTGGCCGGAGGGATCAGGAACCTGAGTGTAACAAAGTGCCTTTTCCGCGCGACAGACAGAGGTCTGCGCATCAAGTCCCGCAGGGGAAGAGGAAAAGACAGTATCATAACGAACGTATTGTTTGATAATATCCGTATGGAGGGGGTCCTCACCCCCATCGTGATCAACCTGTGGTACAACTGCTGCGACCCGGACAGATATACGGAATACGTGTGGTCGAGAGAGCATCTCCCCGTAGATGACAGGACGCCGCACATGGGAGAATTCTGTTTCAGGAATATGGTTTGCACGGACGCGGAAGCGGCCGCCTGCTATATCGACGGCCTGCCGGAGAGCCCCATCGACAAGGTCGTCCTTGAGAACATCTCCGTGACGTTCGCTAAGGACGCAAAGCCGCACGTGCCGGCGATGCAGAATTTTGCCACAGGAAAATGCAGGCTGGGCTTTTATCTGGACAATGTCAGGGAGATCGAAGTCCGGAACGTGAAGATGAAAGGGCAGGTCGGTGAGATGCTCATCGCCGACCACTATGATAAGATCACAACGGAGGGATTTGAACAGGAATGACGGATTACAGCAAAATCGACGCGTATGTGCTGCGCCTGATCGAAGAATCTGAGCCGGAGAGGACCGCCTGGAACCTGGAGAAGATCCGGGAGGGAAAGAAGGTCACCTGGAACTACATCGACGGATGCATGCTCACGGCGCTTATGGAAATGACCTCCATCACGGGAGATGAGAGGTACGCGGCGTTCGCGGAAAAAGTTGCGGATCATTTCGTGCAGGGAGACGGCAGTATTTTGACACTGGAGCCCGAAAAAGCGAATCTCGACGACATCAACGAGGGACGCGTCCTGTTCGGCCTGTATGAGAAGACCGGCAAAGAGAAGTACCGCCTCGCGGCGGACACACTGATGCGGCAGCTGCGCCGGCAGCCCAGAACTTTTGAGGGCAACTTCTGGCACAAGCAGATCTACCCGGACCAGGTGTGGCTCGACGGCATCTACATGGCGCAGCCCTTCTACGCGCTGTATGAGAAGAACTTCGGAAACGGAGACTACTCCGATATCGCCTGCCAGATAGGGAACGTGCGCGACAGGATGCGCTCTGAGGAAAAGGGCCTTTATTTCCACGGGTATGACGCATCGCGCAAAGCCTTCTGGGCAGATCCCGTTACAGGGTGCTCGAAGAACTTCTGGCTCCGCTCACTCGGCTGGTTTGCCGTCGCGCTCGCGGATCTTTGCGGGATCCTTTCAGAAGAAGAAAAAAGTGAAGGAGAAGAGCGCAAGACGCTGGCCGGTATCTTCTCGGAACTGATGAAGAGCATGGCATCCTACGCGGATCCTGAGACAGGAATGTACTGGCAGGTCCCCGACATGCAGGGACGAGAGGGCAACTACCTCGAGACGAGCGGCAGCGCCATGATGGCCTACGCGATGCTCAAGGGGGCCCGGCTCGGCATCCTTCCCAAGGAGTACGCGGCACTCGGAGAAAAGACCTTCGAGGGGATCATGGAGCGGTACCTGACATTTACGGAGAACGGGATCAACCTCGGCGGGATCTGCCTTGTGGCAGGCCTCGGACCCGAGAACAACCGCCGCCGGGACGGCTCCTACGAGTACTACATTTCAGAGCCTGTTGTGGAAAACGACGCTAAGGGCGTAGCGCCTTTCGTGCTCGCCTATACAGAGATCAAGAGGAAAAGGGAGCAGGATCATGAATGACATCATCTATGTTGGGCGCCATTCAGTAACAATGAAGGTCACGGAGCACGCGCACAAGAGCTGGGAACTGATCTACTGTACGAGCGGAAAGGGGCAGCTTCGCTATGAAGGCGGCATCCTCCCTTACAGTCAGGACTACCTGGTGGTGATCCCCCCGATGGTCAATCATTCTAACGACAGTGAGACGGGATTTACGAATATCCATGTGAATATGGTCGACACTGTGCTGAACTTCAAGAACCCTGTCGTCATCTCGTGTCAGCTGAACGATTACCTCAGGCAGGCCTTTGAAGCGGCATTCTATTACTATTCAAACAACGGGACCGGCAGAACAATGGTCCTGCCGAGCTACGGCAATCTGATCGCTAATACTACGCTGCTGCTGTCAACAGAAGTCGAATACAGCGAAGTCGTGGGACAGATCGCGAACAACATCCTCAATCATTATCCCGACGCGGATTATGACCTGAACGCGTATCTAAGGAGCCTGCCGTTCAATTTTGAATATCTCAAGAAACTGTTCAAAAGCGAGGTCGGGATGACGCCCAGGCAGTTCCTCACGGACAAGAGGCTGGAAAACGCGGCCAACAATCTGGCGCTTTCCGGCTGCGGGTCCAATATCTCCCAGATCGCGAGACAGTGCGGGTTCCAGGAGCCCCTGTATTTTTCCCGTCTTTTCAAGAATAAATACGGCGTTTCGCCGAAGAATTACACACCTGATAACCTGGAACCGCCGACATCGGATTCCGACAGCACCAAGATCCATCTGTAAGCGCTGCGGACGGGGCGAGGGAAGCCATCAAAGTGTGAGGAGGCAGTAAAAAATGGCATATTTAACGCTGAAGAATATCAACAAGATCTATCCGAACGGATACCATGCCGTTCACAATTTTAATCTGGAGATCGAGAAGGGCGAATTCATCGTCTTTGTCGGCCCCTCCGGATGCGGAAAGTCCACAACGCTGCGCATGATCGCGGGACTCGAGGACATTTCCAACGGTGACTTTATGATCAACGGCAAGCGCGCAAATGAGATGGGACCCAGAGAGAGAGAAGTGGCGATGGTGTTCCAGAGCTACGCGCTCTATCCGCAGATGACGGTCTTTGACAACATCGCATTCGGCCTGACGCTTCAGGGCGTCGATGAGGAAGTCATCGAGGAGAAGGTCAAGCATACCGCTGCGATCCTCGGACTTACGGACTATCTGGACCGCCTTCCGAGAGCTCTTTCGGGCGGTCAGAGACAGCGTGTCGCCATTGGCCGCGCCATCATCAGAAAGGTCGGCGTCTTCCTCATGGACGAGCCGCTCTCCAACCTTGACGCCAAGCAGCGCGTAACGATGCGCTCCGAGATCGCGCAGATCCACAAATCCACCGGCGCGACGACCATCTACGTCACCCATGACCAGACAGAGGCCATGACGCTGGCGGACAGGATCGTCGTCATGAAGGACGGCTATGTGCAGCAGATCGGTACGCCGTATGAGCTGTATTACGACCCGGTCAACGTCTTCGTTGCGGGATTCATCGGAGAGCCGCCTATGAACTTCATCCGCGGCAAGGTGACCGGCGGCGCGATCAAGTTCGGCGACAACGTTCTTGCTCTCGACAAGAAGCTCGGCAGCAGGGTCAAGGACTTCGAGGGGAAGGAGATCGTATTCGCGTTCCGTCCCGAGCATATCGAACTGGGCGCAGTCAGCGGAGCGTATCAGCTCCAGGCGGAAGTGGAACTGACCGAGATGCTCGGCGACAACACGAACGTCTATGTGACAGCCGGTGAGGACAAGGCGATCCTGAAGGTCGATCCTCACGACACGCCGGAAATGGAGGAGCAGATCACTTTCTCCATTCCCGTGGAGAGTGTCTATCTCTTCGACGGAGAGACGGAGATGGTTATTAAGTAGATCCGGTGATTATGTCCGGTTATCAAGTAAAGAAACGTATGGGAGGAAGTATGGACATTCGTTATTCAGCCAACCCGGAGGATGTTAAAAGGTATACGACGGAAGAGCTCCGCAAAGAATTTCTGATCACCGATATGTATGTCGCGGATACTGTGAAGGCGACGTATTCTCACGTGGACCGCGTGGTGATCCTGGGGATCATGCCTGTAAAAGAAGAGGTCCCGATTGACAAAGATATCGATGTGTGGCACAACTTCGGCACGGAGTATTTCCTTGAGCGCCGCGAGGCAGGCGTTTTCAACATTGGCGGCAAGGGATATATCGTAGCGGACGGCACCCGCTATGACATGGGCTATGAGGATTGCCTCTATATCACCAAGGGCGTAAAGGAAGTGTATTTCGGAAGCTGTGACGGCGAAGATCCCGCCCGCTTTTACCTCGCTTCCTACCCGGCGCACAAGGCCTGCAAAACAACATTTCTCTCTTTTGAAAAGGCGAACCACCGTCCCTGCGGCGAAGAGAAGAACGCCAACAAGAGAGTGATCAACCAGTTCATTCATCCCGACGTGCTGGAGACCTGCCAGCTGTCCATGGGACTCACGCAGCTGGCACCCGGCAACGTCTGGAACACGATGCCCGGCCACACGCATGAGAGAAGAATGGAAGTCTACACCTATTTTGAGATCCCCGGCGACGAGGTGGTCATGCACTTTATGGGGCAGCCGCAGCAGACGAGAAACATCGTCATGCAGAATTATGAGGCGGTCATTTCGCCCTCCTGGTCGATCCACAGCGGATGCGGAACTTCCAACTACACTTTCATCTGGGCGATGGGCGGAGAGAACCAGGCATTTGACGACATGGACAACCTTAAGCCCAATGAGCTCAGGTAATCATAGCGGTTAAACCGAAAACTTATAGAGAAGATCAGGGGAACCCCCGGAAAAGGAGAGGACACAAAATGGATATGAATTCTTTTCGCCTTGACGGCAAAGTAGCGCTGATCACCGGCGCTGTTTATGGAATCGGATTTGCTATTGCGGAAGCTTATGCGGCAGCAGGCGCCAAGATCGTCTTTAACTGCCTCAGCGAAGACGCCAGGCAGAAGGCCCTCGCGTCCTACGCGGAAAAAGGGATCGACGCTCTCGGCTACGTCGCGGACGTCACGAAGGAAGAGGAAGTGAAGGCGATGATCGCTGATATCGAGGAGAAACTCGGCGGCGTTGACATCCTTGTCAACAACGCGGGCATCATCAAGAGGATCCCGATGACAGAGATGTCTGCGGAAGATTTCCGCGCAGTGATCGACGTCGACCTCAACGCGCCTTTCATCGTGTCCAAGGCAGTCATTCCGGGCATGATCAAGAAGGGCCACGGCAAGATCATCAACATCTGCTCCATGATGAGCGAACTGGGAAGAGAGACTGTTTCCGCATACGCGGCAGCCAAGGGCGGACTCAAGATGCTGACCAGGAATATCTGCTCCGAGTACGGCGAGCATAACATCCAGTGCAACGGCATCGGACCCGGCTATATCGCGACTCCTCAGACGGCGCCCCTCAGAGAGATCCAGCCTGACGGATCCAGACATCCTTTCGACCAGTTCATCATCGCGAAGACTCCCGCAGCACGCTGGGGCACAGCGGAAGACCTGCAGGGACCGGCGGTGTTCCTCGCATCGGACGCTTCCAACTTCGTGAACGGACACATCCTGTATGTGGACGGCGGTATTTTGGCATATATCGGAAAGCAGCCCGGCTGATCACAGTCTGCAAGCGGTTTGGAAAAAAGGCGGCCGGCGGTGTTTTGACAAAAAACGGCCGGCCCGGGAAATTGACAGGAGGGAAGCGTATGCAGCTGGGAATTCGTCTGCATGATATCCACACAGGTCTTGGCCCGGAGTTCCAGACAATGGAGGAGCGGGCGCGGAAGGCGAGCGAGGAGGGGTTTTCCTGCGTGCATCTCGCCTATTCGAAGGTCATAAAGGGCTACACGTTTGACGACTGCGCCCTGACGGAGGGCCTGGCAAAATATACAAAGCGCGTGTTTGACGGCCAAGGCCTCGACATCGCGGTCCTGGGGTGCTACCTGAATCTGGCGCATCCGGATCCGGAGAAACTGGCGGAGATCCAGAGCCGCTATTTCGGGCATCTGCGCGTGGCGTCCCTCCTCGGCGCGTCAGTTGTTGGGACAGAGACCGGCGCGCCGAACGCGCAGTACAAGATGGACGCCAACACGCACTCTGCGGAGGCGCTGGACGCGTTCATCCGGGGCCTGGAGCCGGTCGTCGAAAGAGCCGAGAAATACGGCGTTACAATGGCGATCGAGCCCGTCTGGAAGCACATCGTGTACAGTCCGGACAGGGCGGTGCAGGTCCTTGAGGCGATCCCGAGCCCGAACCTCCGGATCATCTTTGATCCGGTGAACCTGCTGTATCCCGGGAATCTCGATACCCGCGATAAAGTCATCGGAGAAGCGATCGAAAAACTCGGCGACCGCATTGCTGTCGTGCACCTTAAGGACTGCGTCCTTAACGGGGATGACCTCAAGAGCATTGCGGCAGGCACCGGCGTCATGGATTACAGGGAGATCCTGAAGTTCATGAAGGAGAGGAAGCCGTATATCCAGGCGACGCTCGAGAACACGACGGATGAGAACGCGGTGAGATCGAGGATGTATCTGCAGGAGATGTATGACGCGATTTAAGGACAGTGTTTTGAACAAGGAGGCCGGATATGGTCCATGGAAATCCTTTGCTGGCGGAGAACGGCGGGCAGAAATTCATTACTTTCGGCGAGATCATGCTCCGTCTGACGCCGCCCAATTACGGGAAAATCCGCGTGACGAACAGTTTTGAGGCCAGTTACGGCGGCGCGGAGGCGAACATTGCGCTGGCACTGGCGAACCTGAAGGTGGACAGTACTTTCTTCTCCGTAGTGCCGAACAATCCGCTCGGGAAGAGCGCGGTCCGCATGCTGCGGAGCAACGACGTGCATTGCACGCCTGTGATCCTCTCGACGAAGGAGGAGACGCCGACGCACCGGCTCGGAACGTACTATCTGGAGACCGGTTACGGGATCCGCCCGAGCGAGGTGACGTATGACCGCAAGCACAGCGCGATCACGGAGTACGATTTTTCGCAGATCGACCCCAAGGCGCTTCTTGAGGGTTTTGACTGGCTGCATCTGAGCGGGATCACGCCCGCCCTGAGCGAGAGCTGCGCGGAGTTTACGCTGCGGCTGATGCAGGTCGCGAAGGAGATGGGGCTTACGGTCAGCTTTGACGGGAACTTTCGGAGCACCCTGTGGTCCTGGGAAGAGGCGCGCGACTACTGCACGAAGTGCCTGCCCTATGTGGACGTGCTCTTCGGGATCGAGCCCTATCATTTGTACGTTGACGATAACGACCCGTCGAAGGGCGACGTCAAGGACGGGATTCCGTTCCAGCCATCCTACGAGCAGCAGGACGAGGTCTTTCAGGCTTTTGTCGCGCGGTATCCGAATCTGCGCTGCATCGCGCGGCATGTGCGGTACGCGCATTCGGGCAGCGAAAACAGCTTAAAGGCATATATGTGGTTCAAGGGCCATACGTTTGAGAGCCGGCTGTTCACGTTCAATATTCTGGACAGGGTCGGCGGGGGCGACGCGTTCGCGAGCGGCCTGATCTACGCGTATATGCACGGATACAAGCCCATGGATATGGTGAATTTCGCTGTGGCGTCGAGCGCGATCAAGCACACGATCCACGGAGACGGAAACATTACGGATGACGCGGGAAGCATCATCAGTCTTATGAATATGAACTACGACATTAAGCGGTAAGGCGTATCGCTACCTCTGGGGTAGAGATGGGCGAAACGGCTGTTAGGGCGTGTCTCTACCCCAGAGGTAGAGAAGCAACGACATTAAGCGGTAATAAAGGAGTGACTGCAAAATGAAAGATTTAAAAGAACAATTCAGGAAGATCGGAATCGTGCCGGTAGTGGTACTCGATGACGCAAAGGACGCGGAGCCTCTCGCTGACGCTCTGATGGAAGGCGGACTTCCCTGCGCGGAAGTGACATTCCGCACGGCTGCTGCGGCGGACGTGATCAAGATCATGACCGAAAAGTATCCTGAGATGCTGGTGGGCGCAGGCACAGTCCTGACCAAAGAGCAGGTGGACCGCGCAGTGGAAGCCGGCGCCAGGTTTATTGTGAGCCCCGGCCTGAATCCTGAAATTGTGAAGTACTGCCAGGAGAAGGGCGTTCCCGTAACACCCGGGACGCAGACTCCGAGTGAGATGGAGCAGGCGCTTGCGCTGGGCCTTGATTTCGTGAAGTTCTTCCCGGCGGAACCCGCGGGCGGCCTCAAGATGATCAAAGCGGTAGCAGCGCCGTATGTCGGGCTGTCGTTCATGCCTACCGGCGGGATCAATGCGGGCAACGTGAAAGATTACCTCGCTTATGACAGGATCGTGGCGTGCGGCGGAAGCTGGATGGTACCCGGCGTTCTTGTGAAAAAGGGCAATTTTGATGAGATCAAAGCACTGACTGCGGAAGCAGCAGCGATCGTGAAGGAGATCAGGGGCTGATCGGTGTTTTGGCCGATCGGTGTTTTGGCAGATTAGCGGACTGACGTTTGGCAAAGGAGAAAGCGGTATGAAATTTGAACTGAAACCTGAGGGAACTTATAAATATGATGCGGTATCGCTCGGTGAAGTGATGCTGCGGCTGGATCCCGGCGAGGGGAGGATCCGCACGGCGCGCTCGTTCAGGGCGTGGGAAGGCGGCGGAGAGTACAACGTCATTCGAGGCCTGCACAAGTGCTTCGGCATGAATACGGCAGTGATCACGGCGTTCGCTGACAACGAGGTCGGCCGGCTGATGAAGGATTTCATCGAGCAGGGCGGCGTCGGCACAGACCTGATCTATTGGAAGAAGACTGACGGCATTGGCAGGATCTGCAGGAACGGCATTAACTTCACGGAGAGAGGCTTTGGCATCCGCGGAGCGATGGGCTGCTCCGACAGGGCGAATACGGCGATCTCGCAGGCGACGCCTGAGGATTTCGACTTCGAGTATATCTTCGGGACGCTGGGCGTGCGCTGGCTGCACACGGGCGGCATCTACGCGGCTCTCTCCGAGCAGGCGTGTGAGACCGTCATCGCGGCATGCAAAACAGCGAAGAAGTACGGCACTTTCGTGTCCTACGACCTGAACTACCGCCCCTCCATGTGGAGCGCGATCGGCGGACTGGCTAAGGCACAGGAAGTCAACAAGGAAGTCGCGAAGTACGTCGATGTCATGATCGGCAACGAGGAAGACTTCACGGCATGCCTCGGCTTCGCGATCGAGGGCAACGACGAGAACCTCAAGGAGCTCAACATCGACGGCTACAAGAAGATGATCGGCGAGGCGGCGAAGACGTATCCGAACTTCAAAGCTGTAGCGACCACCCTCCGCACTGTCAGGACGGCGACAGTAAACGATTGGAAAGCCCTGTGCTGGGCAGGCGGCGAGATCTACATGTCCAAGGAGTACAACGGACTGGAGATCATGGACCGCGTCGGCGGCGGCGACTCGTTCGCTTCCGGCCTCGTATACGGCCTGATGACCACGGGCGATCCTGAGCAGGCGGTCAACTACGGTGCAGCGCACGGCGCGCTGGCGATGACGACACCCGGAGATACTTCGATGGCTTCAGTCGATGAGGTAGAAGGCATCATGGGCGGCGCCGGAGCGAGAGTGAAGAGATAAAGAACAGAATCAATTGACAAGAAAGGAGCTGTTGCACCTGCTTAGGATGGAAATCCTTTGCCGGTGTGACAGCTCTTTTCGCGTTTAGCTGATTTTTTGCAGGACGAGCGTGCATTAGACCTGTATAATAATACACAGAAATCCGGAGGAATCACTGATAAGGAGGAATGGATTACAAAGACATTGATGAGATAGAGATCCGAAAGGTGAAACTGGTCGTCTTCAGTCCCACCGGATCGAGCCTTAGTGTTGCAAAAATGATCGGCGAAGTGCAGATTTGTGCCGGAGGAGGTGCTGCGCGCGATGACAGAGAGGCTGCGGGCGGCGTGCGAGGAGAGAAAGGAGAACGCTTTTTTCTGCGGGTGAATGTTCCTGTCGCCGTGGAAGAGAGACGATTGAAAGAAAGGCAATTATGAAAAATATAAAGAGAGTATTGGCGGTCGTTGGTGTTTTGGCAGTGATGATGTGTGCGGCCGGGTGCGCGAGGCTGCAGAGCGGGATCCATGATCTGCACGGGAGTATCATCGGGAACGAGTACAATATCGACATCTTCGATAATATGGGGATCAGGACGCTGCGATCGCACGGGAAGCGGATCGATATCGACAACAACATCGTGGAGGAGAAGACATATTCGTCCGCGACGGATGAGTGGTATTCGACCAAAACACTGAGT
The DNA here is from genome assembly GCA_902768735.1 of uncultured Lachnospiraceae bacterium. Taxonomy (GTDB): domain Bacteria; phylum Bacillota; class Clostridia; order Lachnospirales; family Lachnospiraceae; genus CAG-791. Next base: position 13,102 of record CACXMK010000015.1, on the reverse strand, counting down.
TCGGTGATCACGATCACGATCGACGGGAAGCAGCTGATCTCGTGCGGGGACACGTGCATTTTCTATGATAAGCGGCTGGCGCCGGAGTATGAATTCTATCTGGACCAGGTGGTCGAGAGCGATTCGTCGGGGATCCTGGACTCGACGCTGATCAGCGGCAAGGTGAACAGCATCAAGAATGAGTTCGGAAAGCCGATGGTGGTGGTCATCAAATCGCAGATGGGAGCGCCGATCTACGCGTTTTCCGGAGATAAGGTGTACTGGGAGATCCAGGAGGACCTGCCGAGGTTCACGAAGCTGATGATCGACGGGAAGGCGCTGTATATCCACAGGGCGAATTTCCAGATCGTGGATAAGGCGCTGCTGGATTGAGCGGAGGCTGAAAAAGCGGGTCAGGGATCGGCGGATCAGACCACGGGGCGGTGGATCAGACCACGGGGCGGTGGATCAGACCACGGGGCATTGATCCAATCAGTTAATTGATCCCATCAGTAAGGAGAACAAAATGAGGAAGATTATTGGACTGGTCACAGTTGTTGCTTGTCTTAGTGTTTTGGCAGCGGGCTGCGGGAAAAAGGAAGAAGCGCAGGGGCAGGATGCCGCTGTTAAAACAGAGGCTGCCGCGCAACAGGATCAGGGAGAGGCGTCGGCGCCGGAAAACAGCGCGGAATCCGACAGCGACTTCCTGGAGAAGCACGGCAACGAGATCATCATTGTCGCGAAAAGCACGCTCGGCAATTACTGGAGCGGCTTCAAAATGACGCTTGCGCCCGAGGACTGGGCGCTGGCAAAATACGACGACAAGGACGCGATGATCGCTGTGTCGGAGGTGACTTACCACGGCGTCACGGGGCCGTATATCTATGTGGGGACGCTGGAGTTTGACGACGCCGGTAAAGTCGTGAGCGTCACGTCGCACTATGTGCAGGCGCAGGACGTTGTTCTTGCGGATGATGGGTACTGCGTCGATGTTTTGGAAAAAGTGGGTCAGGACCTGTTGCGTTGATCCGCTTTGAGGTGCATCACTGGGACAGTTTCTTTGGTGCATTTCTCTGTGGTGGATTTCACTGTGGTGCATTTTCCTGTGGTGCATTTTCCTGTGGTGCATTCCACTGTGGTGCATTCCACTGTGGTGCATTTCACTTCGGTCGTATCGCAAGGACCGTCCCCATGGTATAAGGAGAGCAGCATGAACCGGAATGAAGAAAACGCCGACGCGAGAAGAGTGTGGGCGATGACGAGGGATGAACTGGTCGCTGCCGTCGAGGGCCTGGGCTTTCCGGCGGCGCTTGGCGAGGTGGTTGCGCAGTACCTCGGCAGCCCGAAGGCGATGCAACGCATGATCGCATATCTGGATCAGGTCAAGCCCCGCAGCGAGGAGCTCGTCGTAGATGAGATGCTGGCGATCCGGAGCGAGATCGATGCGTGGCGCGAGCGGAAGGCCAGCAGGGAGGCAAATGCAAAGTATAATGAGATCCTGTATGCTGGCCTCGGTACTGACGAGGAGTGATTCTTTAGCTCAGAGGCAGATACGATGAAAAATGACCCCAGAGGTCGTTTTGCTATTGGAAGGAGGATTATATGTCACAGGTCAGTAATTCTAACACGATCACGAGAAACTATCTGGATTCGCTTCTGATCGAGACGCGCTACATGAATTCCACGAATCCTTGCACGGAGTTTCAGCTGTACGGCGAGACGTTCGCGTCGCCGATCATGACGGCGGCCCTGTCGCACCTCGAGCATATTGGAGCGCCGGGCATGGCCCGCGGGATCGCCCTGGGCGCCAAAAAAGCGAACTGCGTCATGTGGTACGGCGCGGCGGAGGAGAGCGAGATCGAAATGCTCGCCGATACCGGCGTCAAGCTGATCGAGATCATCAAGCCGTATAAGAACCGGGATCTGATCTATAAGAAGATCTTCCACGCGGAAAAGCTCGGGCTGCTCGCGGTGGGAATCGACATTGATCATCCTTTTGCGAACGACGGGTCTCCGGATATCGTTGACGATGAAGAAATGAAGGCACTGACAACCGCCGAGCTGGCTGAGATCGTTGGAAGCACGTATCTGCCGCTGATCACGAAGGGCGTTCTGAGCGTATACGACGCGGAGGAGTCGTTTAAGGCCGGTGTGAAGGGCATGGTGGTGTCGCATCACAATAACAGGATCGAGTATGCGATTCCGCCGCTCTATGTTTTGCCGGAGATCGCGAAGCCGATGGGAGAGGACGTGCCGGTGTTCGTGGACTGCATGATCCAGACCGGGATGGACGCGTTCAAGGCGCTCGCGCTGGGGGCGAAGGGCGTGTGCATCGGGCGGCCGCTGATGGCGGCATGGACGCGGGGCGCGGACGAGGCGGTCTGCGAGTACCTCATGAAGGCGCGGGACGAGCTCGCGAAGGCGAAGAGTGTGATGCGGGCGGCGTGAGTTTGATCTCTACCCAGCTGATCTCTACCTCTGGGGTGGGGATGAGGTGAAACGCGGTTTTGGGCGATCTCTACCCCAGAGGTAGGGAGTTGAAATGGTGAAATTATGTATGTGATTTTTGACATGGACGGCGTGATCGTCGATTCGGAAATGGTGTACCGCAGGGGACACATGAATGCGGCAAGGCTGTATGGCTTGCCGGAGGATGCTATGAGGGAAGCCTCGGAGCGAGTGGTCGGCGTTACGATCGATCTGGAGCGGAAGATCATGATCGACACGTTCGGGAGCTATCCGCAGTTTGATGTGGATAAGATGTTTCGGGCGTGCAGGGAGTATTTTGCCTATATTGTGGAAACGGGGAAGATGGAACTGAAGCCCGGCGCGTTGGAGATCCTGCGCTCTTTGAAGGAGCGGGGCGTGGCGCTGGGGCTGGCATCGTCGTCGGCGCGGGATGTGATCGATAAGGAGCTGGGGCAGTATGGGGTGCTGCAGTGTTTTGACACGGTTGTGAGCGGGGACATGGTGAAGCGGGGCAAGCCGGACCCGGAGATCTTCCTTTTGTGCGCGGCGAAGCTCGGGATCCCGGAGGAGGAGTTCGGCGAAGTCTACGTGATCGAGGACTCGTACAATGGGGTGCGGGCGGCGCACGCGGCCGGGATGCAGGCGATCATGGTGCCGGATATATTGCCACCGACGGAGGAAATGTACGGGCTGGCAGTGGCGGTGCTGCCGTCGCTGGCGGACGTGGATGAGTGGCTGGCGCGAAGGTGAGAGGAAGAAAATGACCTCTGGGGTCATTTTTCCACAGATGTGTAATAAGTAACAGGTGTGTAAAAACGACTTCTGGGGTAGGTTTTCATGAGTAAGAAAGTTTTGATCATTAATACGGGCGGGACGCTGGCGTCGGTGGCGAAGGAACACGGCCTGACGCCGGGGCTGACCACGGAGTCGATGCTGAAGGAACTTCACATCGTGGCGGGCGAAGCGCAGCTGACGACGCAGGAGTTTTCGGCGCTGGACAGCGCCAACATTTTCCCGGAGGACTGGGCGCGGCTCGCGCAGATGATCAGCAGGGAGAGGGGGTGTTTTGACGGGATCGTGGTGATCCACGGAACGGACACGCTGGCGTATACCTCGTCGATGCTCTCGTTCATGCTGCAAAACATCGACATCCCCGTCGTGATCACCGGCAGCCAGCTGTCGATCTCGAACCCGGTGGCGGACGCGATGGAGAACCTGCGGTGCGCGATCTTTATGGCGCAGAGCGGGTGCCCGGGCGTGTTCGTCGCGTTCAACAGGAAGGTGATGCTGGGGTGCAGGGCGTCAAAGGTCCGGTCTCTGAGTTTTGACGCATTTGACAGCATCAACTGTGAAAATGTGGCGGAGATCAGCTCGATCGGGATGAAGATCAACGAGCGGATGGTGCCCAAGAAAAAGGGCGTTTTCCGGCTGCAGGACCGCTATTGCGCAAATGTCGCGGTGCTCAAGCTCTTCCCGGGGATGCACAGGGAAGTTCTGAAGATGTACGCGGAGCGCGGGTACAGGGCGTTTTATATCGAGGCGTTCGGGCTCGGCGGGATGCCGTTCGTGCGGCACGACTTCATCGGGGAGATCCGGAGCATGACGGAGCAGGGAATGACGTTTCTTGTGGGAACGCAGTGCCGGTTCGAGGGGAGCAGCCTCGAGGTGTACGAGACGGGGCGGCGCGCGCTGGAGGCGGGCGCGATCCAGGCGTACGACATGACGTCGGAGGCGGCGGTGACCAAGTTGATGTGGGTGCTGGGGCAGACGGAGGATCCGGCGCAGATCAGGGAGTATTTTGGACTGAGTCTGTGCGGGGAGGTGACGGTGCCGTAGCTGTGTATCTCTGTGTATTTCTACCTCTGGGGTAGAGAATGTATCTCTACCTCTGGGGTAAATGTATCTCTACCTCTGGGGTAAATGTATCTCTACCTCTGGGGTAGAGGGTGCACTTTATTGCGCATAAAAGAGCTCCGGGATAGACGATCGACGAATGTCGGGCATCTATCCCGGAGCTCTTTGAAATGAAACCCCACTTCAGAGACGGGTTTGGTAGCATGCGGCATGTACCAGCAGGTAGCAGGAGGAGTATTGCCGCGGGATGAAGGTTGTGTATTAAAAACTAGTAGTGCGTGTCCCGGTCTCTGGGGAATGGGTGCGTGGTGGTGGTTCCCCGACCTCAGAGGTAGGGGAGCGCTGGGGAGCGCGCGGGGTGGCGCTGTTTTGACGAAAAATTGTTGGCGAGACGCTGTTATCTGGAAGGGGTCTCTTTGGAGGAGATAAATTCGCCGCCGCGCTTGAGGAAGGCGTTGGTGAAGATCTTCACGTGCTTTTCTGGCTCGTATGTGCCGGCTTTCATCTGGTCCATTTCGTTCTGCTCCATGGCGACGTTTGCGCGGCAGGCGTCCAAAAGCGCTTCCGCGTCGTTCTTCGGGATGACAACAATGCCGTCGGTGTCGCCGACGAGGATATCGCCGGGCATTACGACCTGGCCACCGCAGACGACGGGGACGTTGATCTCGCCGGGACCTTCTCTATAGGGGCCGAGGGGTGTTGCGGCGATCGCAAAAACAGGGAGAGGGCTCTTTTTGATGTCGTCGAGGTCGCGCACTGCGCCGTTGACGACGAAACCGCCGAGCTGGCGCTCTTCCGCGTAAGCCAGCATCATGCCGCCAACGAGGGCGCGGTCCTCATAGCCGGCGCCGTCGATCACGATCACATCGCCGGGCTGCGCATAGTCCAGAGCTGTCTGCGCCACGAGGTTGTCTCCCGCAGGTACTTTGACGGTAAAAGCGGGGCCGACTAAAGGGCACTTGTTGTATGCTTTGATTCCGCCGAACATGCAGTTCATTCTCAGAACGACATCACCTATGTTGCTGCTGGGGATCTCCCGATATGCCTCGATCAGTTCGGGGGCGGGCCGTTCAATGTCCAAAAAAGCTCTGAATCCTACGCTCATATCCGTACCTCTCCTTTCGGGTTCTGTTTGTTTCTGTAAGTATTCTAGCATAGTTTTGTGAATTATTGAAATTCATAGTGTTCATACAAAGTATGATTGCAAGTATGTCTCTACCTCAGAGGTAGGGGAGCGTCTGGCGAGTCACATTTCGTATCACCGGGAACTATTGGAAGCGTATCTCTACCTCAGAGGTAGGGGAGTGCGTCTGGCGAGTCACATTTCGTATCATTGGGAACTATTGCAGACTGTTGTGCGTTATCGATATAATTGATTCAATTACCCGCGTCTCTACCTCTGGGGTAGAGAACAGCTAATCAGGCGAAAAATCGTTCCCCTACCCCAGAGGTAGAGAACACCCCTAATAAGAAAGGAGCACCATGACCATGAGCAAAGTTTTGATCATAGGCGGCGTAGCCGCCGGCGCCGGCTGCGCCGCGCGCCTGCGCAGGCTTGACGAGAACGCGCAGATCGTGATGATCGAGCGCGGCGAATACATTTCCTATGCGAACTGCGGCCTTCCGTACCACGTCGGAGACGTGATCAAGTCCCGCGACGCCCTGCTCGTCACCAAGGAAGAAGTCATGCGCGAGCGCTTTAACGTCGACGTGCGCACCCGCACCGAAGCACTCGCGATCAACCGCGAGCAGAAGACCGTGCGCATCTGCGACCTGAGGACCGACAAGGTCTACGAGGAGCCCTATGACAAGCTCCTCATCGCGACCGGCTCCTCGCCCTTCCGCCCGGCGATCCCCGGCATCGACTCGCCCCGGATCCTGACGCTTTGGACTGTTCCCGACGCGGACAACATCCGTGCCATGATCCGAGATAACGGCGCGAAGAGCGCAGTCGTCGTTGGCGGCGGCTTCATCGGCCTCGAGATGGCTGAGAACCTCCATCACGCGGGTCTCAAAGTTTCCATCATCGAGGCGACAGACCAGGTCATGGCCCCCGTCGACCCTGAGATGGCGATGATCCTCCATGCAAACATCCGCGAGAACGGCGTCGACCTGCGCCTCGGCGATGGAGTGTCAACTTTCGCCGACAACGGCAAGTCCGTGGATGTCACGCTCGTCAGCGGCGATGTCCTGACCGCCGACCTGGTCATCCTTTCCATCGGTGTCCGTCCCAACAGCCAGCTGGCAAAAGACTGTGGCCTCACACTTAACTCCCGCGGCGGTATCGTCGTGGACGAACAGCTGCGCACGTCCGACCCGGATATCTATGCAGCGGGCGATGTCATCGAAGTTGAGGATTTTGTGTCAAAAGACAGAACGATGGTCCCTCTCGCAGGCCCTGCCAACAAACAGGGCCGCATCGCGGCGGACAACATCGCATACGAGCTGCAGGGAGAAGGTACGGGGCAGGCGTGCGCCAGCTGGGGCGTGCACCAGGCCGGCTTTGTGGGGACGCTCTCTTGCTATAAGGGCACGCAGGGATCGTCGGTCGCTCAGGTTTTTGACCTGACAGCGGCATCGACGGGACAGAATGAAAAGACACTCATCCGCCGCGGCCTTGTGAAGGGCGTGGATTATGAGAGTGTTTTGATCACGCAGAATTCGCACGCAGGCTACTATCCGGGCGCGGTGCCGATGTTCTTAAAGCTCCTGTTTTCGTGCGACGGGGCACAGATCTTCGGCGCACAAATCATCGGCAGGGACGGCGTGGACAAGCGCATCGACACGCTCGGGACGGCGATCCGGCTCGGGGCGCAGGTTTTTGACCTGGCGGACATGGAGCTCGCGTACGCGCCGCCGTATTCCTCAGCGAAGGATCCCGTGAACATGCTCGGCTTCGCGGCAGAAAACGTGCTGCGCGGAATGGTGCAGTTCTCTCCGCTGAAGATCCCGGAGGACGCGGTGATCCTCGACGTGCGCGAGGAAGAGGAACTGGTCGCGTTCGAGATCCCCGGCGCGGTGAATATTCCGCTGGGGCAGCTGCGCGGCAGGCTCGGGGAGCTGGATCCTTCCAGGAAATATGTTGTCTTGTGCGCGGTCGGCGTGCGCTCGTACAATGGAGCGCGCATCCTGATGCAGAACGGGTTCCCGGATGTTTCGGTATATCCGGCGGGGACCAGGCTGTACAGGATTCTGCATGAGCAGCGCGAGGATGAGACCGCGGAAGCGGTGATCGAGATGGAAGACCGCGTCTCTACCTCTCGCGTCTCCACCTCTGGGGTAGGGGAAAGTCGCGCCTCGACCTCTGGGGTAGGGGAAAGCCGTTCTGCGACTTTTGAGAAGGCAGCTGTGGTGGCAGACACCTCTGAAAGGAGTAATCATTCTATGGAAATGAAAAAAGTTACCCTCAACTGCGACGGGCTGCAGTGCCCGGGACCCATCATGGAAGTCTTCAAGACGATCAAGGAGATGAAGGACGGCGAGCTTTTGGAGGTGTCTGCGTCTGACCCAGGTTTTTCCAAGGACATCGCCTCCTGGTGCCGCAGGACCGGCAATACGCTGGTGGCCAATGAAAAGAGAGGAAATTCTTATGTGGCGGTGCTGCAGAAGGGCATCTCTACCTCTGGGGTAGAGAAGAGCCCTGCAGGCGCTGGCTGTGTCTCTACCCCAGAGGTAGGGGGAATGGCAGCGGCGCTTCCTCAGGGCAAGACGATCATTGTTTTTGACGGGGAGCTTGACAAGGTGCTGGCATCGTTTGTGATCGCGAACGGAGCGCTGGCGATGGGGCGGCCGGTGACAATGTTCTTCACGTTCTGGGGGCTGACCGCGTTGCGCAAGACGGAAAAGCAGAAACTCAAGAAGTCGCCGGTGGAGAAGATGTTCGGCACGATGCTGCCGCGCGGGACGAAGGAGCTCGGGCTGTCAAGGATGAACATGGGCGGCGTGGGAACGAAGATGATGCGCGCCATTATGAAGGACAAAAACATTGACTCGCTCGAGGACATGATGAAGAAAGCGATGGAGAACGGCGTGCGGATCGTGGCGTGCTCGATGAGCATGGACGTCATGGGCATCCGCAAGGAAGAGCTGATCGACGGCGTGGAGATCGGCGGCGTCGGGACGTATCTTGCGGACGCGGAAGAGTCGAACGTGAACCTGTTTATCTGATGTGGACCTGATTATTTGAGTTGAATTGAAAGGCCTCCGGGCTGGTTGGCAGCGTGTGCTGCCCGACCGGTGCGGGGGCTTTTTGTGTTAACGAGTGCATCTCTATCTCTGAGTGCATTTCTACCTCTGGGTAGGGAACAGGCATCTCTACCTCTGGGGTAGGGAACAGGCAAAAGGTCAAAAAAACGCGTCTCTACCTGAGAGGTAGAGACGCGAGGTAGGGACGCGAGAGGTAGGGACGCGCGGTTTTTCACCTGGAAGGGTACTTTTCCATCGCTTCCGCGATGCTCATACCCTGTGCGACCGCTTCGCGGCGCTTCCCGTTCACTTCCTGGATCTCCCTTACGCGCTCGCCGTCGAGCTCGTAGCCCGTCATGGACCACAGCGTCAGCGCCCACGCGCACATCGGCAGGATGCAGAAGAGAAGGATGACGATGACGTTCATTCCGGCCGTGTAAGGCGTTGCCTTTGTCGGCAGCGCGTCAAGGCCGATCACTGTGACTGCTACGCCGACGACCGTAGCCGAGAGGCTCGACACCAGTTTATCCACCAGCGAGAACAGCGTTCCCATGATGCCGGGGATGAACTTGCCGGACCGATAGGTCTCATAGTCCGCGCAGTCCGCGACCATCGGGATCGGCATATCGGCCGTGGCGTAATATGCGCCATATCCGATGCCAAAACACAGAATAAACGCTACAGTGTAGAAGTTCAGCGCGAGCTTGCCGTCCTGCAGGATCTGCAGGTGCATCGACGTATTCGGGTTCCAGAGAAGGAGCAGTGCCAGCACGCCGATGTAGCAAACGAATGCCACCGCGACATATCTCATGAGAGACGCCTTCTGTCCCTTTTTCTGGGAAGTCCTGACTGTCAGTGCAAAGAACGGCACCGCGAAGACATAGCCGAGCACCATCATCGGCATGTACAGCCCGTCGTAGTTGCCCATCATGCAGGAGTACAGCATGATCAGGACCGTGATGTTGGTCGCGATGGACAGCGCAAGCTTGCATGCGCCGCCGGCCACCATCAGGCGCTGCAGGGGCTTGTTGGACTTGATGATCTCCAGGTATTCGGAGACTTTGACTTTTTCCTGCTTACCGCCGCCGATGCCAAAGTACTTGGGCTGGTCCTTCTCCCAGATGCCGATGATCGCGAGGATCGTGAGCAGAACGGAGATGCCGATGCCGATCGGTGTGATCGCAGCGAACCAGCTGCGGTTGTAGTCGCCAAAGATGTTATCTCTTGCAAGGATCGGCCCTATGAACTGCATGACGCCCATTCCGGCGAGAGACCCGACGGTATTAAAAATCGTGAACAGAGGTCTCTGTTTTGGATCATTCGTAAGAACTGCCTGCGCCGCGCGCGTTACGGAGGTCTGGAACGTGTATCCGATGACCCACACTGCGTACAGCAGAATGAAGAGCGCGTAGCGAAGGCCCATCATGCTCTCAGGCACGAACGGTGTAAAAATATAGAGCGCAATGACTGCGGCTGCCATTATGGCGGAACCGATGACCATGAAAGGTCGGAATTTTCCGAACCTTCCGTTGGTCTTGTCCATCAGGGCGCCGATGATCGGGTCCGTGATCGCGTCGAAGATACGCATTCCGGTGACCATAAAGGAAGCGAAGACCGTCGCGATCCCCAGCACCGTATTGCCGAACGTGGCGATGTAAGTGAGTATGAGAACGTAGTATACATTGGTCGCGCCGTTGTTCATCGGGAACAGCGCGAGCTGATAGGGTTTTGCCCGGTTGACTTGTGAGCCGGACGATTTCTGATATTCGTTCATGACAGCTTCCTCTTTTTCGTTTTCTCTTCTCTACCTCTGAGGTAGAGAGCTGGGAGAGAGGGCTGTTGCATCATACAGCAGCCCTCTGACTATGGGTTATGCCTGCTGTTCTTTTCTCAGCTTCTTGTTCTTGAAGAGCATGTAGCCGCTGCCGATGGTCAGAAGTCCTGTGACTGCGATCAGGGCGTAGATCGCGGTCTGCCACCAAGGGGTGTTCGGCACAATGCGGGTCTCTGCAGTCCAACCGTTCATGGCGTTGGAGTTAACAACAGTGTAGAGGATGTTGTGCATTGCCTCTCTCATCTCGGTTACCATGTAGGGATCGGAAGCGTAGCCGCCTGCGATATTGGTGTGGATCATGGGCATCGGGCTGTCCCAGATGTCGGAGCCACCGATCAGGCCGTCCGCCACATCCATGTACTGGCTAAGACCGGAGAAGTCCGTGATGGACATGCCGCGCATACCGCACTCGCCGCGAAGGTATTCGGTCTGCAGGGCGAAGTTCTCGCCGCACCACTGAGCGCCCCAGCGGTTGAAGCCGCTCATAACGCACCATGCGCCGCCGTCAATGATCGCGCGGTCCGCGACCTCGAGGTAGATCTCACGGGCTGTCTGCTCGTTGAGCCATGTGTTGACGCCTCTTCTGGAGGTCTCAGAGTCGTTCAGGGCCACGTGCTTGAGGTAAACATAGACGCCCTTGGACTGGATGCCCTTGGTCTCTGCCGTGCAGATTGCGCCTGCTACGAAGGGATCCTCGGAATAATATTCGAAGTTGCGTCCGGAATAAGGAGTTCTGTGCATGTTGATGCCGGGACCGTAGAGTCCGGAATAACCCATATCCAGGCAGTCGTTGCCGATGCAGCGGCCGACATCTTCCATAAGTTCAAGATTCATAGTTGCAGCCATGACATCCTCGGATGTGTAGCACATTGCGGACTTGCCGCCGACCAGGGAGGCAGTCAGACCCTGAGGGCCGTTCTCGTCCTTGGTTGCCGCCTTAGAGACGCTCTCGCAGGCTGCAGTATTGTGGAAGCCGAGCGTGATGGTGGTCACCATCTCCTGGAAAGTGAGCTGGTCGAGCAGGGTCTCCCAGCGCTCGTCATTGTAATCTGCTCCGATCAGCTCGGAGATAGTCATGTTGCCGCCGGATGCCAGTGTCGGCATAGGGGTGTCTGCGTGCTCTTCTGCTTTGTACTGTGTGAACTGCAGCGCTGCTGCAAGATTGTCGTTCATAGTGAGCTGTGTGCGCTGCTTCGGGAATGTACCCTCCCAGTCACTTCTGCTCAGGAATGTAACATTGCCGGGCTCAAGTGTGCTCAAATTGGGATCGGACTCACTAAAGAGGTTTGTGATCGGCGCACCGGTCGCCTCAGACTTCGCATAGGTTGTCGTATCAAGCGCAGCGTTTGTCCACTTGTAGACCACCGCCTGATCTCCCTCTGCATCCATGCCGTTCTCTGTGGTAAAGCCCTTAGCTGCCAAAATATTGTTGACCGCCTCGTGGGATCCCATAGCGACTGTGAAGTAGTAATCGCCTGCGTCAAGGACATAAGTCCTGGCTCCATTGGCGTCATAAGTTCTCAGCTCTCTCTTAGGAACATTAACAGTGACCGTCTCGGAAGCACCGGGCTCGAGGATCTGTGTTTTGCCAAATCCGCAGAGTTCTACGGAAGCCTTCTCGATGCCGTTCTGCTTGTCATAGTCGGTGTAAGGGGACTGGAAGTAGACCTGGACGGTCTTCTTGCCTGCCGCGCTGCCGGTATTGGTGACATTAACTGTTACGTCGAAGCTGTCCGCATTCTCTTTGACCTGGAAGCCGCTCATCTCAAAGGTCGTGTAGCTCAGGCCGTAACCAAAGGGATAAGCAACCGTTGTGTTGTAGTTGAAGTCGCCTGCGTTTGCAGTTCCCATAACGACGTCTTCATATCTGGTCTCGGGATAACGGTATCCGAGATAGATGCCTTCCTGATAGACGCTGTACATAGCCTGTACGTCAGCGCCTTCTGTGTTCAGGCCATAGCTCTCATAGCCTGCATAAGGTACTGTGTAGAAGTTCACCACTGCGGGGTTCTTCATGTTGTCGTACCAGTAGGTGTCTACAAGGGATCCGGAAGGAGAAACTGTGCCGGAAAGAAGACGGCCTACGCCGATCGCGCCGGTCTGTCCCACGTCTCCGATCCACATGCAGGAGTCGATGCCGTAATCAACACCACAGATCTCGGGATTGAGGAAATCCAGTTCGATCGCGTTGGAGGTGTTGAGCAGGACTACGATCTTCTTGAAGGTGCCGTTGTCCTTGAGAGCCTTGAGGCCTGCCAGCAGGTCTTTCTCTTCCTGGGAAAGAGCGAGGTAGTCGCCGTCGCCTTCTGTGCCCATGCCGTAGTGTACGTCAGCAGTGGTCTGAGTCTGCTCCCCGCCTTGCTCAGTACCGGAGGCCTGAAGAGCAGTCTGCCCGTTAGTGACGGTCACAAGAGATACCGAATCGTCTCCGTCCGGGAGGTCGGCGCCTTCGCCTCCGGACCTGGCAAGAACTACGATCGCCGCATCGCCGTACTCAGCAAATGTGGAGCCGTTCGCGCTCTCGACCTCTGCCCAGGGTGCCTCGTTCACACCGTACTGGGTGTTGGCGACCAGGTTATCCGAGATAGAAGCAGGGGTCTTGCGGCCGTACTTCTCGGAAGTCGATGTGTACCAGTCCCAGAGGCCCTGGTTGATCTCGATGCCTTCCTGTGTAAGGGCATCCTTGAGGCTGGGAGCCTGGCTGGTATCTACAGAACCGGAACCGGTTCCGCCGTACATAAGCTCTACGCTTCCCCTTGCGAAAAGGGAAACCTTGGATCC
>CACXMK010000014.1 GCA_902768735.1 uncultured Lachnospiraceae bacterium | reverse complement strand
GTGGTAGTTGTCTTTCCGTGTGTCCCGCTGATCGCGACAGGATCTTTATACCCCCTCATGATCTGTCCGAGAAGGACGGAACGGTTCATGTGAGGGATCCCGTTTTCCATGACCGCTATATATTCCGGGTTGTCCGGCTTGATCGCCGCTGTGAAGACGACGAGATCGATATCGGGAGTGATGTTCTCCTTTTTCTGTCCGATGAAGACACGGATGCCGTCGGCCGAAAGCCCGTCGGTAATGGCAGATGCCGAGCGGTCGGAACCGGAGACGGTAAAGCCCCGGCTCTTTAAGATCCTCGCGAGACCGCTCATGGAGATCCCGCCGATCCCCGAAAAAAAGACGTGGATCGGAGTATTAAAATCAAGTTGTGTATTTTGATCGAGCTTTTCCATAAGCCCTCCTTTTGGGTTTTTATTGACGTTCGTATCATACAATAAGACGCCTTTTAAGTCAATTTTCAGAAATTTCCGTGAATTATTGTCTGGTTTCATTTCTGCATACGGTATGCTATAATAATCTAGCAAAATTGTATGCGTTAATCGAACTAAACATAACGTCATTCCGTTTTGCGAAAAACATACCAGAGGTGGCAACATGATAGTTAAGAAAGAAATGATCGCTATGCTGTTGGCAGGCGGCCAGGGGAGCAGGCTCGGAATTCTTACATCAAACATGGCCAAACCGGCAGTATCCTTCGGCGGAAAGTACAGGATCATCGACTTCCCGCTCAGCAACTGTATCAATTCAGGTGTGGATACGGTCGGTGTTTTGACACAGTATATGCCGCTTCGACTCAATTCGCATGTTGGGATCGGCATCCCGTGGGATCTCGATAAGAACGTGGGTGGTGTCACCGTACTGTCTCCGTATGAGCAGATACAGAATACGGAATGGTACACCGGCACCGCGAACGCGATCTATCAGAATCTCGCATATATGGAGAGCTTTCATCCGGAATACGTGCTTATTCTGTCGGGAGATCATATCTACAAGATGGATTACGAGTCGATGTTAGACTTTCACAAGGAAAACTGCGCGGAAGTGACCATCGCTGTCATGCCCGTCCCTATGGAGGAGGCAAGCCGTTTCGGAATCATGATCGCGGATGAGAACAAAAAGGTTGTGGACTTTGAGGAGAAACCCGCGCACCCCCGCAGTAATCTGGCTTCCATGGGAATCTATATTTTCAACTGGAAGACGCTGAGGGATGCGCTGGTCGCCAATAAGGAGCAGCCGAATCTGGATTTTGGCAAACACATCATCCCGTACTGCCGCGACAACGGATCTCCCCTCTACGCGTACGAGTTCAACGGATACTGGAAAGATGTCGGGACCCTCACCTCCTATTGGGAAGCCAATATGGAGCTGATCGACATTGTGCCGGAATTCAATCTGTACGAAGAGTATTGGAAGATCTACACGAAGAGTACGTCCAATGTGCCCCAGTATTTTGGACCGGAAGGCACGGCGGAGAGAACGATCATCGGTGAAGGAACTGAGGTTTACGGCAGGGTATACAATTCTGTGATCGGTTGTGACGTTACGATCGAAAGCGGCGCGGAGGTAAGGGATTCGATCCTGATGAACGGAACCCGGGTCGGCGCCGGCAGCAGGCTTTACAAGGTCATCGCTGCGGAGAACGTTACGATCGGCAGCGGAGTGGTCCTTGGCGAAGGCTACGAGATCCCTAATGACACCAGACCTGATATTTATCGTGAAGGTATCGTAACACTGGGAGAAGGCGCGGTTATCCCCGCAGGCGTCCATGTCGGAAAGAACGTTATGATCTCCGGCGTGACAACAGCGGAGGATTACCCCGGCAGCAGGCTTGAGAGCGGAAAAACTCTGGTGAAAGAAGGTGACGCTAAATGAGGGCAGTAGGGGTTATCTTGGCCGGCGGCAACAGCAGACGCATGAAGGAATTGTCGAGACGTAGAGCGGTGTGCGCAATGCCCGTCGCGGGGAGCTATCGCAGCATCGACTTTGCACTCAGCAATATGGAGCACTCCAGAATCCAGAAGGTCGCTGTTTTGACGCAGTATAATTCCCGAAGTCTGAATGAACACCTGGCTTCGTCCAAATGGTGGGATTTCGGACGTAAGCAGGGAGGAATGTTTCTCTTTACGCCTTCCTTTGCGGACGCCAGCAGTCAGTGGTACCGTGGGACAGCTGACGCGATCGCGCAGAATATCAGTTTCCTCAAGAATTCTCATGAGCCCTACGTTGTGATCGCTTCGGGCGACTGCGTCTACAAGATGGATTACAACGATGTGCTCGAATACCATGTGGAGAAGAGGGCGGATATCACTGTAGTGGTCAAGGAAATGCCGGAAAACTTTAATGTGGAACGGTATGGTACAGTGCAGATGGATGCAGACGGGAGGATCAGGGAATTTGAGGAGAAGCCCGTGATCGCCCAGTACAACACGATTTCATGCGGGATCTATGTGATCAGAAGAAGGCTGCTGATCGAATTTTTAGAGAAATGCATGGAAGAGAACCGGTATGATCTGGTTCAGGACATCCTCATTCGCTACAGAGGCCTGAAGAGAATCTACGGTTATAAACTGCACAACTATTGGAGCAATATCGCGACGGTTGAGGACTATTTCAGAACGAATATGGATTTTCTGAATCCGGAGATCAGAGACTATTTCTTTAAACAGTATCCGGAAGTCCATTCAAAGGTCGCAGATCTTCCCCCCGCGAAATACAACGTGGGAGTTCACATTAGAAACAGCCTGCTGTCCAGCGGCTGTATCGTGAACGGAACGGTTGAGGATTCTGTATTGTTCCAACAGGTCTATGTTGGCAATAATTGTGTGATCAGGAATTCCCTTATTTTGAATGATGTTTACATCGGAGACAATACTATCATAGAGAACTGCATCGTGGAGAGCGGAGACACCATTCAGGCGAATTCCTGTTACAAAGGTGAAAATGGTATAAGGATCGTGGTGGAAAAGAACGAACGTTATACCATTTAGAAATGGAGAACGCTATGCAGGTGACGGATGTAAGAGTTAGAAGGATTGCCAAAGAAGGCAAGATGAAAGCAGTCGTCTCAATTACGATCGATCAGGTTTTCGTAGTTCATGATATCAAGGTCATTGAAGGGGAGAAAGGACTCTTTATCGCGATGCCGAGCAAGAAATCGGCGGACGGCGAGTACAGAGACATCGCACATCCCATCAATACTGATACCAGGGCAATGCTTGAAAGCATTATCCTGGAAGAATACGAAAAAAGTGCGTTGCAGGAGGATGGCACAGCTTAAGGTACGACAGCATGGCATAGCACGTTCGATGATAGCTGAATATGGAACTATAATGACAAAAAAGAGACCGCCGCAGAGCCTCACAGGAATGCGGCGGTCTCTTTTGTGCGATAAGCCGTCAATCGCATCTTGCGCCTGCAGGAAGATACATTTGACGGCCAACGGTCAATCGAGCAGGAGAATCCTACCCGATTCTTGACGATAGCCTTATAATTGTGATATGTAAGGAAATGCACGGCGGAAGCAGGAGAACAGGCCGTTGTGAGGGCGTGAGGACGGAAGACCAAAAGACGGAGAAGAAATAAAAATGGACGAATACTATATCATTGCGGGGCTGGGCAACCCGGGGCGAAAATATGACGGATCAAGGCACAATGTCGGGTTTAATGTGATCGACGAGCTGGTGGACCGCTTCAGGATCGGCGGACCGGTCCGATTCGGAAAATCCCTGATCGGAAAAGGCGTCATCGGCGGACAGAAAGTGATCCTGATGAAGCCCTTGACATATATGAACCTGAGTGGAGAAGCAGTCAGGGAAGTCGTGAATTTCTATAAAGCCGACCCGTCTGTGCATCTGATCGTTATCTCGGACGACATCGACCTTCCTGCCGGACACATCAGGATCCGGAAAAAGGGGAGCGCCGGCGGACACAACGGGCTTAAGAATATCATCCAGCATCTGGGCAGCGGCGACTTCACCCGGATCAGGATCGGCGTCGGCGGAAAACCCGACCCGGACACGGAGCTCGCGAACTTTGTGCTCGGCCATTTTACAGGAGAGGAAAAGACGGTCATGCAGGAGGCGTTCGTTAAGGCAGCGGACGCGGTCGAGTGTATCTTAAAAGATGGCCCGGACCGGGCGATGAACCTCTACAATACAGCTAAAAAGAAGAAGAAAAAGGAAGCTGTCCGGGAGGAAGACGGGACTGCGGATGAGGCGGGTAAAACAGTCAATACAGCTGCAGCAGGCCGGGCAGATGAACCGGCCGGAGATGGCAGACCCGGGAAAAGCGAGGAAATATGTCCACATTAACAGCACCCCTCAGGGAGTCGGAAAATTATAATCGGATCGTAGAAGCCCTGAAAAACGAACATGCCTGTGTTCTGGCGGAAGGCTGCGCCGAAGCGCAGAAGCTGCACCTTGCGTATGCGCTGACCAGGGAGGATAGTCTTGCGGGCAGCATGCGGTTCCGCCTGATCGTGACATACAGCGATCAGCGGGCAAGGGAGATCCAGGAGGGATTCAGGTTCTACGACAGGAACACCGTGCTCTTTCCGGCCAAGGACCTGATCTTTTATCAGGCGGACCTGCGGGGTAAGGAACTGGATACGGAGAGGATCCGCTGCCTCAGGCGCCTGATGGAAGGAAAACCCGCGACCGTTGTAACGACATTTTCCGCGCTGATGACGCCGCTTGTCCCGCCGGAGGTGCTGGAAAAAAGCGTCATTGAAGTGAAAAAGAGAGGAGAGCTCTCCCTGACCTCCACTGCGGACCGGCTTGTGAGCATGGGCTATGAAAAACAGTATCAGGTCGAAAAACCGGGCCAGTTCGCGATCCGGGGGGATATTCTGGATATTTTTGACCTGACGGAGGAGAACCCCTATAGGATCGAGCTTTGGGGAGACGAGGTGGAGTCGATCCGCGCCTTTGACGTGCTAAGTCAGAGATCCCTTGCAAGGCTCGAAACTGTCCGGATTTATCCCGCCTCGGAGATGATCCTTCCGGGGACAAGGCTCAGGGACGGGCTTGAGCGGATCCGCAGGGAAGAGAAGAAAGTTGAAAAGCTCTACCGGGAACAGAACCGCCCCGAAGAGGCGCACCGCCTTAAGACGATCGTCGCACAGATGGAAGAAGAGGCTCTGGAATGGCACCGGTACGGGCCGCTCGAGGGGTATATCCACTATTTTTACCCGATGACAGACACGTTCCTCGGCCTGTTCCCAAAAAGCGCGACGACGATCTTTGTGGACGAGCCCTACAGGGTCCGCCAGCACGCAGGCGCGGTGGAGACGGAGTTTATTGAGAGCATGACAAGCCGGGCCCAGAAGGGCTATATCCTCCCCGGACAGATGTCCCTTCTCGCTCCAAAGGAGGAAGTCATTGCGAGGATACTCGGTTTTCGGTGCGTTGGCCTTGCGGGCCTCTCAACCGGATGCGGCTACATGGAGCCGTCTCTCACGGTGTCGATCAGCGCAAGGGCGATGTCGCCCTTCAACAAGAGCTTCAGCGCGCTGGAAAAAGACCTCGCGTCGTACCGGAAAAAAGGCTACAGGACGATCCTGATCTCGCCGTCGAGAACCAGGGCGAAGAGACTCGCGAAGGACCTGACGGATGACGGCCTCACGGCGTTTTACAGCGAGAACCCGGAGCGCACGCTCGAGCCCGGAGAGATCATGACCTACTACGGACAGATCGGGCAGGGATTCGAGTATCCTGAGATCAGGTTCGCGGTCATAGCGGAATCCGATATTTTCGGCGTACAGAAGAAAAAGAAAGCAAAAAAGAAAAAATACGAGGGAGAGCAGATCCAGGCCTTCTCGGAACTCAAAGCCGGCGATTACGTGGTGCATGAGGACCACGGCATCGGGATCTACCGCGGTGTCGAGAAGATCGAGGTCAACCACATCCAAAAGGATTATCTCAAGATCGAGTACGGCGGGGGAGGCACGCTCTATGTGCTGCCCACAGAGCTCTCCGTGCTGCAGAAATACGCTTCCGCGGGATCCGCGAAACCCAAGCTCAATAAGCTCGGGACCCAGGAGTGGGCGGGGACCAAGAAGAAGGTCAAGAGTGCAGTTAGTGAAGTCGCGGAGGATCTCGTGCAGCTCTATGCGGCGAGGCAGAACGTAAAGGGATACGCGTTCGGACCCGATACGGTGTGGCAGAAAGAGTTCGAGGAACTGTTTCCCTATGAGGAGACGGAAGACCAGCTCACGGCGATCGAAGAGACAAAGCGGGACATGGAGAGCGACCGCATTATGGACCGCCTGATCTGCGGAGATGTCGGCTACGGCAAAACAGAGATCGCCGTCAGGGCCGCTTTCAAAGCAGTACAGGAAGGAAAACAGGTGGCGGTGCTCGTCCCCACGACGATCCTCGCACAGCAGCATTACAACACATTCTGCGAGAGAATGCGCAGGTTCCCTGTCACGGTCGGAATGCTTTCAAGATTCCGCTCGAGCGCGGAACAGAAGCAGACGATCAAGGAGCTCTCCCAGGGGCTCTGCGATATAGTCGTCGGGACACACAGACTTCTCTCGAAAGACATCAAATTCCATGACCTGGGACTTCTTGTCGTGGACGAGGAACAGCGCTTCGGTGTCACCCACAAGGAAAAGATCAAGAAGATGAAGGAAAATGTGGATGTGCTGACGCTGTCAGCGACGCCGATCCCCAGGACCCTTCACATGAGTCTTGTCGGGATCCGCGATATGACGGTCCTCGAGGAAGCGCCGGAAGGACGCGTCCCGATCCAGACATACGTCATGGAATATGACGAGGAGATGGTCAGGGAAGCGATCCTTAGGGAGCTCTCCCGAAAGGGGCAGGTCTACTACGTGTACAACCGGGTGAGCGACATCGATGAGGTGGCGGCAAGGCTCTCACAGATCGTCCCGGAAGCCAATATCGTTTTCGCGCACGGCCAGATGAAGGAGTCGGAACTGGAAAAGATCATGTATGATTTCATCGGCGGAGAGATCGACGTCCTTGTCTCAACAACGATCATCGAGACGGGGCTGGACATCTCCAACGTCAACACGATCATCATCCACGACTCTGAAAAAATGGGCCTTTCACAGCTGTATCAGCTTCGCGGCAGAGTCGGAAGGAGCGGAAGGACGGCATACGCCTTTTTGATGTACAGGAGGAACAAGATCCTCAGGATCGAAGCGGAGAAGAGACTTCGGGCGATCCGGGAATACACGGATCTCGGGAGCGGTTTCAGGATCGCCATGCGGGATCTGGAGATCCGCGGTGCGGGCAGTGTTTTGGGAAAGGCGCAGCACGGCCACATGCAGGCGGTGGGCTACGACCTGTACTGCAAACTCCTTAGCGCGGCTGTCAAAGAGGCGAAGGGAGAGCCGGTGGAGGAAGAGCGCACCGTGCGTGTCAATCTCAGTGTGGACGCGTACCTGCCCGAGTCCTACATCATCAGCGAGGAGCAGAAGCTCGAGATCTACAAAAAGATCGCGGCGATCGGTTCCACCGAGGACTACGACGAGATCAAAGAGGAACTTGTCGACCGCTTCGGAGAAATTCCCGCCCCGGCTTCCAATCTCCTCAGGATCGCGCTGATCCGCTCGGTCGCGGCGAGGATCGGGATCACGGAGATCGTAGGGCTTCCGGGAACGATCCGGTTTTACATGGCGCCGGACGCCAAGGTGCGCGGGGAGAACATCCCTGTCCTCTTGCGGGACCGCGGAAGAAATCTCACCTTCAGCGTCAAGGGGTTCAGCGGACGCGGGCTGCCGGAGTTTCTGTACAGGTACAAGGCGGTCGGCGTCACTGTCAGGGACGAGCAGATCCTGCTGAACGCTGTGGAAGAACTGCTGATCGCGATGGCACGGCATCTGGTTATATAAAACAATAACGTGTTGATACTATTCATATGCTCAGGCATGGTTATACTGTGTGATAAACAAGAAACACTCGATCTGTGATCAAAGGAGTGCATTGTGAAACACGGGAAAGAAGAACCGAAGCGCCCGGACAGGGCGGGTCAGGAGGATGATATGAATGATATGAACACGGCAGCAGCGATCAATGTCGCGAAGGAAGAGCAGCTGCGGAAACTGGTATTTGCCGGGATCTTTGCGGCGGTCACATATGTGGTCTTTACCTTTTTGTCCATTCCGATCCCTACGATCGCGGGCGACAAAGTCACGGTGCATCTGGGCAACGCGTTCTGCGTGCTCGGCGCCCTGATCCTGGGAAGCGCCTACGGCGGAGCGGGCGGCGCACTGGGCCTTACGATTGCGGACCTGATCGACCCCGTCTATATCGTACAGGCGCCGATCACCTTTGTGATCAAGTTCCTGATGGGTATTCTGGTGGGCGTTGTGGCGCACAGAATGGGTCACATCACGACCGAAAAGGATCCTGTCAGGGTCGTCCGTTGGACAGTGGCCGCAGTAGTCACCGGACTATTGTTCAACGCGGTGTTCGATCCGACGATCCGCTACTTTTACAAGATCCTGATCCTCGGCAAACCTGCCGCGGAGGTCTCTTTCGCGATCAACATCGGCGTGACAGCCATCAACTCGGTGGTATCGGCGTTCATCGCCGTCGGGCTGTATCTGGCGCTGCGCGCCCCCCTCAAAAAAACAGGGCTGTTCTTTTATCTGTAATGATATTTATAATGACAGGCGTAAGAAAAGGCCGGGCACATGCCCGGCCTTTCACTATGCCATGTTGTAAGGATCAGCTCTGGATGCCCTGTGTCTTTTCACCGACTTCGTCGAGCAGGCGGAGCTTCGTGTCATACAGTTTCCTGGAGAGATCGACGTAGACCTGGTGAGGATTGACGAGACGTCTGGACTCCTCCCAGAGGGTGTCCTGTTCCTTCAGGCACTGCTCGCGGATCTCCATGGTGCTGGGGGAAGTGTAGACGCACTCGCCGTTTATGAACAGCGGGATCATCAGTTCCCTGAGCTCGAATGTGTTCGCTTCCAGAAGCGTCTTCTTCCAGGGCTCCGCGGGGTCGAAGAGCACCAGCGGGCGCTGGTCCGTAAAGGTCTCTTCCTCAAGGCAGATCAGATCGGCTATGATCTTGTGATTCTCCTTTTCGTAGACTCTGTAGATCTTCTTGTTTCCGGGATTGGTCACTTTTTCGGTGTTCTCGGAGAGCTTGATCTTGGGATCGAAAGTCCCGTCAGGCCTCTGGATCGCGGCGAGCTTATAGACGCCGCCGAAGGACGGATTGTCCTTGGCTGTGATCAGGTGCGTTCCTACGCCCCAGGAGGTGATGGTCGCGCCCTGGTTCTTTAAGGAATCGATCAGGTGCTCGTCCAGGTCGTTGGAAGCGGAGATGATCGCATCCGGGAAACCGGCTTCGTCAAGCATCTTGCGGGCTTTCTTGGAGATGTACGCAAGGTCGCCGCTGTCGAGACGGATTCCATAGCCCTTGCCGAGTATCCCCTTGTCGCGCAGATACTGGAATGTCTTGATGGCGTTGGGGACACCGGATTTGAGGGTGTCGTAGGTATCGGCCAAAAGAATGCAGGCGTTGGGATACATATCGCCGTAGGTCTTAAAGGCGGTCAGTTCGTCCGGGAAGCTCATGATCCAGCTGTGCGCGTGGGTCCCCTTTACAGGGACGCCGAACAGCTGTCCGCAGAGAACGTTGGAAGTGCCGACGCAGCCTGCGATGACTGCGGCGCGGGCGCCGTAGGTGCCGGCGTCGGGGCCCTGCGCGCGGCGGAGGCCGAATTCCATGATCCCGTCACCGCGGGCCGCATAGCAGATCCTGGCGGCCTTGGTGGCGATCAGGCTCTGGTGGTTGATGATATTGAGGATCGCGGTCTCAACCAGCTGCGCTTCCATGATCGGTGCGATGACCTTGACCATGGGTTCCCTCGGGAACATCAGGGCGCCTTCGGGGATCGCGTAGATGGTTCCGGTAAAACGGAAGTTGGCGAGATACTCAAGAAAATCCTCTTCGAAGATCCCGAGCCCGCGGAGGTATTCGACGTCCTCCTTGCTGAAGTGCAGCTCGTTGATATACTTGACCAGCTGCTCGATCCCGCACATGATCGAATAGCCGCCGCCGAAGGGATTGTTCCTGAAGAACGCGTCGAAGATCACCATATTGTTCTCTTCTTTATTCTTAAAATATCCCTGCATCATTGTCAGCTCATAAAGGTCTGTGAGCAATGTCAGATTTTGTCTGTCCATTATTATCCCTCCTGGAGAAGTTTCCGGATTTGCCGTATTTCATATGACATCCTGAGTACTGTTTTAACAACAGTCTTTTAACTGATAATACTACGAATCCGCAGGTAGTGCAATTTGTTTAGCCTGTTTAGCCAGTTTTAAAACGCAGTTCTTGACAGTCATTTATCCATAACGGTATAATCTATGGGTTACTGTGGTGAAACTGGTGGATTTTTCTGTTTTGCCACACTGACAGATCCTAAATATGCTGACGAGAAAGGCGGAAGGAGAAGCAAGAAACTATGTACAAGAAAGTAAACCCCGACCTGAATTTCGTGGAGAGAGAACACAATACACTGAAATTCTGGCAAGACAATCAGATCTTTGAAAAGAGCGTGAAGGAGCGCGAGGGATGCCCGACCTATATGTTCTATGACGGCCCCCCCACGGCAAACGGAAAGCCGCACATCGGCCATGTCCTTACGAGAGTTATCAAAGACATGGTGCCGCGCTACCGCACGATGAAGGGATATCAGGTTCCCAGAAAAGCTGGCTGGGACACCCACGGACTTCCTGTGGAACTGGAAGTGGAGAAAGAGATCGGCATCGAGGGCAAGGAGCAGATCGAAGAGTACGGAATCGCTCCTTTTGTGGAAAAGTGTAAGGAAAGCGTCTGGAAATACAAATCCATGTGGGAGGATTTCTCCGGTATCGTCGGTTTCTGGGCGGACATGGACAACCCTTACGTGACGTATTATGACGACTATATCGAGTCCGAGTGGTGGGCTCTCAAGACGATCTGGGAGAAAGGCCTTCTCTACAAGGGCTTCAAGGTCGTTCCTTACTGCCCCAGCTGCGGAACGCCCCTGTCCTCCCACGAAGTGGCACAGGGCTACAAGACGCTCAAAGAGCGCTCCGCGGTCGTCCGCTTCAAGCTGATGGACGAGGACGCGTATTTCCTGGCGTGGACGACGACCCCCTGGACGCTGCCCTCCAATATCGCGCTTTGCGTGAACCCGGATGACACGTACGCCAAGGTAAAGGCGATCGACGGTTATACCTATTACATGGCGGAAGCGCTGCTGGATACTGTCCTGGATCCTCTGAAAGAGAAATTCACGGCGACAGCAGACGGCAAGGCGTATGAAATCCTTGCGACCATGAAGGGAACGGACCTCGAGTACAAGAGCTATGAGCCCCTGTACGAGGAGGCGAAGAGAAGAGCCGACCAGCAGCACAAAAAAGCGTTCTTTGTGTACTGCGACGACTATGTAACGATGACAGACGGTACCGGTATCGTCCACATCGCGCCCGCTTTCGGTGAAGACGACGCAAGAGTCGGCCGCAGATACGATGCTCCTTTTGTGCAGCTCGTAGACGCGCAGGGACGCCTCGTGGAGGGAACTCCTTTCGCCGGCATGCGCTGCAAGCCCACAGAGGAAGAAATGAAAAAGGGCGCGGTCAGCGCCGATCCCGAGGTCTTAAAGGACCTGAGCGCGCGCGGCATTTTATTCTCCGCACCGAAGTTTGAGCACGATTATCCGCACTGCTGGCGCTGCGGCACACCGCTTCTTTACTATGCGCGCCAGTCCTGGTTCATCAAGATGACGGCAGTCAGGGATGACCTGGTAAGCGGCAACAAGAAGATCAACTGGATCCCTCCGAACATCGGAGAGGGCCGTTTCGGCAACTGGCTCGAGAACATTCAGGACTGGGGCATCTCCCGTGACAGATACTGGGGAACTCCTCTGAATATCTGGGAGTGCAAAGGCTGCGGCCATCAGATCAGTGTAGGAAGCAGACAGGAGCTCGCCGAGCTGTCCGGAAATCCGGAAGCGGCGCACACTGAGCTTCACAGGCCTTACGTGGACGCCTTTGAGATCCGCTGCCCCGAGTGCGGCGCCATGATGCAGCGCGTTCCCGAGGTCATTGACTGCTGGTTCGACTCCGGTGCGATGCCTTACGCGCAGCTCCACTATCCTTTTGAGAACAAGGACCTCTTCGAGAAGTGGTTCCCCGCAGCCTTCATCAGCGAAGCGGTGGACCAGACCCGCGGCTGGTTCTATTCCCTGCACGCGGAGTCCACGCTCCTGTTCGACAAGCCCTGCTATGAGAACGTCATCGTCCTGGGTCTTGTCCTCGACGAGGACGGAAATAAGATGTCCAAGAGCAAGGGCAATGCTGTTGACCCCTTCACGGCGCTCCGGACACACGGCGCGGACGCGATCCGCTGGTACTTCTATACCAACAGCGCGCCCTGGCTGCCTAACAAGTTCTCTGACAAGACCGTTAAGGAAGGACAGCGCAAGTTCCTCGGAACACTGTGGAACACCTACGCTTTCTATACGCTTTACGCTGACATCGACGGCTTCGATCCCACGAAATACACGCTGGACTACGACAAGCTGTCCGTTATGGACAAGTGGCTTCTCTCCAGAATGAACACTATGATCAAGGATACCGACGCGAACCTTGAGAAGTACAGGATCCCCGAAGCCGCTTCCGCGCTGGAGAGCTTTGTGGACGAGATGTCCAACTGGTATGTCCGCCGCTGCCGTGACCGCTTCTGGGCAAAAGGCATGGAGCAGGATAAGATAGGCGCCTACATGACGCTGTACACCGCGCTGGTGAACGTCTGCAAGTGCGCTGCGCCGATGATCCCGTTCATGACGGAGGAGATCTACCAGAATATCGTAAGAAGCGTTGACCAGACCGCTCCTGAGAGCATCCACCTCTGCCTGTTCCCGAAGGCGGACGAAGCCCATATCAACAGGGAACTCGAGGAGAGCATGGATGAAGTCCTCAGGATCGTCGTCATGGGACGCGCGTGCCGCAATGCTTCCAACATCAAGAACAGACAGCCGATCGCGCAGATGTTCGTCAAGGCAGACAAGGCTCTCGATCCCTTCTATCAGGAGATCATCGAGAACGAGCTCAATGTCAAAAAAGTGATCTTTACGGACGATGTCCGCGACTTTACGAGTTATACCTTCAAGCCGCAGCTCCGCACTGTCGGACCCAAGTACGGCAAGCAGCTGGGCGGCATCAGGAAGTATCTCGCGGAGCTGGACGGCAATGCCGCCATGGATACACTGAACGCCGAAGGCGCTCTTCGCTTCGATGTAAACGGCGTTACGGTGGAACTTGGTATGGACGACCTGCTCATCGACACAGCCCGCAAGGAGGGCTATGTGAGCCAGGAAGACGGCACCTTTACAGTTGTCCTTGACACCAACCTGACACCGGAACTGGTAGAAGAGGGCTTTGTATTCGAGCTGATCAGCAAGATCCAGACAATGAGAAAAGAGTCCGGCTTCGAGGTTATGGACCGCATCCGCGTCTCTTTGAACGGCAACGACAAGCTGTCGAAAGTAGCCGAGGCAAACGAGGCGGCGATCGCAGGAAAGGTCCTCGCGGAGAAGATCGAAAAGAATGCGCCGCTGGCGAATGAGAAGAAATGGGATATCAACGGCGAGAAGGTCACGATCGGTGTCCAGAAGATGTAAGGAGAAATAGAAAAGCATGATAAAAAGACCTACTTTTAACTTTGACAAGGACCTCTTCAAGAGAAGTGTCGAGTACAACGTACGCACGATGTACCGCCGCACTATGAAAGAAGCTACGGATCAGCAGGTTTTCCAGGCCTCTGCGATGGCGCTGAAAGACCAGATCATCGACTGCTGGATGAGAACACAGAAAGTGTTCGACGAGAAGGATCCCAAGCAGGTCGTGTACCTTTCCATGGAATTCCTCATGGGCCGCGCGTTCGGTAACGACGCGATCAACCTCATGGCTTACGAGCCGATCAAGCAGGCGCTCAAGGAACTTGGTTTCAAGCTCAACGCGATCGAGGACGAAGAGCCCGATGCAGCGCTTGGAAACGGCGGTCTTGGAAGACTTGCGGCATGTTTTCTGGATTCCCTCGCGACACTCAACTATCCCGCTTACGGCGCCGGTATCCGCTATCATTACGGCATGTTCAAGCAGCAGATCAGGGACGGCTTCCAGGTGGAAGTTCCGGACAACTGGCTGGAGAACGGAAACCCGCTGGAGCTGCGCAGACCCGAGTATACGCAGGAAGTGCACTTCGGCGGATATGTCAGCAACTATAAGGACAGAAACGGCCGCACGATGTTCAAGCTGGAAGGCTACAGCGCTGTCAAGGCTGTTCCCTACGACCTGCCCGTGATCGGTTACGGCAACGGCTTTGTCGATACGCTCAGGATCTGGGACGCGGAGCCCGTTGTCTGCTTCAAGCTCGACTCCTTCGACCGCGGTGAATACCAGAAGTCCGTTGAGCAGGAGAACCTCGCGAGAACGATCTGCAACGTCCTGTATCCCAGCGACGACCACGTCCAGGGCAAGGAGCTGCGCCTGAAACAGCAGTATTTCTTTGTCTCCGCGACGATCCAGTGCGCGATCCAGAAATATATGAAAACGCACGACGATATCAAGGCACTCCATGAGAAGTATGTCTTCCAGCTCAATGACACGCACCCCACACTCGTGATCCCCGAGCTGATGCGCATCCTTATGGACGAGTACGCCCTGACATGGGACGAGGCGTGGACAGTAGTCACAAAGTCCTGTGCATACACCAATCACACCATCATGGCGGAAGCGCTTGAGAAATGGCCTATTGAGCTGTTCAAGAGACTTCTTCCCAGGATCTATTCCATCGTGGAAGAGATCAACCGCAGGTTCGAGATCGAGATCCACCGCCGCTACGACAATACCGGCGTGGATGTCGGCCATAAGATCTACAAGATGGGTATCATTTACGACGGACAGATCCGCATGGCAAACCTTGCGATCGTGGCCGGATTCTCCGTCAACGGTGTCGCCGAGCTCCATACGGCGATCCTGATGAGCGAAGAGCTCAGGGATTTCTACGAGATGTTCCCTGAGAAGTTCAACAACAAGACAAACGGTATCACGCAGAGAAGATTCCTTCTTCACGCGAACCCGAACCTCTCGAAGTGGGTGACCGACAGGATCGGCGACGAGTGGATCACAAACCTCTCCCACATGAAAGAGCTCGAGATCTACGTGGATGACACGAAGGCGCAGAAGGAGTTCATGAACATCAAGTACAAGAACAAAGTCCGCCTTGCCAAGTACATCCTCGAGCACAACGGCGTGGAAGTGGATCCCCGCTCTATTTTCGATGTACAGGTCAAGAGACTTCACGAGTACAAGAGGCAGCTCCTGAACATCCTGCACATCATGTACCTGTACAACCAGATCAAGGCGAATCCGGATATGCCGTTCACAAAGAGAACGTTCATTTTCGGCGCCAAGGCTGCGGCAGGTTATAAGACCGCGAAGCTGACCATCAAGCTGATCAACTCCGTGGCGGATGTGATCAACAACGATCCTGATATCGAAGATAAGATCAAGGTCGTCTTCATCGAGGATTACCGCGTCTCCAACGCGGAGATCATCATCGCGGCGGCTGACGTCTCCGAGCAGATCTCCACGGCTTCCAAGGAAGCATCCGGCACCGGCAATATGAAGTTCATGCTCAACGGCGCTGTGACACTGGGTACGCTTGACGGCGCGAACGTAGAGATCGTGGACGAAGTGGGCGAAGAGAACGCCTTTATCTTCGGACTGACCTCCAAGGAAGTCATTGAGTATGAGAACAGGGGCGGCTATGATCCCATGAGGTATTTCAATGAGGACCAGAATATCCGTCAGGTGCTCGTACAGCTGATCGACGGCACGTATTCTCCTGAGGATCCGGATCTTTTCCGCCCGCTGTACAATTCTCTCCTGCAGAGGCAGGGAAATGACCGCGCGGACAGATACTTCATCCTTGCGGATTTCGAGTCCTACGCCGCGGCGCAGAGAGATGTGGAAGCTGCCTACAATGACAGCAAGAGATGGGCGCGCATGGCTATGATGAACGTCGCGAATGTTGGAAAGTTCTCTTCCGACAGGACGATCGAGCAGTACGCACAGGAGATCTGGGGCCTTCAGAAGGTGCAGATCCCCGCAAGAAGAGGCAGAAAGCCGAAGAATTCGTAATGATTGTGAGGGCTGCAGTTTTTGCAGCCCTCATTTGTCACATATGCTATAATGAGCGGAGCGTACTTCACTATAGGAGGTCATTATGAAAATTGTGGTCTTATGCGGCGGACTGAGCACGGAGAGGAACATTTCCTTCCTCTCGGGGACAAAAGTGTGCAGGGCGCTCAGGACAAGGGGACACCAGGCGGTCCTGGTGGATCTTTTTATGGGGCTGGAAGACGTGACGGACGATCCGGCGTCTCTCTTTGAAAATCTGCCGGAGCTGCCGGCACTGAAGTTTGACGGAACTGCGCCGGACCTAAAGGCGATCAGAGCGTCGAGAAAGTGGAAGAGCCCTTCACTGTTCGGGATGGGCGTACTGGAAATCTGCCGCATGGCGGATATGGTGTTCATTGCGCTTCACGGCATGAACGGCGAGGACGGCCGCGTGCAGGCGGCTTTTGACATGCTCGGCATCCCTTATACGGGATCGGGATACCTTGGCGCGGCGATGGCGATGGATAAGATGATCACCAAAGAAATGGTGAAGGATAAAGGCGTCAGGACGCCCGCCTGGAAGACATTTCACGCGGGAATGATCGCAGGTACGGAGGATCTCACCGAAACCGCAGTGCAGATCGCGTCCCGGATCGAGGCGCCCTGCGTGATCAAAACACCGACCGGCGGCTCTTCTGTCGGCGTCTATATCGTGACAAACCAGGACGGCGTAAAGCCCGCTGTAGAGAAATGCCTGGAATTCGGACCGGACATTCTTGTAGAGCAGCTGATCGAGGGCAGGGAGTTCACCTGCGCGGTGCTGCAGGACCGGGCGCTCCCCTCAGTGGAGATCGTGCCCAAGACGGACTTCTACAACTACGAGAATAAATACAAAGCCGGCGCCACTGTCGAGATCTGTCCCGGGCGCTGCACGCCCGAAGTGGAACGGCAGATGGGAGAGATGGCGCTCAGAGTCCACAACATCCTGGGCCTTCGCACGTATTCTCGCAGCGATTTTATCGTGGATAAGTACGACAACGCGTGGTTCCTTGAAGTCAACACGCTGCCCGGCATGACGCCGACAAGCCTTGTGCCGCAGGAAGCGGAGGCGGTGGGCATTTCCTACGAGGATCTGTGCGAGATCATCGTAAATGACGCGCTGCCGCGCTTTCAGTGAGAGAGAAGGCCTATTATGGAGAAGATTAACGTAAAGGAGATCCTCGAAGCCGTCGGCGGACAGCTTCTGGGAGAGATCGACGCTGAGAAGACGTTCGTTGTGAACGTGCAGACAGACAGCAGGGCGGCAGAGGCCGGTGACTTGTTTGTCGCGATCGTGGGAGAGCGATTCGACGCGCACCGGTTCGTCCCGGGCGCAATGGAAAAAGGCGCAGCAGGCTGTCTGGTCAGTAAAGTGCCGGAGACCGTTCCCGAAGGGAAATTCTGCGTCCTGGTCCCGGATACCGCGAAGGCGATGGGCGACCTGGCGGCATACTACCGCCGCAGGATGGGCATTCCTGTCGTCGGGATCACGGGAAGCGTCGGAAAGACGACCACGAAAGACATGATTGCTTCCGTCCTCTCCGTCAGATACAGAACGCTCAAGACCTCCGGGAACCTCAACAACCACCTCGGGCTTCCGATGACGATCTTTCGGCTGACGTCGGAGGACGAGATCGCTGTTCTGGAAATGGGAATGAACCACCTTGGCGAGATCGATTACCTGACCCGGATCGCGCAGCCCGACGTAGCGGTCATCACGAACGTCGGCGACGCGCACATCGGGATCCTCGGCAGCAGGGAGAACATCCTGCGCGCCAAGTGCGAGATCTTCAGGGGCCTTAAAAAGGGCGGAATAGCCGTTCTGAACGGCGACGATGCGCTTCTTGCGACGCTGCGGCCGGAGGCTGCGAAGGTCGGCGCGGCGGAAGATTCCGGGATTGCCTCCTCAGCGGGTGCTGCGGGGACAGCTTGCCCGGGAGGTGCAGACATTGACGTCGAGGCGTTCGCTAAGATGTATGCTGAGATCGAAGCCGGCGGATTTACATATCACTGGGCAGGCGAGACGGAAGGCTGTGATTACAGGGCCGGGGAGATCGAGGACACGCTTCCCGACCGCGTGCGCTGTATAGCGCAGACGCCTTCAGGGAACTTCGAGCTGGAGATCCCGAGCCCCGGCAGGCACATGATCTATCCGGCAATGACGGCGGCTGCGGTGGGGCAGTATTTTGGCCTCTCAGGGGAAGAGATCGCGGAAGGGATCCGCGATTTCAAGGCGACCCGCATGCGCATGGACGTCGAAGAGATGGAAAACGGCATCACGCTTTACAACGACACCTACAACGCGAACCCGCAGTCCATGAAAGCGGCGCTGGGGATCCTTGCGAACGCCCGCGCGGCGCGGAAAGTAGCGGTCGTGGGCGATATGCTTGAGCTCGAACCCTTCGCGGAGAGACTACACCGCGAGGTGGGCGCGTTCGCGGCGGAACTGCCGATCGACACGCTGGTCACAGTAGGCACCCGCGCCGGATGGCTGGCGGAGGCCGCGCTGGAGAGCGGCATGGAAGACGTGCGCCCCTGCGAGGACAAGGAGCAGGCCAAAACAGTGCTGGCGGAGCTTTTTGGCCCCGATACGGCATTCCTGTTCAAAGCGTCCCGGGGCATGGCGCTGGAAGAGCTGTGCGGCTTCTGCAGGAAGATGGCATGATAACCGGCATAATATTAAAAGCATAATAAAAAAGCCACGGGATATCCCGTGGCTTTTTTTATCTGCGGTAGACGACCTCGCCATCCTTTATCGTATAGTGGATGACGCCGGGTAATTTCTCGCCTATGAACGGTGAATTGCAGGACCTTGACGCGAACTGGGAGGGGACGATCCACTCGTCGTCCGGATCAAAGATCACAAGATCCGCCGGTGCTCCGATCTCGATCCGCCCCGCGGGAAGGTGATAGAAGTCCGCGGGATTGCTGGTCAGGCAGGCCAGCATCTGCTGCATGGTGAGGTATCCGGGGAACACGAGGTGGCGGATCGCGAGGGACAGCGCGGTCTCAAGGCCGATCATGCCGCTGGGCGCCTCGACAAAGGATTTCTCTTTTTCATAGGACGCGTGCGGGGCGTGATCCGTCGCGATGATGTCGATGGTTCCGTCCATGAGGCCATGGATGACTGCCATCCGGTCGCGCTCCGTCCTTAGAGGCGGGTTGACCTTAGCGAGCGTGCCGCGGGTCAGGATCGCGTCTTCCGTGAGGGAGAAGTGATGGGGCGTGGCTTCCGCATGGATACAGGGGTGTGCGCTGCGGGCGCGGCGCACGTATTCAACGCCTTCCGCGGTGCTGATATGCTGGATGCAAAGGGGCGCGTCCAGAGCAGAGGCGATCTCCACGTCGCGGGCAATGAGGGTGTATTCCGCTTCGCGTGGGGATCCCGTAAGGCCCAGCGCTTGCGCGGCTTTTCCGCCGCCGTTGATCCCGTTCTCGGTGATATAGCTCTTATCTTCCTCGTGCAGGCTGACGGGGAGGTCCAGTTTTTTGGCCGCTTTCAGCGCCTCTGACAGAAGGGCGCTGTCCATGACGGGAACGCCGTCGTCCGTAAAGCCCGCCGCTCCGCAGTCCGCCAGCGCGCGAAAGTCGCAGAGCTCCCTGCCGGCCATGCCTTTCGTTACATTAGCGCAGCTGTACAGGTGGACGGGGAGATCCCGCCCGCGCGCCAGGATGTCGTCCAGCGTGGAGACAGAGTCGACGGGGGGCTTTGTGTTGGCCATCAGGATGACGGAGGTATATCCTCCCTTGACGGCGGCGTCGGCACCGGTCGAGAGGTCTTCTTTGTAAGTGAAGCCGGGATCCCTGAAATGGGAGTGGGTGTCGATGAGGCCGGGGCATGTGATCATGCCGCCGGCGTCGATCACAGAGGCTCCGGCGGGAGGGAGGATGTGTTTCTCTATTTTGACAAAGCGGCCGTTGTCGATCAGGATATCGCGCCTGCCTTCCGTGTCGGAAGCGGGGTCGATCATATAACAGTTTTGGACCAGAAGCATGCTGTTTTCTCCTCGTTAACTTGTTGAAGCGCCAATCACAGTATAGCATAAATATAGCGAATACCGCATGATGGCAGAATCCCGTTTTTCTGATATAATGTGAATGTATAACGTGTATGTGAACTGCGCCGGTCCGGCGTTTATATGAGTAGAAAGGAATTAGAATCTATGTGGGTCATTCGCATGTTTTTCGCGCTGCTGTTCGCCGCGCTGGTCATTCTGATCGATCTGCCGCTTCATCTGATCACTATGCTGATCGAGAAGGCGAAACCGGGATCCTGTACCCGCTTCCGCCACGGCTTCGCCAGGGCTGCGATGAAAGGGATATGGTTTCTTGCCGGCGGAAAGACGACCATCATCGGTCTTGAGAACGTCCCGACGGACCGGCCGGTGCTGTTCGTGGCGAACCACAGGAGCATTTTCGACATTATCCTCGCGGGATCCCTGATCACCTACCCGGTGGGGTTCGTTGCCAAAAAAGAGCTGGCGAGCACCCCTCTTAAGATCATCATGGAGGAGATCCACTGCCTGTTTCTTGACAGGGAGGACGCCCGGCAGGGCCTCAAGACGATCCTCACCGCGATCGACTACGTAAAGGAAGGCATCTCCATGTTCATCTTCCCAGAGGGAACAAGATGTAAGGTGGAGGGGACATTCCTTCCCTTTCACGCCGGGAGCTTCAAAATAGCGACCAAAGCGAAAGTTCCCGTCATACCCGTGACGATCGTGGGAACGGGCGATCTCTTCGAAGATCACTATCCCCGCCTGAAATGGGTGCCTGTGGCGATCGAGTTCGGCGAGCCGATCGAGACGGCGGACATGGACAGGAACGCGCAGAAAGAGCTGCCGGACAGGGTGAAAGCCCTGATGGAGGAGACCTATAAGAAGAACAGCAAGCTGATCGGATTAACTGAGCAGGATCAGGAGTAAACGGGAATAGGAACATGAAGAAAAAGACGACGATGACAGTGACAGATATCCGGTTCCTTGCGGAGGGGATCTGCAGCATGACGCTGAAGTATCCCGAAAATGCGGCGCCGGAAGAGGTAAGGCCCGGTCAGTTCGCGGGGCTCTATCCGAATGACCCCTCCAAGCTCCTGCCAAGGCCGATCAGCATCTGCCGTTTCGATCCGGAGAAGAAAGAACTGCGTTTCGTGTTTCGGACAGCCGGCGCGGGGACCCTGTCCCTTGCGGCGCAGAAAACCGGCGACACTGTGGATATGCTGGGCCTTCTCGGAAACGGCTATGACATCGAAAAGCTGGCGGGAAAAAGAGTGCTGCTCCTGGGAGGAGGGATCGGGATCCCCCCTATGCTGGAACTTGCGGCAGCCCTTTTTAAGGAGCCGGGGACAGACGTCACGGCGGCAATGGGCTACAGGGACAGAGACATGTTCCTGACGGAGGAGCTGCGCAGATACGCGCGCCTTCTGATCGCCACGGAGGACGGGAGCGCCGGGACAAAAGGAAACGTACTGGACGCCGTGCGTGCAAACGCAGTGGAAGCGGATGTGGTGTGCGCCTGCGGACCGATGCCGATGCTCCGCGCGGTGAAGAGATTCGCGCGGGAGGCGGGGATCCCCGCTTATCTCTCCCTGGAGGAGAGGATGGCCTGCGGCGTCGGCGCGTGCCTCGGGTGCGTCACGAAGACCGCGAAAGTGGACGGCCATTCCCACGTGCGCAACGCCAGGATCTGTACGGAGGGCCCTGTATTTGACGCGGAGGAGGTGGAGATCGGATGAGCTCGAACGGAATTGCCAAAACAGGAAAGCCCGATCTGTCCGTCGAGATCGCCGGCGTGACATTCAAAAATCCCGTGATGACAGCTTCCGGGACGTTCGGATCCGGGATGGAGTATTCCGAATTTGTGGACCTGAACCGGCTCGGCGCGGTTGTGACGAAAGGCGTCGCCAATGTGCCGTGGGAGGGGAACCCGACGCCCCGCGTGGCGGAGGTCTACGGGGGGATGCTCAACGCGATCGGCCTGCAGAACCCCGGGATCGACGTGTTCATCGAGAGGGATCTCGCTTTTTTGACACAGTTCGACACGAAGGTGATCGTAAATGTCTGCGGGCACACGGAAGAGGAATACCTCGAGGTCGTGGAGAGGCTGGCGGACCAGCCGGCGGACATGCTGGAGATCAACGTCTCCTGCCCCAATGTCAAGCAGGGCGCGATCCAGTTCGGACAGGACCCGAAGTGCCTTTCCGAGATCACGGAAAAGATCAAGCGGATCGCGAAGCAGCCTGTGATCATGAAACTGACGCCCAATGTGACGGACATCGCGGAAATGGCGCGCGCGGCGGAAGCCGGAGGCGCAGATGCCATCTCTCTCATCAATACGATCACCGGGATGAAGATCGATATAGAAAAGAGAAGATTTGTTCTTGCCAATAAAACAGGGGGACTTTCCGGGCCGGCGATCAAACCGGTCGCGGTCAGAATGGTATGGCAAGCCGCGCAGGCGGTAAAGATACCGATCATCGGAATGGGCGGAATTGCATCCGCCGAGGACGCGGTGGAGTTTATGCTGGCCGGAGCCACGGCTGTGGCGGTCGGCGCGATGAATTTCCACGACCCTTGTCTGACAGTAAAAGTGATCGATGGGATCGGGCAGTATCTGACCAGGCATTCCATCGCGGCAGCAAAGGAATTGACGGGAGCCGTTTTATGAGAAGAATTGAGCAGACAGCGTATGCCAAGATCAATCTCAGTCTGGATGTTCTTGGGAGACGGGAAGACGGATATCACATCGTCAGGATGATCATGCAGACGATCGGCATCAGCGACGATCTTATTTTTGAGACTCAGGACAAGGATTGCTCGCCGATGGAGATCGCGCTCGCGACGGACAGCGGGGAAATCCCCTGTGGCGAGGACAACCTGATCGTCAGGGCGGTGCGGAGCATGGAGAAGGAATTCGGCCTCCGCGGGGATCTGAAGATCACCCTGACAAAGAGGATCCCGGTCGCCGCCGGTTTGGCGGGAGGAAGTACCGACGCCGCTGCCGCGCTGCGCGCTGTGAGAGACCTCTTTGTACCGGAAGTGAGCGACGGGCAGCTGCAGAGGATCGGCGCGACACTGGGCGCTGACATTCCCTACTGTATTACAGGCGGGACGCAGTTGTCGGAGGGGATCGGCGAGATCCTGACCGTGCTTCCGGACGCACCGGCCTGCGGACTTGTGATCTGTAAGCCTTCCGCAGGAGTCTCGACAGGGGAAGTGTACAAGCGCTATGACAGCCTTGTAGCAGTCAGGCATCCCGACATCGACGCGCAGCTGGACGCGATCAGGCGCGGAGACCTGCGCGGGATGGCCGCCCAGTGCGTCAACGTGCTTGAAGAAGTGACAGGCGCCATGTACCCGCAGATCGGGGAGATCGAGAAGTTCTTTGAGAGTGAAGGGGCGCTGGTCTCGAAAATGTCAGGGAGCGGACCTACTGTATTTGCTGTTTTTACAACGGAAGAAGAGGCGGAAGACGCAGCGAAAGCGTTTGCTGCCACGGACAGCGCAAGAGACTGCCGGGTGCTCGCCACCAGGTTTGTTTACCGGATTTAAGGGGGTACACATGGGACAGGACAGTTTTCTCACTGCCGGGATGGCCATGACGGAAGAGCAGCAGTCCATGCCTCTTCGGGACGCGGTCTTTGTATCGCTTCGAAAAGCGATCCTGACCGGAAAGATCAAGCCCGGGGAGAGACTAACGGAAGTGAAACTCGGCAAGGTCCTGGGGACCAGCCGGACGCCGATCAGGGAAGCGATCCGGATGCTGGAACTGGAAGGGCTTGTCACGATCGTTCCGGGGAGCGGCGCCAGGGTATCACGTATGACGCCTGAGAATCTGCAGGAAGTGATGGAGATCCGGAGTGCGCTGGAACAGCTAAGCGCCGGCCTTGCGAGCGTGCGGATCACGGAAAAAGAGACGGAGCAGCTTCGCGAGGCGTGCAACGCGTTTATAAGGAGCACGCATACGGGAGACAGCCTGGAGATCGCGGAAGCGGACGTTAAGTTCCACGACATGATCCTCAAAGCGGCCAAGAACGAGAAGCTCGGCAGTATTCTGAAAGGACTCGCCGACAACATTTACCGCTACCGCTACGAGTATATCAGGGACGACGAGCATTACGAGCACCTGATCGCTGAACACAGCGAATTGTACAGGGCGATCCAGAGCGGAGACAGGGAAGCCGCAGAGAGGGCGGCGCGGATCCATATCGTGCGCCAGTGGGAGTCGATCCGGAACCGGCTTCTTTCGGAGAGCGGGAAATGACGGCTGCGCAGGACTATGCAAAGACAGAAGTGTGGCTGACCGTGACCGGGGAACAGACGCTTGCGGAGGGGAGTAAGGACAGCAGCAGGACGAGCGTCCGGGCTCTTTATGAGAACAGGGACGGCGTCCGTGTATTCCGCTTCCGCGAGGAGGATTCGCAGAGCGGCGCTGTCACAGAGTCCGTAATGGAGTTTTCGGAAGGAATCTGCAGCATTACAAGAAGCGGCGGGATCAATGTGGTCATGAAGTTTGCGCCGGGACAGGAACAGAACTGTATGTACGGAACCCCGTTCGGGGCGATCCCGATGGCGGTCCTCACAAGGCATTTCGCGGTGAAGGAGATCGGAGGTAACTTCCATGCGCGGATCCGCTACAGGCTGGTCCCGGAGGGAGGGGATCCCATGGAGTGCGCGGTGACGGTGAAGGCGGAGCCCGTGGAGTAATCCAGACATGAAAAAAGGCCGGCTGTACAGCCGGCCTTAAACTATGCAATTTTTAAAGTGGACCAAAGGGTCTGTGATATGCCGCTGTCCTTTTGGCTCAAGTTGAGCTTAGCTGTTAAACGGGCTTGGCGCCTGCCTTTTCCTTGATCTTGTCCATCTGTCTGCGGAACCAGTTCTTCTTGACCGGGTTGTCGGAGACGAGCCTCTGGCCGCGCATTCCCTTGACTTCCACGATGTAGATGCCGCTGATCATGGCTTTCACCTGCTTGTTGATCGGGATCAGGTCAAAGACGTTCTCGTCTGCGATCAGATTCATGAACCTGTTTCCGATCTTAGCTTTTACGACCGGGACCTTCGCGCGGCGTGCATACCACGGGGTGTTCGCGATCACTTCCGCAGGGAGTCCGGATTCCTTGAGCTTAAGTTTTTTCTTATCGACGGCCATGATAACATACGGCTGTTTGTTGGCCTGGACCTGTGCATTCTGCTCTTCCTGCTTCTTCTGCATGCGCTTTCCGAAAAAGTAAAGAGCGACCAGAACACCGATCAGAATCAATAAGATCACTAATAAAACGATAGTACTTGTTTTCAAAACAGAACCCTCCTCAAATACGCTACTAAGCATTTTATCATTGAATGAGGGGCATGGCAACAAGCGAATGAAAGAAGGAACAACAAAAATCTGCGGTTTTTACAGATAATTTACCGAAAAGTTAATGTTTTTACGCGGCTATATCTTTTAAGAATCTTAAGGTTGTGCTAAACTGTATTAGTTATTTTCAGGTTTTTTTAAAAAATAGCATAAACAGAAAGGCAAAACAGTTATGAACAAGAGAATCTTTGCGGCAATGATGACTGCGGCGGCGGTCTTGGTACTGGCAGGATGCGGCGGCACAACCACAAGTACCACTACGGAAGAGGCAGCTGCTGTGGCGACAACGCAGGAGGCAGAGGTCGCAGCGGAATATGAGTGGCAGACGGATCCCACAGCGTATCTCACAGGGATCACTGCGGCCGATTTCGTGGAGCTTCCGGCAGATTATGCATCCCTTACCGTAGAGGTGGAGCCCGCCGCGGAAGTGACGGACGAGGAAGTAGAGAGCCTGATCGACAGACAGAGGGAAGCAAAGAAAGAACTCCAGGAGATCAAAGGCAGATCCGTAGTACAGGAAGGGGATACTGCCAATATCGATTATGTCGGGAAGATCGACGGCGTAGAGTTTGACGGCGGCACCGACTCGGATTACGATCTGACGATCGGTTCCGGAAGCTTTATCGCCGGTTTTGAAGACGGACTGATCGGCCACGAAGTCGGCGAGACTGTGACGCTGTCACTTACTTTCCCGGAAGACTACAGCGACACAACGAAAGCGGGCGTCGCCGCGGAATTTGACGTCACGATCAATGCGATCAAGGAGTATGTCGTTCCGGACCTGACGGATGATTTTGTGGTATCACTGGGTATC
Source organism: uncultured Lachnospiraceae bacterium (assembly GCA_902768735.1). Classification (GTDB taxonomy): domain Bacteria; phylum Bacillota; class Clostridia; order Lachnospirales; family Lachnospiraceae; genus CAG-791. Next base: position 14,999 of record CACXMK010000014.1, on the reverse strand, counting down.
ACAGATGATTTCGGAAACCTTGTTTCCACGGTCTCTGATTTCCGCGCCTATGTGAGAAATTACCTGATCGAGAACAACGAGAGCCAGTATACACAGAGGCTCGAGGAAGCGATCAAGAGCACGCTGATGGAGAAGTCCTCCTTCAAGAAGGAGATTCCGGAGGCCATGGTTCAAAGGGTCAGCGAGACGATGACGCAGGAACTGACGAGCTATGGCATGCAGTACGGCATTGACCTCAAGACGCTGATGCAGCTCGCTTACGGTTCCACAGAGGAGACCTATCTGGATGATATCCGTGCAATGGCGGAGGAGAGTGTCCAGAGGATCATCATCCTCAAGGCGATCGGCGACAAGGAAGGCCTGAGCATGACCGACGATCAGTTCCAGGCGGAACTGGAGACGGCCGTGAACAGCGCAAGCGGATACACCTCCGTATCTGACGTTCCCAAAGAGGACGTAGAGGCTTACAGAGAGGTCCTCGACAGACAGAAGATCCTTGAGTTCCTCAAGGGTAAGGCCAACGTGGTGGCTCCCGCAGCTGAAGATGCAAGCGAAAGCGCGACTGCAGAGGAAGCCGCACAGTAAAAGAAAGCACCCGTTCAGCGCGGCAGAAGCCGCGCTGAAACGTGAGCAAAAATAAAAAAAGACGCGGCAGAAGCCGCGCAGTAAAAGGAGAGCAGCATGAGACAGGATTATCAGCTCGTGACAGTGCGCGGGCTATTTGACAACAAAGACAGTTATGCGGACAAGACAGTTACCGTAGGCGGATGGATCCGCAACAACCGTGATTCCAAGGCGATCGGATTTATCGCGCTGGCGGACGGCTCCTGTTTTCAGAATCTCCAGCTGGTATACAGTAAGGAACTTGAGAATTTTGCTGAAGTCGCGAAGATGAATGTCGGCGCGGCGATCATCGCAACAGGTAAGATCGTGCTCACTCCGAACGCGAAACAGCCCCTGGAGATGCAGGTGGAGAAGATCGAACTGGAAGGCCCTTCGTCTTCGGATTACCCGCTGCAGAAGAAGCGCCACAGCTTTGAGTACCTGCGGACCATCCCTCACCTTCGTCCCCGCACCAACACCTTCGCGGCGACGTACCGCGTACGTTCCCTGATCGCTTACGCGATCCACTCCTTCTTTATGGAGAGAGGCTTTGTGTACGTGCACTCCCCCATTATCACGGGAAGTGACGCGGAAGGCGCGGGCGAGATGTTCCAGGTGACGACGCTGCCTCTGGATGACCTTCCGCTCACCGAGGACGGAAAGGTCGACTATTCCCAGGATTTCTTCGGAAAGCCCACGAACCTGACCGTCAGCGGCCAGCTGGATGTTGAGACTTTCGCATATGCGTTCAGGGATGTCTATACCTTCGGACCCACATTCCGCGCGGAGAAGTCCAACACGACCCGCCATGCGGCGGAATTCTGGATGATCGAGCCCGAGATGGCATTCGCGGACCTTAAGGACGACATGGAGATCGCGGAGGCGATGCTGAAGTACGTTATCCGCTATGTTTTGGCAAATGCGCCCGAAGAGATGAAGTTCTTTAACCAGTTCGTGGACAAGGGCCTCATCGAGCGCCTCGAGCACGTGGCGAACTCCGAGTTCGGCCATGTGACCTACACGGAAGCGGTTGAGCTCCTCGAGAAGAACAATAAGAACTTTGATTTTAAGGTTTACTGGGGATGCGACCTGCAGACCGAGCACGAGAGGTACCTTACGGAAGAGATCTTCAAGCGCCCTGTCTTCGTGACGGACTATCCCAAGGAGATCAAGGCGTTCTACATGAAGCAGAATCCGGACGGCAAGACTGTTGCGGCGATGGACTGCCTGGTGCCCGGCATCGGCGAGATCATCGGCGGCAGCCAGCGTGAGGACGACCTCGAGAAGCTGGAAAAGCGCATGGACGAGCTCGGACTCGACAAGGAGACTTACCAGTTTTATCTGGATCTCCGCAGATACGGCAGCGTGCGGCACGCCGGGTTTGGCCTCGGCTTTGAGCGCTGCGTCATGTACCTGACCGGAATGGGCAACATCCGTGACGTGCTCCCGTTCCCCAGGACCGTGGGCAACTGCGAATTATAATTTTTAGCCAAAGAGGGCTGCCGCGCCGGCCGTTCATGGAACGGACGGCGGGCCGCCCTTTTCGTATACATCGGGGCGGCGCTGTTTTGGCGCGATGCGCTTCGAAATGGAGGTAAGAATGGACAGAGAACTCATCATCGTCCTGGACTTCGGCGGCCAGTATAAGCAGCTGATCGCGAGAAGGGTCAGGGAATGCAACGTGTATTGCGAGATCCATCCCTATACGAAGACGCCGGCGGAGATCCTGGCGATGAGGCCCAGGGGCATTATCCTCACGGGTGGTCCGAACAGTGTCTACGCGGCGGATTCGCCGACCTGCGATCCCGCTTTGTTCGGCCTGGGCATTCCGGTGCTCGGGATCTGCTACGGCTCGCAGCTCATGGCCTATAAACTTGGCGGAAAAGTGGCGACGGCACCTGTGAGCGAGTACGGCCACACAGAGATCGTGCTGGATGGGGCAGGAACGGGATCCAGGCTCTTTGAGGGGATCGCGGTGGACGCTGCGCGGGAATCCTCCTGCTGGATGAGCCACACGGATTACATTGCGGTGCCTCCGAGGGGGTTTAAGGTCACCGCACATACAGATCACTGTCCCGTGGCGGCAATGGAACTGTCGGGCAGCAGGCTCTACGCGGTGCAGTTCCATCCGGAAGTTGTGCACACGCCGTTTGGAAAGCAGCTCCTGCGCAATTTCGTCATGGATGTCTGCGGCTGCAGCGGAAGCTGGAAGATGTCTTCGTTTGTCGAGACGACGGTGAGCGAGCTCCGGGAGCGCATTGGAGACGGCAAAGTCCTTCTGGGACTGTCGGGCGGCGTGGATTCCTCTGTCGCGGCGGCGCTCCTGTCGCGCGCAGTTGGAAAGCAGCTGACGTGCGTCTTTGTCGATCACGGTCTTCTTCGTAAGAACGAGGGGGATGAGGTCGAGGCGGTCTTTGGAGCGGAAGGTCCGTTCGAGCTGAATTTTGTCCGTGTGAACGCGCAGGAGAGATTCTATATTAAGCTGGCGGGCATCACGGATCCGGAGATGAAGAGAAAGATCATCGGCGCCGAATTCATCAGCGTCTTTGAGGAAGAGGCGAAGAAGATCGGAGAGGTCGATTTCCTGGCGCAGGGAACGATCTATCCCGATGTGGTGGAGAGCGGTACAGGAAGCGGCGGCGCCGTGATCAAGTCGCATCACAATGTCGGCGGCCTTCCGGAGCATGTGGATTTCAAAGAGATCGTGGAGCCTCTCAGATTGCTCTTTAAGGATGAAGTGAGGCAGACAGGGCTGGAGCTCGGCCTGCCCCGCCATCTGGTCTTCCGGCAGCCGTTCCCGGGCCCGGGACTGGGCGTACGGATCGTGGGCGACGTCACTGCTGAGAAGGTCAGGATCGTGCAGGAGTCGGATGCGATCTTCAGGGAGGAACTGGAGAAGGGCGGCATCGATACCGGGAAAGGGCAGTTTTTTGCCGCATTGACCAACATGCGATCTGTTGGCGTCATGGGCGACGGAAGGACCTATGACTATGCAGTGGCGCTCAGGGGCGTGATCACCGACGACTTCATGACTGCGGAAGCGGCGGAGATCCCGTGGAGCGTGCTGCAGACCTGCATGAACCGCATCATTGGCGAGGTGAAGGGCGTCAACCGCGTACTGTATGACCTGACGAGCAAGCCGCCGGGGACGATCGAGCTGGAATGACGAATGAATTCAATTAACGCAATAAACTGCCGCACCAGGGATATTTTCTTGGTGCGGCAGTTATTGTTTTATTGGGAAGGGTGGTGGGGGTGTTGGCATTGTAGGCATGGTTGGAAGGTGGGGCTACGGTTTGATGGGCCGATGGAGCTGCGGGCAGATGGGGCGGAGGGTAGCTGGAGCTGCGGGCAGCTCCAAACTCAATTATGGGGAGATGGGGCCGTAAGGATTAAAAAAAAGAGTGCATCAACAAATCAGGTTTTCCCTAAAAGTTGATGCACCTCCAAATAGCAGGCAGATCCCATCTCAGAAATCATAATAGAATCTGCCCTAGAATTACCCAGAGGCTACAGCTCCAAAATGATATAAAGCAAGTTGGATCCGCCCGCCAACCAGAGACGGCAGGCCACAACACTGCCTCATGCCAGCACGACGTCAATCCCTTTCTCTTTCAGGATCTCGAGATACTCCTGCGAAGCCTGCTGATCCGTGATGAGTGTGAGCTTCTTTCCGCGAAGGTTCATGGAGACCGTTCCGTGCGCGCCCAGCTTGGAGCTCTCTGTCAGCACGACGACCGTTTCCGCGGATTCCGCCATGTCCCGCACAGCCTGTGCACGCATCTGGTCTTTGTTGGTGAATCCTGCTCTCGCGGTGAAGCCATCTGCCCCCACGAAGAAATATTTCACATTGAAGTTCGCCGCGCCATCCCGGACCATGGGGCCGACCATGCACTGGGAGTCGTGCTGATAGATCCCGCCGAGGAGAATGATCTGGAAATCTGTTTTCTTACGAATGTAATCGGCAATGAAAGCGCTGTTTGTGATGATCGTCACATTCTTCTTCGTTTCCGTGAGCGCGAGGGCAAGAAGAGCGCAGCAGCTCCCGCTTTCGATCATAATAGTATCGCCGTCTCCGACAAGCTCAGCGGCCCGTTCGGCGATCTTCTTTTTCTCCTCATAATGGAATGCGAGACGTCCTGCTACATCATCCGGGCTGTTGAGCATGGCATAGCCATGTTCCCGGATGACCAGATTCATGGACATGAGCTTGTCCAGATCCTTGCGGATCGTGACCTGTGATACGCCGAGTTCTTCCGAGAGCTTGGCGACTTCTATTTTTTCGTGCTTTGTAAGCAGTGCTAATATCGCGTTTGAGCGGTCTTTCATGGCTTTCTGTAACCCCTTTCGATGTCACTCACTACGGTTTCATTCTAGAGAAAAAAAGCGATTTCGTCAATATTGGATTACGAACGTAACTAATATTTGTTTGATAATAAATGTTTTACACTTATCTTAGTGCATTTTTGCTTGACATCGCGGGAAGAAGATGCTAGGATTTATTCGAATGAAACATTTAATAATTATGTATGAAACCAACAAAAATGGATTAGGTCAAAATAGAGCAAGGAGCATACGGCTTCTGAAAACCGAAAGGAGACACTATGGAAAACAAAGAGCACTTCGGGGCACTCACACAGAGGATGCAGGCGTTCCGGGAGGAAGTCCTGGACGAGAAGCCTTATATTGACGCAGAGCGCGCCGTGCTTGCGACGGAAGTGTATAAGGCTAACAGACACCAGCCCAGAGTGATGATGCGTGCACTCATGCTGGAGCACATCCTGGACAACATGTCGATCTATATCGAGGACAGGACACTTCTCGCCGGAAACCAGGCGCAGAAGAACAAGAACGCCCCGATCTTCCCGGAATACACGATGAAGTTTGTGATCGACGAGCTGGATCTGTTTGAGAAGAGAGACGGAGACGTCTTTTATATCACAGAAGAAACGAAAGAGCAGCTGCGTGAGATCGCGCCGTTTTGGGAGAACAACAACCTCCGCGCGCGCGGTGATGCACTGATTCCCGAAGAAGTCAGTGTCTTTATGGAGACAGGTGTCTTCGGAATGGAAGGGAAGCTGAACGCCGGTGATGCCCACATCGCGGTGAATTACGGAAGAATGCTCAAAGAAGGCCTGAAAGGATATGAGAAGAGAGTCCTTGAGCTGAAGGCAGGCCTGGATCTGACAGTGCCGAAAGCACTCGACAAGAACGTATTCTATAAAGCGGTCCTGACGGTGATTGGCGCCGTGCGCAGGTTTGCTGCGCGCTACAGCGCACTGGCTGCGGAGATGGCAGAAAAGACAGCGGATCCCGCACGCAAAGCAGAGCTCGAAGAGATGGCCCGCATCTGCGAGAAAGTTCCCTATGAGCCTGCTGAGACTTTCCGTGAAGCCGTACAGGCGGTATGGTTCATCCAGCTGATCCTGCAGATCGAATCCAACGGGCATTCGCTCTCTTACGGTAGGTTCGATCAGTATATGTATCCGTATTTTGACAAAGATATGGCGGAGGGCCGGATCACGAAGGAAGAGGCGATGGAATTGCTGACCTGCCTCTGGATCAAGAGCCTTACCATCAACAAGATCCGTTCGCAGGCGCACACCTTCTCGAGCGCGGGAAGCCCGATGTACCAGAACGTGACCATCGGCGGACAGACCAGGGACAAGAAGGACGCGGTGAACAGCCTCTCCTGGCTCGTGCTGCAGTCGGTGGCGCAGACGCGCCTAACGCAGCCCAACCTTACCGTGCGCTGGCACCACGGCATCGACAAGAAGTTTTACGACGAGTGCATCGAAGTCATGAAGCTGGGATTTGGCATGCCCGCGTTCAACAATGACGAGATCATTATCCCCTCGTTCATCAGCTGGGGCGTTGCGGAGGATGACGCGTATGACTATAGCGCGATCGGCTGCGTCGAGACGGCTGTACCCGGCAAGTGGGGCTATCGCTGCACGGGAATGAGCTACATCAACTTCCCCCGCATTCTGCTCTGCGCCATGAACGACGGCGTCGATCTGACCAGCGGGAAGCGCTTTACCAAGGGATACGGGTATTTCAAGGACTGGACGTCCTATGACCAGCTCTTCGACGCATGGGACCGCACGATCCGCGAGATGACGAAGTACAGCGTGATCATCGAGAACGCGGTCGACCTTGCTTCCGAGCGCGACGTGCCCGATATCCTCTGCTCCGCGCTGACAGACGACTGCATCGGCAGGGGCAAGACGATCAAGGAGGGCGGCGCGGTCTACGACTACATCTCGGCCCTTCAGGTCGGGATCGCCAATATGGCAGATTCGCTGGCTGCGATCAAGAAGCTCGTGTACGAGGAAAAGAGGATCACACCTGCCCAGCTTTGGGACGCGATCCTGGACAATTATACTTCTCCCGAGAACCGGAAGATCCGCCAGATGCTGGAGGATGAGGCGCCAAAATACGGAAACGACGACGATTACGTCGACCAGTTGGTGGTGGATGCCTACGATTCCTATCTCGACGAGATCACACATTACCCGAATACCAGGAACATGCGCGGACCGATCGGCGGGATCCGCTATGGCGGGACCTCCTCGATCAGCGCGAACGTCGGGCAGGGCATGGGAACCATGGCGACGCCGGATGGCAGAAAGGCGCGCGAACCGCTGGCAGAAGGCTGCAGCCCAGCGCATAACTGTGACAAGAATGGCCCTACAGCAGTCTTTAAGACAGTTTCCAAGCTCCGCACGGAGAAGATCACCGGCGGCGTTCTGCTGAACCAGAAGATGACTCCGCAGATGCTCTCCACAGAGGAGAATAAGAAAAAACTCGAGATGCTGATCGCCACCTTCTTCCACCGCCTGCACGGATACCATGTGCAGTACAACATCGTGGACCGCGCGACGCTGCTGGATGCACAGGCGCATCCGGAGCGGCATAAAGACCTGATCGTCCGCGTTGCAGGATACAGTGCGTTCTTTAACGTTCTGTCCAGGGCGACACAGGATGACATCATTGCGAGGACGGAGCAGACGCTGTAATCCGGAACCACACTTTGTACCGCGGAAAGAATTTCGCGGCGGGTGAGGTGAGCTATATCATTACCGAGGGAAGCGGATATCCAGACAGAGATGTTATTTGGGGAAACCGCTGCAGTGTACCTGCTTTGTGCAGGAAATATGCGGATCGGAAAAAGATCCCCGAGTCGCAGGTGGATGGGATCAGGTTCTTTAAGGATGTTTCTTCCGGTGATTTGATCGCTGAAGAATGTTTTCTGAAATCATCGTCTGTACCCAACTCGAAATTCACAGGTTCAAAATTAGCAAAAAGACGAGACAAAGGCTGCCGCATTTCGTGCGACAGCCCTTTTTATTAGAAAAATGCGTCGATCCCGGCCTTCAGGAAGATTTGGCGGTACTCCTCGAGGTCTTCCTGCTTAAGGGCTTTCACATCTGTAAAAGCATAGTCCTTTCCGAGCTGCGCATATTTATTCTCGCCGAACTGATGGAAGGGGAGAAGCTGTACCTTTGAAGCGCCGGCCTCCTGGAGTCGCTTCACAAAGCCGGCGGCGTCTTCCGGAGAATCGTTGACCCCGGGTATGACAGGAATTCGGGGAAGCACGTCTTTGCCGGTTTCTGTCGCGTGTTTCATATTCTGAAGAGGATAACGGTTCGAGACACCGGTCCACTTTACATGAGCGCGTTCATCCCAGTGCTTGAGGTCGATCATGAAATGATCCACGTCTTTCGTCACTTCATTAAACACAGCCGGGACAGCGAAACCTGTGGTTTCGACAGCGGTATCAAGGCCGTTCTTTTTGGCTTCTTTCAGCAGTGCGGAGGCAAACCGCGGTTGCATGAGGAGTTCGCCGCCGGATAGAGTGATCCCGCCGCCGCTCTCTTCGTAGAACGCTAGATCCTGCATAACGACGCGCAGGACATCCGCTACGGTCTTGGTCTCTCCCTCTGTTTTCAGGGCTTTTCCGGGGCATTCCTTAAGGCAATGGCCGCAGCCTGTGCAGTGATGGTGATCCACATGGATGCGAAATTGTTCAGCGGAAGCGTTCGCGCCTTTCATGGCATCGGTTTGCTGCGCAGTGGCGCTTTCAAGAGTACCGGCAAGCTTCGCGGCTTCGCCCACAAGGGCACCGTGCGGGTCGATGCGATGTACAGCTCCTTCCGGACAAGTAAGCACGCAGTGCCCGCAATGCAGGCACTTTTTTTCATCCCATAGGATCTGCGGCTTTGGTGACTGGCTCTCCGGATTGGAACACCAGAGACAGTGCAGGGGGCAGCCCTTCAGAAATACGACTGTACGGATCCCCGGACCGTCGTTCAGGCTGAATTTCTGGATGTTGAACACGGTGCCGCTTACTGCAGATCCGGAAGTAACAGTATTTATGTCATTCATTCGAGTTCTCCTTAAACTGAGTCAGACATTCTGTCCCCAAGAGTCGGGGAGTTGACTGTTTTGACTCACATTGTTCATTCCGCCGGTCTTAAGAACCACTTTACAAATGCTGTTCCGATGATGATCACATACCCGACAAAACTCCAGATATCCGGAAGCTCTCCGAAGAGAAGAAACCCGAACATCGCTGCGTACACGACCTGCGAGTAATCGAAGACGGAAATATCCCGCGCGGGCGCATGCTGATATGCCGCCGTGATCGACAGCTGTCCGCCGGCTGCGCAGGAGCCTGCCATGATCAGGCACAGGAACTGCTGCAGTGTCATCGGATGATAATTCAGGATGAGGTTCGGTAAGAGGACCACTGTCGAAAAAGCGGAGAACGCCATCACGATCACCGGCCCGCGTACGCCGTTAAGCCCCAGTTTGCGCAGAAATGTGTACGCGGTTCCCGCCGTGAATCCACCCAGCAGCCCGACGAGGGCGGGAAATGAGACCATGCCTGCACTCGGCTTTGCAACAAACGCCGCCCCGATGAATGCAACAATGACGCAGATCCATTCTACTTTACTCGGCAATTCCTTAAGAATAAAGATCGACATCAGTATGGCAAAAAACGGAGAGAGCTTGTTGAGCATATTCGCGTCAGCAATTCGCATATGGTCGACTGCCCAAAAGTTACTTACGATCCCGACCGTTCCAAAAATGCAGCGCATAAGAAGCGCGGGCAGATTTCGCCGGCCTATGAAAACGCTCTGTCCGGACCTTACAAGAAGGACAGCTGCCACGGCAGTGGCAATGATATTTCTGAAAAAAGCTTTCTGCATGGTCGGCACATTGCCCGAAAGCCGCACAAAGACCGACATCAGGGAAAAGAAAAAGCCTGCCATTAGTATGAACAGGATCCCCTTCGTGCGATTGGAAAGCCCAGTGGAAGAATTGGCGTTTGTTTGCATTGGTGGTTTCATTATGAATCTCCATTACGGCACGTTCTCTGCAACGCTACCATTATTATATTAGTGTGTCGTTTTTTGCGTGGCCATGGCAGTGGCCCGGCTGCTCATAGACACAGTATAGCACGGATTCGTAAACAAGCAATAGAAATTACGAATGAAATTAATTTTTATTATGTATGCAAAAATCATTGACAATACTCCTCATATGCGTATAATAAATTTCGTAAGAAGCAATCACATATTACGAATAGAATTTTTCGCAAAGGCGGCAAGGAGGAAAACAATGAAGCTTTTGATCGATGATGCAAATATAGCAGCAATCCGCCGGATCTACGATCTCTATCCGATCGACGGTGTCACTACAAATCCCAGTATTTTGGCAAAGACCGGAAAGCAGCCGTTTGATGTGTTAAAGGAGATCCGCGATTTCATCGGAAAGGATGCGGACCTCCATGTGCAGGTGCTGGCGACGGATGCCGCAGGTATGCTAAAAGACGCGGAGCGCATCGTGAAGGAGCTCGGAGAGGACACGATCGTGAAGATCCCCTGCATCCCGGAAGGGTTCAAGGCCATGAAGGCACTGTCGCAGAAAGGAATCCGAACGACCGGAACAGCGATCTACACGCCGATGCAGGCGTATCTGGCGGGCAAGGCGGGCGCGTCGTTCACCGCGCCGTACATCAACAGGATCGACAACATGGGATACGACGGCGTCGCGGTCTGCAAAGAGATCCAGGACATCTTTGACAACAACGGAATGGAGACGCAGATGCTGGCTGCCAGCTTTAAGAATTCCCAGCAGGTGCTGGAGCTTGCGGAGTACGGCATTGGCTGCGCGACCGTTTCTCCGGATGTGATCGAGAGCTTCGTGGCGAATCCGGCGATCTATGCTGCGGTGGATGCGTTCATAAAGGATTTTGAGACGCTTACCGGAAAGAGTACAATGGCGGAACTGTGATTTTGCTGACAGGGGGGTAAGATCATGATAGAAAAAACCTACGAGACATCCTGTGGGGTGATCCATTACTGGGTAAGTAAAGAAGCGGCAGCGGCAGCGCCGCAGCTGGTGTTTCTGCCGGGCCTGACGGCGGACCACCGCCTGTTTGGGAAACAGATCGAATACTTCGAAGGCAGGTATCCGTTGTTCGTGTGGGACGCGCCCGGACACACGGCTTCGTATCCGTTTGAGATGACATTTTCCCTCATGGATAAAGCGAAGTGGGTGGACGAGATCCTGCAGCTTGAGGGCTTTGATGAACCGGTCATTATTGGCCAATCCATGGGAGGTTATGTCGGCCAGGCATACGCGCAGCAGTTTCCGAAAAAGCTCAGGGGATTTATCTCAATCGATTCCGCGCCGCTTAAGCGGGAATATACGACGGCAGTTGAGATCTGGCTTCTCAAGAGAATGGAGCCGGTCTACCGCCATTATCCCTGGAAGACGCTTGTAAAGCAGGGAACAAACGGCGTGGCTTCTTCTGAGCAGGGGAGAAAGCTCATGCATGACATGATGATGGTCTATGACGGCGATCAGGAGCGGTACGCGAAGCTCGCCGGCCACGGCTATAGGATCCTCGCGGATGCGGTGGAGGCGGAGCTTCCCTATGACATCAAATGTCCTGCGCTGCTGATCTGCGGAGACCAGGATCACGCCGGGTCGTGCATCCGCTACAATAAGGCATGGCACAAAAAGTCAGGGATCCCGATCACTTGGATCAAGGGGGCAGGGCACAATTCCAATACGGATGAGCCGGAGCTCGTGAATCATCTGATCGAAGGGTTCGTGAAGAAGATAGGATAGCTGAAATAAAAGGGGCTTGCCGCAAAAGCGTAGGTTTTGAACCTTCACTTAATGCGACAGCCCCATGGTTCCGTATTTTGCAAGCCTTGTGATGTCCCTTTATACGATGGGATTATTTAAATAATTGTACGCAAAAAAGACCACCGGGGCGAAAAACGACCCCAGAGGTCTTTTTTTGTTAGTCGGACTGTTGTTCCAGCCCCTTCATAGCTGAGATCGCGAGCAGCTCCGCTGCATAGCGCAGCGCGGTATCGTCGGTGTGGAACGTCGGCTTGTGCAGTTCCACCGGTATATCTCCGGAAGCAGTGCTTCCCACCCAGTAGAAGAAGGACGGGGCGAACTGCCGGTAACTCGCGAAATCCTCGCTGGCAAGGGAGGGCGGCGCGTCTGTCACTTCACATCCTGTCATGGCAGCGCACTTTCTGGCAAGCGCAGTCATTTCGGGGGAATTCCACACTGCGCGGACCCTTTCTTTCCAGAGGATCTCCGAGCTGCATTCATAGGCCTCAGCGGTCTTTTGGACGATCGTTTCTATGCGGGAGATCGCGCGGTCCAGGGCATCGTCGGAGAGCGAGCGCACGGTCCCGAGGATGCTGACACGGTCCGCGATGATGTTCTCCCGCACCCCTCCTTCGATCCTGCCCAAAGTGAGGAGAACGGAATCCAGCGGTGCCGTATTGCGGCTCACCACCGTCTGAAGGGACTGGATCACGGCGGCGGCGCAGACGATCGCGTCCGCGCACAGATGCGGCATCGCTCCGTGTCCGCCGACCCCGCGGATCACGATCTCGAAGTTGCGCTTCCCCGCCATAAGAGGGCCTTCGTGGCAGGCGATCTTTCCGGTCTGCACTGAAGGCCAGTTGTGCAGGCCAAAACACAGATCCGGCCGGATCCTTTCAAACAGCTCCGATTCGATCACCATGTGAGCGCCTGCCGTCCCTTCCTCCGCAGGCTGGAACAGAAGATCCACTGTACCGTGGAGTTCGCCGTCATCCTTCGCGCGCTGCAGGAGCAGGGCTGCTCCGAGCAGGGCGGCGGTGTGGAAGTCGTGCCCGCAGGCGTGCATGACGCCGGGGTTCTGGGATTTCCAGGGGCTGTCAAATTCCTCGTTCTGCGGAAGGGCGTCGATGTCGGCGCGGAGGAGGACCTCGCGCGCACGCTGTTCTGATCCTGTTCCGCCGCACCCGCGGATCTGTGCGGCGACGCCGGTCTTTGTTTCAGTATTCAGAGGGAGGATCTCGAAATCCGGAAGGTCCATGAGGAATTTCCGGATCTTTTCTGTTGTCTGGAATTCCTGCCTGGAAAGCTCCGGGTGCATGTGAAGGTCGCGCTTGAACGCGAGGATCCTGTTGTATTCTTCTTCAGTCAATCTGTAAGGCTTCATGTTCGTCTTTCCTTTGACTTTTCATGCGTAGCACGCTCATTTTTACTATTATTCTAATATTTCGCTGCCGTTTTTGAAAGAAGAGGTGCCGAATCGTTGCGGTAATTGACGCTTCGGTTGGAAATGATCGGAATGCCGAACTAATGCTGGATATCATTGTTTGCAGTCTGTGTGGTTGGGCACAGATGACAAAATACTGCAAATGTTCCCCCGGGATTTCCGGGAGTTGGGTACAGGAGCACTAAGTCAAAAAAGTGTGACCCCTGTATTTTGACGTATTTGAGCAAGATTGGGTACGGGCAGGCATTCTCGATAAATTGTTCCCCACGACCTCCAGTCAGAAAAGAGAACATTTCCTCGGTTAGGACTATCTGTGCCCGTTATAGAATCTAGCCCGGGGAACAATTCTTATGAAATTCTCTGCTGTACCCAAAAACCCCGAAATACACAAAAAACCCGGGGGAACAAATCAGAAAAAATCTCTGCTGTGCCCAAACGCCGTGAGGTAAACTGGTACCTATAAAATGGACACACCGTTTAGAATTTTGCCCCATCAGAGGAGAACTAGAAATCGCCTCGGAGAAGGTAAGAAACGCTAGTCAAGAGACTGGAAACCCCGCAGACAAAAAAGAAATCCGGCAATCACTGCCGGATTTCTTATATAGAGGAGGAGTATTGTATGCAAATTGTTGCGTATTTGCTGCCCTGCGGCGATTATTTCATGCGCATTCCGGCGCGGACCATGCGGAACATGCGGATCGCGCCCTTGTAGTAGAGGTCCTCGGCGCGGTCAAGAGCTTCCTCGAGCGGCATCGGGCCGTCGACAGTCGTGATGATCGAATCAATGCCGTGCTCGTAGATGCCGTCATAGCCTTTTCCAAGGCCGCCGCACAGCGCGACTGCGGGGATATCGTACTTCTTCGCCCTGTCGCCGACGCCCTGCATGACTTTGCCAAAACAGCTCTGCCAGTCCGTTCTTCCCTCACCGGTCACGACGAGGTCGGTTCCCTGAAGCAGGCCGTCGAAGTCGATCAGATCCAGAACGGTCTCGATACCGGACTTCATCTCGGCTTTAAAGAAGATCTTGAGCGCAGCGCCAAGGCCGCCGGCAGCGCCGGTTCCGGGCGTCTCGTTAGGGTCGATGCCGAACTCTTTGATGATCACGCTGCGGTAATTCTCCATACCTGCCTCGAGGCGATCGAGGATCTCAGGCGTGCCGCCCTTCTGCTTGCCAAAGGTGTAGGTCGCGCCGTCTTTGCCGCTGAGGGGATTGGTGACGTCGCACATGACGGTGAATTTTGCGTTCTTAACATTCTCCGGGATGCCGGATGCGTCGATGTGCGCGACTTTCTCGAGATCGCTGCCCTTGCCTTCCAGGACATTGCCTTCCGCATCATAGAAGCGTACGCCCAGGGCGTTCGCAAAGCCCATGCCGCCGTCGTTGGTGGCGGAGCCGCCGATCGCGATCGAGAGGTCTGTATAGCCTGCGTTGATCGCTGCAAGGACCAGCTCGCCGGTGCCGTAGGTCGTGGTGTTGAGAGGATTTCTCAGTTCCGGAGGGACCATCGGAAGGCCGGAGGCCTGTGCCATCTCCAGAACGGCCTCGTTGTCGCCGAGCTTGCCGTAATACGCGCGGGTCATCTCCATCAAAGGACCGTGGACATCGGTGTAAACGCGACCGCCATTTCTTGCGAGGATCACGGCGTCAGTCGTGCCTTCTCCGCCGTCGGCAACCGGAACACCGGACGTCTCACAGGCGCCGAATACTTCGTGCGCAGCTTTGGTAAGCAGTTCTACAGTCTTTTCACTGGACAGAGTTCCCTTGAATGAATCGGAAGCGAAGAGCAGTTTCATCGTGATACCTCCT
>CACXMK010000013.1 GCA_902768735.1 uncultured Lachnospiraceae bacterium | reverse complement strand
GGGGGAGGGGGGATTATACTCTTTTTTTATGGAAATAGCTTTGTTTTCAGCAAAGGAAAAAGGACGCATGAAAAAACTTTCGTTTTTTCACACGTCCTTATTTCTATATTTTACATTTATTCTTTTTTATTCTTTGATTTTTCCTTCACTTCTCAGCGAAAAACGGAGCGTACTTCGCGGCCAGCAGGATCGCCTCCGCCATACTGATCTCACTGACAATACCTTTTCCCGCAATGTCGAAGGCAGTGCCATGGTCCACGCTGGTGCGCAGGATCGGCATGCCGTTCGTAATCGAGATCGTCCTGTCGAAATCCAGTGTCTTCGTGGCGATATGGCCCTGATCGTGATAGAGGGAAAGAACACTGTTATAGCGTCCGATCGCAGCCTGATGGAATACGGAATCCGCTCCGATCGGACCTGCGATATCATATCCTTCCGCCCTCAGTTCCTCAACTGCCGGCGCGATCTCATTGACCTCTTCCCAGCCGAACAGTCCGTGTTCTCCGCAGTGGGGATTCAGCCCCGCCACAGCCATCGTTCCTTCCGTCACGCCGAGCTTTCTGAGCGCTTCCACGCATTCCGAAACGCATTTCTTGATGTTCTCTTTGGTGATATCCTCCAGCATGTCCCTGAGTGACTTGTGCCTTGTCAGAAAAAACACACGAAGACCGTTGGTCTCGAACATCGTCAGCGGATCCGGCGTCCCTGTGAGCGCACCGAAGATCTCCGTATGGCCGATGAACTGCACCCCTGCCGCGCGAAGCGCTTCTTTATTGATCGGCGTTGTAGCGACGGCATCCGCCTCATGGTCCATTGCAAGTCCAATGCTCTTTTCGATGTATTCAAAAGCAGCTTTGCCGCACATCGCCTGAACGGTTCCGAATACAAAAGACGCCTGGTCGATATTGTGAAGGTCGATCAGGTTCAGAATACCCTTTTCATAGTTGCCGTCCGAAGGTTTCTCCACCACATTGACACAGAGATCTGCTCCGACAATGGAGATCGCCTTTTCCATTACCGCCTTGTCTCCGATCACGATCACATCGGCCGCTTCGTACACTTTGTCAATGGCAAGCGCCTTGGCTACGATCTCAGGGCCTACGCCGGCAGAATCTCCGATCGGGACAGCGATCACAGGTTTTCTCTCTCTCATATCAGTCGTCGAAATCAAAATTGTCGGTATTGTTCTCTTTGAAAATATGGTAGACTTCCTCGATCACTTCGTCTTCACAGGATACGAGCTCCAGATCGTCGCCGTCATCGGATTCGATCTTCAAAATAGAGACTTCCTCGTCATCTTCCTGGATCAGCACGACATAACGTTCTCCTTCGTATTCCACTGTATCCAGTAATTCAAACTCCTGCTCATCTCCGTTTTCATCAACCAGAATAATGATATCCTCCATATATTCCCCCTTTATGTTCCCCTTTTTTCGAAGACATCCGTATTCCATCGGATTCCCTGTACCGATATTTCAACTGGCTCTATTTTATCACTTTTTTGGCCGAATGGAACGTCTGTTGTACATTTCTAATAAAAATATTAAAAACAAATAATAAAATTCTAAATTGTTGTATACTGAAATCGTTTTCACGTCGTATCTTAATACTGTAGTATATTAGATCTTTGCTTAAGAAAGAGAGGGTTTAATTATGGCAAAGAAAAAAGGTGAAGGCGGCTCACAGGCATTTGCAGTCGCCCAGCAGATCGGTAAGTCATTGTTCTTGCCTATCGCTGTACTTCCCCCGGCAGGTATCCTGCTCGGTATCGGCAGTTCGTTCACAAACGCCACAACGATCGCAACGTATCATCTTGACGGCATCCTGCATGAAGGCAATCCGCTCTTCATGTTCTTCCAGATGCTCAACGGCGCCGGCAATGCCATCTTCGGCAATCTGGCACTGATCTTCGCTCTGGCAGTTGCTCTTGGTATGGCGAAGAAGGAAAAGGGCGTCGCCGTTCTCTCGGCAGCGATCTTCTACCTGATCATGCTGACGACCATGAACGTTCTGCTCACGATCGACGGTTCCATCCTTGCTGACGGCAGCATCGGACCGAACGTCAAAGACGGCGCGATCGCAACTGCTCTCGGCATCCAGACCCTTCAGATGGGCGTGTTCGGAGGTATCCTTGCCGGTATCCTGGCAGCGATCACCTGCAATAAGTTCTACAAGCAGCAGCTGCCACAGTCGCTGGCCTTCTTCTCCGGCACACGTTTCGTACCGATCATGTGCATGGTCTTCGGTATCCTGACCGGCTTCATCTGCTACTTCATCTGGCCTGCGATCCAGTCCGGTATCTACCTGCTCGGCGATCTCGTCAATGCGGCAGGGCTGTTCGGAACCTTCATCTACGGCTGCATCGAGCGTGCACTGATCCCCTTCGGCCTGCACCACATCTTCTATATGCCTTTCTGGCAGACAGGCGTTGGCGGAACCAGAGAAGTCGCTGGCGAAATGGTGCAGGGCGCACAGAACATCTTCTTCAGAATGCTCGGCGATCCCAGCACGACCGTATTCGACGAATCTGCGAAGTTCCTTGCAGGTAAGTATCCTTTCATGATGGGCGGACTTCCGGGTGCTGCTCTCGCTATGTATACCTGCGCAAGGCCCGAGAAGAAGAAAGAAGCAGGATCCCTGCTGTTCTCCGTCGCTCTGACCTCCTTCCTCACCGGTGTCACAGAGCCGATCGAGTTCACGTTCCTCTTCCTTGCTCCCGTGCTGTTCGGTATCCACGTTGTATTCGCAGGTCTTGCATTCCTGCTCTGCGACCTGTTTGACATCCTGGTAGGTACTACTTTCTCAGACGGTCTCATCGACCTGATCCTGTACGGTGTCCTTCCCGGAAATGCCAAGACACACTGGGTACGTCTCCTTCCTCTGATCGCGATCTACTTCGTGCTGTATTTCTTCGTATTCCGTACATTCATCCTCGCGAAGGATCTTAAGACTCCCGGCCGCGGTGAAGACGATGAAGAAGTCAAGATGATCACCAAGGACGAATACCGCAAGGCAACCGGTGTCGGTGTTGCTGGCGGTAAAGCTGCTGCAGCGAATCTTGATCCTCAGTCCGTTGGTATTCTGCAGGGTATCGGAGGACTGAAGAACCTCACAGGCGATATCGACTGCTGCGCCACCAGACTCCGTCTGACGCTCGTTGATCCTGAAAAGGTCAATCAGCCTCTGCTCAAGAGCACCGGTGCTTCCGGCGTCGTTGTCAAGGGCAATGGCATCCAGGTCATTTACGGACCGAGCGTTACGATCGTCAAATCCAACTTCGAAGAGCTCGTCGAAAAGCTCCGCAACGGAACCATCCCGGTGTCTGCTGTCGAAGAAGAAGCTCCTGCAGCTGCTTCCGCTGCTGCCGCTCCCGCGGGCCCTCAGATGAAAGATGAGATCCTCGGTGCCTGCCTGACAGGTAAGATGCTCCTCATGAACGAAGTGGAAGATGAGGCATTCGCAGGCCGCATGCTCGGTGACGGCGTTGCCATCGAACCCACTATCGGTGAGCTGGTCGCTCCTGCAGACGGTGAGATCACCATGGTGTTCGACACCAAGCACGCTGTGGCAATGACCACCACGGACGGCGCTGAGATCCTGATGCACATCGGTATCGACACTGTTAAGCTGGAAGGCAAGAACTTTGAGACTTTCGTCAAGGATGGCGATGAAGTCAAGAAGGGCCAGCTCCTCATCAAGTTCGATATCCCCGCGATCAAAGCCGCAGGCTACAAGTGCACGACCCCTTGCATCGTGACCAACTGGGAGGACTATGGAACACTTCGTCCTCTTAAGACCGGTGATGTGAAGGTTGGCGATGACTTCATCGAACTGCTCGGATAATCCTCAGACCATAAAAAGGGGCCGCCATTTTTCAATGGCAGCCCTTTTTTTATGGTCTTTTATGATCTCACACACTTCATCCTTTCCGGCCAAGCTGCCAGAACGCCACAGCACTGGCCGCGGCCACGTTCAGGCTGTCAACCCCGTGCTCCATTGGGATCATGACAGTATAATCGCAGTCCGCGATCGTCTCCGCCGCCAATCCGTCTCCTTCCGTTCCGAGGATCACCGCGAGCCTGGGTTCCTCTGAAAGCCGGGGATCCGCAAGTGAAACAGAGTCTTTTTTCAGCGCCATAGCCGCAGTCCTGAAGCCGTAGCCGCGTAGAATGGAAAGCCCCGGCTGCGGCCAGCCCGGATCGCGCTTATCGCCCACAAAAGTCCATGGAATCTGGAAGACCGTTCCCATGCTCACGCGGATCGCCCTGCGGTACAGCGGATCACTGCAGCCATGCGTCAGAAGGACGGCGTCCATACCGAGAGCCGCTGCTGAACGGAAGATCGCGCCGACATTTGTGGGATTGACTACTTCTTCCAGCACAGCGATCCTGGAAGCGTCTTTTATGATCTCTTCCATGGCAGGAAGCTGCCGGCGCTGCATCGCGCAGAGGCACCCCCTTGTCAGAGGAAATCCTGTGAGCCCCCTCAGAATGCCCTCCGGCGCCGTGAAGACCGGGACCGGCTCTCCGGGCATCTCATTGATCCGCGCCAGGATATGCGCTGCATCCTTTTCCAGTTCTTTCGTGTCCACGAGCATAGAAACCGGCTGATAGCCGGCATTCAGTGCTCTGTCTATGACATTGGGGCTCTCCGCGATGAAAAGCCCTTTTTCAGGTTCTCTGCAGTGATACAGCTCGGGTTCCGAGAGCTTCGAGAAGATCTCAAGGGCAGGCCCCTCCAGATGTTCTGTCTGTGTTATGTAATACATTCCTTACTCCCTCATCCTGTCCCGCCGGTAAACATCTGCCTTCTGACGCTCCGCTGTCTCTTCGATCGTTTCCTCGAATCCCGTGAGGGCCGCAAACGGAGCGAACTGCGCAGCCCGCATCTCCGCCGCCATTCTCGGGTGCTTCAGGGATGTGTGGTGAGGAAGATCGATGATATCCGAGTAATCATCCTGCCTGCGGTACACGCCGTACTTTCCGGGAGATCCTGTGCTCATGCCTTATGTCCTCCGATCTGCCTGTTCCTCTCCAGCGCTGTCGCGCCTTCCTCCAGATTCATCCCTTTAATGATCGCGTTTTTTCCGTATCTTTGCCGGATCTCCAGAATTGCCTGCTGCATCCTCTTCTCTTTTTCCAGCATCTCCTTTTGAGCTTCCTTCTCTTTTTCCAGCGCTTCGTAATCAGTGAACAGGTCCATCTGTTCATAAACCGGTTCCGCGCCGCGTGCCTCCTCCTCGGGAATGACGCGGCCGAGCGTTACGTTCAGCTTTCGAACGAGAAGCATGGGATCCACGATCCTGTCGTAGAGATCCGAGGTTTCAGCGAGCAGGATCTTCGTGGACGATGTCGGCGCCTTAAGTGACACAGACCCGTGCGCATGTTTCGGGACCAGCCTACCGTACCAGTCCTTTACGATCTCTCCCTTGTAGTTCTCCCTGATCGAAGGATTCTCCAGATTCTCTGTGTCATAGCTTACTGTCAGCACGATCAGGTCTGTGACGAGCTTGTTCTCCACGAGTTTAAGGACAAGCTTATCCATCATCTCCCTTGCGATCAGCTTCCCTTTTTCCGCGGTATACGCGGTTGACAGCACCTGTCCCTCGCCCATGCTGTTAGATGCAGGGCGGTATGCCTTGATCTGCGCGATCGTACAGGGCTCCCAGCCCCACGCGTGGTCGATGAGGAGCTCCGCATTCACGCCGAACAGCTTATAGAGGATCTCCTCATCCTGCAGGGAACAGCGGGCCACATCTCCCATTGTCAAAACACCGATCTTTTTGAGTTTCGACGCATATCCCCGCCCGACTCTCCAAAAGTCTGTGATGGGCGTATGGTTCCACAGTTTCTCTCTGTAAGACCTCTCGTCCAGCTCGGCGACCCTCACGCCGTCTTCATCCGCCTCGATGTGCTTTGCAACGACATCCATCGCTATTTTGGCCAGATACAGGTTCGTACCGATCCCGGCTGTCGCGGTGATCCGCGTCTCCTTAAGGACCTCACGGATCATCTTCACAGCGAGCTCCCTCGCCGTCATCCCGTAGACCTCAAGATATTCCGTCACATCGATAAAAACTTCATCGATAGAATAGACATGGATATCTTCCGGCGCGATATAGCGGAGATAGATCTGATAGATCCTTGAACTGTATTTCATATAGTGAGCCATGCGCGGCGGCGCCGCGATATAGTCGAGCTCCAGTTCCGGATGCGCCATCAGTTCGACGCTGTCCGTCGATCTTCCCGTAAAAGAAGTCCCTCCGAGCCTCTTGAGATCCTGCAGTCTCTGCGCATTGTGAAGCTTTACTTTCTCCACGACTTCAAAAAGCCTCGCGCGGCCGGGGATCCCGATCGCTTTGAGAGAAGGCGAGACCGCGAGGCAGATCGTCTTGTCGGTCCTGGAGCGATCCGCTACGACCAGGTTCTCCGTCAGGGGATTGAGCCCCCGCTCGTTACATTCCACGGAGGCGTAGAAGGACTTGAGATCGATGGCCACATACGTCCTCGGCCTGTCCTCACTCCCAGTCGAAAAACCCGTCATCGCTCTCCTCCGCCGTGTCATTTGCATACTCTCCCATGCCTGTCCGTCCGCCGGTCTGCGCGCGCATTTTCGGGTACTCCTCTTCCTCGATCACGGAGCTGTACAGGATCCCTTCGATCCTCTCCGCCCTCCCTTTCAGGTCAAAATAGTGACGCATTGCGCCCCCTTCGTCCCACCACCCGTCGAAGGCCTCCCTGGAAGAAGTGTTTTGACGGTGTTCCATCTCGATAAGAATATCCATCATTTCTTCCCGGAGGCCTTCAAGCTCATCCCTATACATTTTCGCGTCAAATTGTGATATCGTCCTCATCTCTTTGCCGCAAACCTTTCTTTTAATGATCAGCCGTCCGCACGCCTCAAAGACTCTTGCCCGGACTGTCTGAAACCGTTCCGGTCCCGTTAATCCAGAGCCGAAATCTCGAACAGAAGGGATGCGAAATCGCCGCCCTTAAGCGACAGGTACTCTCTGTTGATCGGAATTCCTGCATACATCAGCGTGCTCCCGTGCATCCGGATCGTGTGAATGTGATCGGAATCGCCCTTAAAGCCGTAGAAAGCAAGGACCTCCATAGAAACAGCCGGATTCGGTGTCGTGTCGAAGCGGACCTCGTACAGCCTGTCAGGATCAAGTCCCGCAAGACGAAGGCGCTCCCAGGAGCCATTAACTTTGTTGAGTCTTAGATAGAAACCGGCAATGGCGCGGCTCTTGTCTCCGGATACGACCATCCAGGCCGTCTCATTCCCCTTAAAGGGATTTCTGAGCCTGTAGAAATCGCCCTCTATCTGGATCAGCTCCCTGTTTTCCTTCATAAAGCGGACCTGGCTCTTTACCATTTCCAGTTCTTTCTCAGAAAGAAGGTTGAGATCCAGCTCATAGCCGAAGGTGCCAAAATACGCGACGTTTGCCCTTGTCTCGAGCGGCGTCGTGCGAAGCAGCTGATGGTTAGGCACTGCCGATACGTGTGCTCCCATACTGACCAGAGGATACACATAGGAGGTCCCGTACTGGATCTTCTGCCTCTCCGATGCGTCCGAATCGTCGCTGCACCAGGCCTGGGGCGCCCAGTAGAGCATACCGGCGTCAAATCTGGCTCCGCCGCTCGCGCAGCTCTCAAAGAGGATCTCCGGGAACGCGCTTGTCAGCTTTTCATATAGCGTATAAAGTCCCAGTATATAGCGGTGCATCATCTCGCCCTGACGCACTGCAGGCCACGCGCTGCTGTCTTCCTGTGCCCATGCGGCATTGCTGAAAGGTCCCGTCATATAGCGGTTCATGTCCCACTTGACATAGGAGATCCTGGCGTCCTTAAACAGCCCTGAGATCATCGCGAAGATGTGATCCACCACTTCCGGATTGGAATAATCCAGTACATACTGATGCCTTGCGTGGCACGCGAAGCGTCCGGGTGCACCGATCACCCATTCAGGATGGCTGCGGAAAAGGTCGCTGTCTTCGTTCACCATCTCAAGTTCCACCCAGAGGCCGAACTTCATGCCGAGGGCTTCCACCTTGCGGGAGAGCCCGTCGATCCCGGATGGGATCTTTTTCAGATTGCAGTACCAGTCGCCCAGTCCGCGGTGGTCGTCGTTTCTTGTTCCAAACCAGCCGTCATCAAGGACGAAGAGCTCAATCCCGCACTCTTTTGCCTTGGAGGCGATCTCAATAAGCTTATCTTCTGTAAAGTTAAAATAGGTCGCTTCCCAGTTGTTTAAAAGGATCGGCCTCGGCTGATCCTTCCATTTCCCGCGCATCAGACGGTCCCTGTACAGCCTGTGATACGCGCGGCTCATGCCGCCGAGTCCCTCGCTGCTGTATACCATTACGACTTCCGGCGTCTGGAAACTCTCCCCGACCTTCAGTTCCCAACTGAAGTTCTCAGGATGGATGCCCATCATCAGCCTTGTCATATCAAACGTCGAGACCTCTGTCTGCGCAAGGAAATTGCCACTGTAGAGCAGGCTGAAGCCATAGACCTCTCCTTGTTCTTCCGTGTATCCCGGTCTTGCGAGCGCAAGGAAAGAATTGTGCTCCGCGCCGCCGCAGGTACCTGCCAGTCCCTGGATCGCACTGATTCCCATCTCGAGCTTTCTCTCCTTGACGTATCTCTCTCTCGCCCATGCGCCTGACAGGTGGATCATCGTAAAGGACATGTCAGACCACTCGACCGACATACTCATCGCTCTCTCAAGTACGATCGGCGTGCTTCCGTGATGAACGAACTTCGCGCTCCTTGTAATGACCGGATAGTCCTCAAAGATCGTATAATACAGGATCAGGTCCGTGTCCATAACCGCATCGTAGAGCGTGACCGCAAGGGTCTGCGCCTCTGCGCTGCTCTCGGTATAGGTTGCCGGAAGAGGAAGCAGAGAGGGCTTTCCACCGGCGATCGTGTGAGACGCATACTTGAACTCAGTGACCCTGCTGCCGTTTGCCTGCAGCACCGTCATCGCGGGACTGCGGTAGTCGCCTGTTCCGTAAGAGGGGTATTCCTGCCTCGTGTACTGCATAGAAAGAAGACCGGGCTCCGGGATACAGACCGACATCTGTGAACGCATCCCCTCTTCGTGATAAATGTCAAAAGACGCCTCGTCACTGATCCTTCTGCCGTAATAGAGCTGCTCAAGCTGCTCGTTTTCCATCACTCTGAAGATATAACTGACTTTTTTGTTAAACAGATGAAAAGTGCGGGTCGCTTCGTTAAACTTAATTGCCATGACAGTACCTCCGATAGTTCAGTGTTTCCTTTTTTTTCGTCGTTTCCAGAGCCTGTTTCCTCTGGCAATCATATATCGCTCTTTCCGTATCCTTTTTGCCCTGACCGGAAACGCGAAGTGCGTCAGGCTCAAGGTTCCTGTCCGTGGCCGGCTGATCAGGTGCCTTTTCACCGACTTTTCAGGTGCAGGTAATACTTCTTCCACCGGCTCTTCCGCCTCCTGCGGAATCGTTTGGGCCTCCTGCTCTTCAGCCTCCACGATGTCGATCAGGATCTTTCCGAACGCCTTCTCCTGCGTGATGCGGATCTTCTGGTATTTCATGAGCTCAAGGACGACCAGGAAGGTCACGATGATCTCCTCCTTGGAGTCTTCGAGCTCCAGCATTTCCCGAAAGTCCGCGTGCGGATGACTCTTTAGATACGCCCGGATATACAGTTCCTTATCCGCGACGCTGATCTCTTCTTTCTGTATTTTGCCAAAGCCGCTGCGGATCGGATCGACCCTGCTCTTCTTTCGCTTTAAGACTTCTGCAAATACAGTCTGCAGGCTCTGCGCCGTGCGTTCCCCGATGAGCTCCTCATAATTCAAAGGAGGTACGTAACTTCGCACCTCCTCCGGAAGATCCTGCGGTTTGAAATAGCTGTACCCAGCATGCCGGTTCTTCTCTCTGAGTTCCTCCGACATATACCTGTACATCTTGTATTCCAAAAGCCGTCTCACAAGTTCTTCTCTGGGGTCCTCTTCTTCGCCGTCCTCCTTCTCTTCCCTCGGAAGGAGCATGCGGCTCTTGATGTCAAGAAGAGTTGCCGCCATGACAAGGAACTCGCTCGTTACATTCATGTCGTCATGTTCCATCTGCCGCACGTAGGAAAGGTATTGATCAGTGATCGTGACGATCGGAATGTCATAAATATCTATCTTATTTTTTTCGATCAGGTGCATGAGAAGATCCATCGGTCCCTCGAACACCTGAAGCTTCAACGGAATCGGCATTCTTTCCTTGTCTCCCCGTCAGTGTCTTACTCCGCTGCTGCTTCCTCGGAAGTGTCGTCTTCTGCCGCGTACTCATAGGAGGTGCTGCCTTCCTCCGCATTTTCAGCCGAGGTGCTGTCCTCTGCCGCGCTCTCTTTCACAGCGGGCGCCGCAGCCGCAGCCGCTTCCGCTGCTTCCTTTTCGGAAACCGCGTCAGCTGCTGTCTTCCGGTTTTCCTCTAACGATGTGACAAGCCATTGTTTGTCGATCTTTTCAAGAGTCAGGATCGTTTTCTCTTCCGACGTGCCGCCGCTCACGATCTGCTCCTGCATCTTGCCGATGACAATGGGGATCAGATCGCTGTAGAGCTTTCTGTACATCGCCTTCTCTCCCTCTTCCAGATAGAGTTCGATCAGTTCGTCATAATGCTCTGTCTGATACTGGCTGATCAGTTCATACGTCTCATCCGAGATCTGCGAAGATGCTTCGGGATCATATCCGAGTGTGATCTTTGCCGTGACAGAAGCGGTATTCTTCTGTACCTTGACGTCCTGGATCTCATAGCTCTGGTATGCGCGCGCAACGAGCTCTTTGGCATAATTATCGACTGTCTCGATCGCCTCGCTGTCCAGATCTTCTTTGGAGACGTTCATCTCCTTGAAGAAGTTGTCCGAAAGATACTGCGGATCCATCAGCTTTATCGTCTCGCTGTTCATGAACTCTTCGGTGGCGTACTGCGCGGCAGCTTCCTTATCGTTGTTCATGATCGCTGTCAAAAAACCGTCTGCGGCTTCCGTCGCCGCTTTCTGGTTAGCATTGCATCCCGTCAGCAGCATCACTGTGAGCATGGTCAGCAAAACGGTCATCAATCTTTTGCTCATCACTATCCTCCTGCGTTTCGCGAATATTCTGTCATTCGCTTTATAGAATAGCAGTATTATCAGTATTCGTCAAAACATTCATGCTTTTTCAGAAAACTGTCTCTTCTTTAAAGCAGATCCTGTCCCTGTACGGCTGCAGCCTTTCATCCTCCAGATAAACAGCCGCTTCCTCCCGCCTGTTCCAGTAGTGCATCGGGAACACGATCCCGCAGTTCACTGTCCGGAAAAACTCCTCGATCGCCATCGGTGCGTTGTCCTCGAGCCTTGGATCCAAAGGCAGCATCGCCGCGTCAAAATACAGTCCGCTGATCTTTTCCAGCTGTCTTCTGTAGATCCTGCGGGAATACGCGTTGTCCTTTTCCGGAGCGTCAGTCCAGTGCCAGATGTTGAGATCCCCGGCGTGAAAGAAATTGAAACCCTCCGCGCTTACGACGTAGGCGACTCCTTCCTCGTTGGAACGGATCGCATAGACAAGGATTCTCCCCATCTCATAATGCCTTCCGGGCTGGACGTGCAGGATATGATCCCCTTTGCGCTCCGGCGCTGTGCAGCAGTCCAGAACGTAACTGACTTTCCGGTACTTCTCCTGAAGTTCCCAGATCCTTTGGGAATAATGGTCCGCTTTTCCCTGCGTAACAAATACGTACACCTCTTTGGAGGGGTCAAAACACGGAAGCTCGCCGGCATACCAGTCGAAGATAAGGACCGTATCTTCGAGTTCCACCACGAAACCGCTGTGATAAACATGCGTGATCTTCATCATACTTCTCCGGCAGCTTGTCTGTTCAGCCAGTCGACAGCTTCTTCAAGCCCTTTCTGGGAAAACTCGAACGACTTGCTGATCATTGTCTCGGGATCTGCGGCGCCATAAGATAAAGGCTCCGGCCACACTGTCGCCAATAAAGAAGCGGGATCTCTCTGATCCGGCGGTGTATAGCGGACATTCTTAAGAGGCTCCCTGGCGACACGGTATCTCGTGCCTTCACAGCTTCCGAAATAAGCCTCGCCGTATTCATAAAACTGGATATTGTACAGTTCGTGAGGTTCGATCTTCATAAAACAATACTTTCCCGGGTAATTCCGTCCGTTTATTCCGCTGTTACTCCGGCTTCATCCGCCGGAATTTCCTCCGTTTCCTCAGAGGGAAGTTCAAGGACCGGTGTCAGGACCTCTCTGGCAGCCGCTTCCATCTTTTCCACTTCCTTGCTGTCGATGTGTTCGCCGATGTCGTCGGACAGGTCCATGATGGTGATCTTCATCATATCATCGTGGGTCGGCGCTTCCATCGCCGCGACGCGGCGCGCCTGGTTCGTGATGATATCCTCGAACATGTTGCGGACTTCACGCGCGTTGGCAAAATTCTCCTGCTGCTGCATTTTCTTGCTGACGATGCGGGCGCGGATCTGTTTTTTGGCATCTTCCTCTACCACATAATCGTATTTTTTGCAGTTGAGTTCAAAGATATCCATCAGCTCATCGATCGTATAGTCCGGAAATTCGATGTACTTATTAAACCTCGACTTGAGGCCGGGATTACTGTTGATGAACTTCTCCATCGGCTTTGTGTAGCCCGCCACGATGACGACAAGGTCATCCCTGTGATCTTCCATCGCTTTTAGGAATGTATCAATAGCTTCCTGGCCGAATGCATCGTCCTTCTGTGCCAAAGCATAAGCCTCGTCGATAAAAAGGACTCCGCCCATTGCTTTCTGGATCTGCTCCTGGGTCTTGAGCGCGGTCTGGCCCACATACCCGGCTACGAGACCGGATCTGTCCACCTCGATCAGCTGGCCTTTGGAGAGCACGCCGATCTGCTTGTACAGCCTTCCGATGATCCTGGCGACCGTAGTCTTGCCGGTGCCGGGATTGCCGGTGAAAACCAGGTGAAGGGAGACCGGCACCGACTTGAGGCCGGCGTCTTTGCGCATCTTCTGGATCTTGACAAAAGCCATGAGCTCCTTGACGTCGTGCTTGATCGTCGTAAGGCCTACGAGCGCCTCAAGATCTTCCATGGGATCCGTCTCCGGTTCCTTGGGAGCTTTCTCTTCTTCCTTCGGTTCCGTGCCGCCTGCCGCAGTCTGCACGGGCGCTTGCCCGGGCTTATTTCCGGACTGGGAGACCAGCGGCGTTCCGTTTGGCGTGATCTGGCCCAGATTGCCCATCATATCTGCAAGCTCCTCCATCCCCTTGCGGTTGGATTCAGCGAGCTCGTTCGAGAAATCATCCGTATGCGCCATGAGATCCTGCGCCTCTTTAAGAGCCTTTCTGGCTTCCTCGAGCGGATCGGGATGCTTTTTCCTGACCCGGTCAAGAAGCTCCGCCGCGGAAGGGTCATTGCTCTTTCTGCGCGGTTCGCCCGTTTTATACGGATCGCTCTTTGGGTCGCTCTTCTGATCAGAGCCGGTCTTTTTATTCAGACCGCTCTTTTTATTCTGATCGTTCTGTGCATCCGTTTCGCTGCTCTCCGGAACTTTGATCGGAGAACCGAACAGATCGCCGTAGAGATTCCCAAGCAGGTTTTTCTCCGCATTTGTAATGCTTTCCAGTCTCTCGAGCTCTTTTTTGAGTTTCTTATCCATCTTCCACCTCTTATTTCGAAGCGCTTTTATCATGACCATTCGCATATCCGGTTTTGACCATTCCTCTGATCAGGGGATCCGCATGTTCCTTTTCAACCCTTTTCATTCTTTTTCAACCAAGGATCCGCGCGATCTCTTCTACGTCTCGGGCGAACAGAAACCGGTCTCTGCTCTCTTTGTCCAGGAACTCTTCCAGGACCATTCTGTCCAGCATTTCCCTGAGCGGCTCGTAATAACCGTCGAGATTCAGGATCACACACGGCTTTTCGTTGTGACCGAGCCTGATCTGCGACATCACTTCGGAGATCTCCTCAAGCGTCCCCGTTCCTCCCGGAAACGCGACGTAGGCCTCTCCCATCTCGATCATCTTCGCTTTTCTCTCCGCCATCGTCTCGGTGACGATCAGCTCGTCGATCCCGTCATGCTGCAGGCAGCTGCTGACGAAAAAACCAGGCTCCACGCCGATGACCTCGCCGCCGGCCTGAAGCACCGATTCTGCGAGCTCTCCCATCAGTCCGATCCGGCTTCCGCCGTAGATCAGCCTGTGGCCGTTTTCGCCGATCCAGCTTCCCAAACGGATCACTTCCCTCGCAAATTTGGGATCCCGGCCGCTTGCGGAGCCTAAATAGACAGTAATATTCATATATGCGCCTTTTTTTTAAAAATGAGCCGCAGGCATTGTTCCAAAAATGCGCTCTCCGCTGAGAGCGCATTTTTATGACTCAGATGATTATTTGATCATGCCTTCAAGGACAGCCGGAGCTGCCTTCAGCGCATTGTCAATGCCCGCAGGGTTCTTGCCGCCTGCCTGCGCCATTGTGGGACGTCCGCCGCCGCCACCGCCGACTTCCTTTGCGATCGCCTTGATGAGGTTGCCCGCGTGAGCTCCCTTCTTCACGGCGTCGTCGGTCGCCATGGTCATCAGGTTGACCTTTCCGCCCTTTTCAGAGATGAGAAGGATCACACCTCCGCCGAGCTTCTCCTTGAGCTGGTCGCCCAGGTCACGGAGTCCGTTCATGTCGACATCCTTTAAAGCGGAAGCAAGGAACTTCACGCCCTTTATCTCCACGACCTTGTCCATGACATCGCCGAGGGCGCTCTGCGCTTCCTTTGCTTTGAGGGACTCGTTCTCGCTCTTTACAGCCTTGAGCTCGTCCTGGAGCTTTTTGATATGATCTGCCAGCGTGTCGGGCGTCGCCTTTACCATGGAAGCCGCTTCGTGGATCTTCTTCTCGAGGTCCTCATAATATGCGCGCACGTTGTCACCGGTCAGCGCTTCGATCCTTCGCACGCCGGCTGCGACGCCGTTCTCGGAAAGGATCTTGAACTGGCCGATCTGGCTCGTATTCTTCACGTGGGTTCCGCCGCAGAGTTCCGTAGAGAACTCGCCCATCTTGACCACTCGCACTTCGTCGCCGTATTTCTCGCCGAACAGCGCCATAGCGCCGCTCTTCTTGGCATCCTCAATGCTCATGATCGCAGTCTTTACGTCAAGGCCGTCGGAGATCTTCTCATTGACCAGATCTTCCACTGCCTTGATCTCGTCAGATGTCATCGCCTGGAAGTGGCTGAAGTCGAATCTCGTGCGGTCAGCATCCTGATAGGAGCCCTTCTGCTCGACGTGTGTGCCGAGGACCACGCGGAGTGCTTTCTGCATAAGGTGCGTCGCACTGTGGTTGCGGCAGATATCGCGGCGGTTCTTCGCGTCGACCGTAAGTGTCACGACATCGCCCATCTTGAACATGCCGCTCGTCACCACGCCGATATGCGCGATCTTGGAGCCGGAGACGTGCTCTGTCTTCTCGACCTTGAACGTGCTCTTTCCGCAGGTGATCCCGCCGATATCGCCGATCTGTCCGCCCATGGTGGCATAGAAAGGCGTTTCCTTTGTGATGATCGCCGCGCGCATTCCGTCCGTGACAGCCTCGGCGACCTCATCAGGCTCTTCGCCGTCTTCGTGAAGCGCAGCAAGAGCAATGATCTCGCTGTCCTGTGTCAGCTTGTCGTATCCGTCGAACTCGGAGTTGCAGGATGCATCCATCTGGTCGTAGACGGTCGCTTCCTTGCCGCTCATGGAAGTCTTGATCCAGCTGCCCTTGGATTTCTCGCGCGCTTCTGCTCTGGCCTTCTCGAAGCCATCCGCATCAACGGTGAACCCATTCTCCATCAGGACGTCCTGCGTGGAGTCGATCGGGAATCCGTATGTATCGTAGAGGAGGAACGCGTCGTCACCGGAAAGCTGTGTGCTTCCCTCCGCGCGGAGCTTCTCCATCATGCCTGCCAAAATATCGAGACCCTGGTCGATCGTCTTTGCGAATCTCTCTTCCTCGATCGCGAGATTCTTTAAGATAAAGACCTTCTTCTCCTCGAGCTCGGGATAACCGCCCTTGGAGCCCTCAATGACCGCCTCAGCGAGCTTGGTCATGAAAGCGCCCTTGATACCGAGCTTTCTGCCCTGGCGGATCGCGCGGCGGATCAGACGGCGGAGAACATAGCCTCTGCCCTCGTTGCTCGCCATGATACCGTCAGAGATCATGAAAGTCGCGGAACGGATGTGGTCGGTAATGATTCGCACGGAGACATCCGTCTCGTGGTCCTTGCCGTATTCGCAGCCTGCCAGTGTGCAGACCTCATCCCTGAGCGCCCGGACGGTATCCACGTCGAACAGGGAAGCGACGTCCTGAACAGCGACTGCCAGACGCTCCAGTCCCATACCGGTATCGATATTCTTGTGCTCGAGCTCGGTGTAATTGCCGTGTCCGTCATTGTCAAACTGGGAGAAAACGACGTTCCAGACTTCCATGTAGCGGTCGCCTTCGCCGCCCATGACATCCTCGGGACCGTTGCCCCATTTCTCGCCGCGGTCATAATAGATCTCTGTGCAGGGGCCGCAGGGACCGGAGCCGTGCTCCCAGAAGTTGTCTTCCTTCCCGAACTTGTAGATGCGGTCCGCCGGGATATGCATGTCGTTCAGCCAGATATTGTAAGCCTCGTCATCTCCTTCGTACACAGAAGGATAAAGCCTGTTGGGATCCAGACCGACCCACTCGGTCAAAAACTCCCACGCCCACGGGATCGCCTCTTTTTTGAAATAGTCGCCAAAAGAGAAATTGCCCAGCATCTCAAAGAACGTGCCGTGGCGCGCCGTCTTGCCGACGTTTTCGAGATCGCCCGTGCGGATGCACTTCTGGCAGGTCGTCACGCGCGTTCTCGGCGGGATCTCTTCGCCTGTGAAATAAGGTTTCATGGGAGCCATACCCGAGTTGATGATCAGAAGGCTCTTGTCGTTGTGGGGCACCAGGGAGAAGCTGTTCAGTCTCAGGTGTCCCTTGCTCTCAAAGAACTTCAGGAACATTTCACGAAGTTCATTAACGCCGTAGTATTGCATTGTCTTTCTTATCCTCCAAAGCCGTTATCAGAAGTCGAACTTGTCAGCGAACCATGCTTCCAGCTCGTCGATCGGGACACGGACCTGCTCCATGCTGTCCCTCATGCGGATCGTGACAGCCTTGTCGTTCTCGGACTCGAAGTCGTAGGTCACGCAGAAAGGAGTGCCGATCTCGTCCTGTCTTCTGTATCTCTTGCCGATGTTGCCTCTGTCGTCGTACTCGCAGTTATACTTCCTGACGAGTTTTTTGTAGATCTCAAAGGCCTGGTCGTTCAACTTCTTGGAAAGCGGAAGTACGCCGATCTTGACGGGTGCCAGCGCAGGATGGAAGCGCATAACGGTTCTCATGTCGCCGCCTTCGAGCTCTTCCTCGTCGTAAGCCGCGCAGAGGAATGCCAGCGTGACGCGGTCGGCACCCAGTGAAGGCTCAACGACGAAAGGCACGTACTTTACTTTTTTGACATCGTCAAAATAGCCCATATCCTCGCCGGATACGTTCTGGTGCTGGGTCAGGTCGTAGTCGGTCCTGTCCGCGATGCCCCAGAGCTCGCCCCAGCCGAAGGGGAACAGGAACTCGATGTCGGTCGTAGCCTTGGAATAGAAAGAGAGCTCTTCCTTGTCATGGTCTCTCATTCTGGTCTCCTCGGGCTTAAGGCCGAGCTTCATGAGCCAGTTCCAGCAGAAATCCTTCCAGTATGCGAACCACTCGAGATCCGTGTCGGGCTCACAGAAAAATTCCATTTCCATCTGCTCGAACTCACGCGTACGGAATGTGAAGTTGCCGGGTGTGATCTCATTTCTGAAAGACTTGCCGATCTGGCAGATTCCGAACGGGATCTTCTTGCGGGACGTTCTCTGCACGTTCTTGAAGTTGACGAAGATGCCCTGCGCCGTCTCAGGTCTGAGGTAAACGGTCGCGGCGCTGCTCTCCGTTACGCCCTGGAAAGTCTTGAACATCAGGTTGAACTGGCGGATATCTGTCCAGTGGAACTTGCCGCAGCTGGGGCAGGGAACGCTGAACTTGTTGATGAAGCTCATCATCTCATCGCTGGTCCAGCCATCGACGCTGCCGTCAAGGGTCATTTCGTGCTCCTGCGCATAGTCCTCGATCAGTTTGTCCGCACGGAATCTCTCGCCGCAGGCCTTGCAGTCCATCAGCGGGTCGGAAAAGCTTGCAAGATGTCCGCTGGCCACCCATGTCTGGGGGTTCATCAGGATCGCGCAGTCGACGCCTACATTCTCAGGGCTCTCCTGCACAAACTTCTGCCACCATGCCTTCTTGACATTGTTCTTGAGCTCGACGCCCAGATTGCCGTAGTCCCATGTGTTGGCCAGTCCGCCGTAGATCTGGGAACCGGGGTAGATGAATCCTCTGGCATTGCACAGTGCTACGATCTTTTCCATTGTCTTTTCCATTGACTCTCGTGCTCCTTTTTATATTTCTGTTTTAATATTTTCTTTTTGTACTGTATTTTGGTACCTGCAGCCGGCTTCCGTTACCGGTGTGCAGTCATCAACGCTTTATTATAAGGGAATCCCGTCTGTTTTGCAACGGAGAATACATCCTGCGGCAGCTCTTACACCAGGACTTCCAGGATCTCCAGGCTCTGGAACCTGTGTCCCCAAGTCTTTGCGAGGAGCCATTTGGAATACGATTCCAGCTCCGCCAGCACTTCCGGCTTTACGCTGAAGGAATAGACCTTCGCCGGCGGCGTCCGGAAAAGGAAATCCAGTGCGTACAGCGTCGCGTCCAGATACTCCGCGTCGCGCCGCGGTCCGGGATACTCGCCCTCGATCATCACTGTTTTGATCTCGAATACTGCCCTGACAAGGCGGTTGTCGAAAGCGTCCGATTCCAGTGCCCGAAGGCTCTGGTACGCGAGTTTGAGCAGCTCCGTCCCGTCGCTGTTCTCCCGGGTCACATATTGCAGGATCTCCATGAAATAGGACCCGTAGCAGGCGGCTGTTATGTCGTCCCGAAGCTTATCGAAGAAGTTATCCACCCTGGCGTCGAGGATCTGATACGCGCTCTTGTTCTCGCTGATCCTGAATGTTCCGGACACAAAAGGGGCAGAGGCGGCCATGACCGTACTTCCCGGTCTCCTGGCGCCTCTGGCGAATCCCGAGATCCTCCCCCGCTCGCGGGTCAGGATCTCGATCCTTCTGTCGTATTCCCCCGCGGGAACACTCTTTAAGACCATTCCGGTCACTTCGTAACTTGCGCTCATCCCGCCTTCTCTGCCCTGTGCGTTCCGCCTTATTTACTGCGCCCTACTTATACTTGCGCATATCATAGCCAAAGGATTTCATCTGCTGCTCGTCGTCCTTCCAGTCCTTGCGGACCTTGACCCAGAGCTTTAAGTTCACCTTGGACTGAAGCATGTTCTCGATATCCGTTCTCGCAGCGGTCCCGATCTTCTTGAGCATCGCCCCCTGTTTTCCGATCACGATCATCTTGTGGCTCTCGCGCTCGCAGATGATGGAGGCGTCGATATCGCAGATCTCTGTGCCGTCTTTTCTTGTCCGGTACTTCATGCTGTCGATCGTGACCGCGATGCCGTGGGGCACTTCCTCCTGCAGCAGGCGGAGCGCCTTCTCACGGACGATCTCTCCTGCGATCTCCCGCTCAGTCTCTGTCGTGACCTGCTCCTCGTCGTAGAAGGGTTCGCCCTCCGGCAGCAGCGCAAACACGCTCGCCAGAAGATCGTCCACCCCGTCGCCGGTCCTCGCGCTGATCGGGATGATCCCCTTCAGGTTCGAGCCGCGCGCAGCTTTCCCGGCTGCCCGGTCCTCCGCTGTCTGCGCTTCCACCGCATCGTCATACGCCTTCTGGTAAGCGGCGATCACGGGCAGGATCTGCGCTTTTTTGACAGAATCGGTCTTGCCGATCAGGAGCAGAACAGGGGTCTTCACCGCTGCAAGGAGCTTTAAGATGCCTTTGTCCTCTTCGCCGATCTTCTCCCTGGGCTCCACGAGCCAAAGCACCGCATCCACTTCCTTTAGCGTGCTGGAAGCGGCTTTCACCATGTACTCTCCCATCCGTGTCTTCGTGCGGTGGATACCGGGCGTATCGAGAAAGACGATCTGCCCCCTCTCCTCCGACAAAATAGTGCGGACCTGCGTCCTCGTCGTCTGCGGTTTGTAGGAGGTGATGGCGATCTTCTGTCCGATCAGCCTGTTCATCAGCGTGGATTTGCCTACGTTCGGCCTTCCGATGATCGTGACAAAACCCGCCTTTTTCGCCGCGTTTTCCTGCGTATTCGTTGTCGCTTCTCTTTGATCCGGCATTCAGTTCTTCCTTTTCTAAACTATCTTATTCTTATCTCTCTTGTCTGTGTTTTGACTCTTACTCTATATCACTGAAGCTTTTCGATCCTGTCGAACCGGCCCGCTTCACTCCTGACCTTCTCATCGGTTCCGACAACGCATAGACAGTCATCCGCGAGGAACGCCTCGATGTGCCCTGCCAGAGCCCGGATCGCAGCGGGATCGCAGTCCAGCACCTGCTGTCTCTCTCTCCTTGCGTCTTCCTCCGTAATTCCTGTCATGTATGCCGCAAGAGAATACTTTCCATAGGTGGAAGGCGTCATCGGGTGGTCCAACGCGCTGACAGTTCCGATAATATACTTCGTCATCGTGCGCTCGTCGGCGTCAAATGCGCGCACGTAATCCGGCGCTTCCTCGAATACGCGGATCGTCCGCTCAAGATGCGGATCCCTGAAAGAGACGAAATATGCGCTCTTATCCTTAGCAAAGCTGGTCATGCAGCCGTATGCGCCGCCGGTGACCCTGATTTTGTTCCACAGGTAGTCGTAGCCGAGAATGACGCGCAGAACGCGCAGGGCTCCCGTATATTCGAGTCCCTTGCCGCCGAAGCTGCCGGCCCTGCAGACGAACTGGACCTGTCCGGGCGTTGTGAATCCTTCTTTCACCTTGACAGGCTCCACTTTGAATACGTCGCCGTACGCCGCAGCGTCCTGTTCCTCTGTTCTGCCGTCAAAAAGAGTACCGGCCAGTTCCGCCGCGCACTCTATAATGGCCGCGATACTGCCCTCATCCGCTGTGCAGTCCGTCATCAGATGATCCGCGCGGAAGATATACTCCGCCATTTCCTTCAGCAGTGTCAAAACAGCGTCCGCTTCGCCTTTTTCCAAAAGCCCGCACGTCTCGTCAAGCTTCCGGTAAGCGTTTACGCCGTTCACACAGTCCGTGATCAGCGCTGTCTTCGAGAAACAGGACATGGCCCGGATCGCCGCCGTTGCATGTCCTGACGCGGGAAGGTCCGCGCGCATCGCGGCGCGCTCCTCCTCGAGTACTTCGAGGATCCGGTCTTTCGTATCCCACCTGGTCGCCGTCAGGATCTCCCTGAGGATCCTCATGGCGTCTTTAAGATTGCCGTGAAGGACTTTGCAGTTGACTTCCATCATCATCTTAAAGAGGGACGGATCGCTGTTCTGCGAATAAACAGTGACAACCGCGCCGATCCCGCCGGTATAGATATTGATCTCGCGGTCAAGTTCCGCGTAGCTGAAATTCTCTGTGTCGAGAACGCCCAGCAGTGTTTTGAAGATTCCCAGGTACGGGAAGAACTTCTGCGGGAGCTTCGTGATGTCAAACATCAGGGTCAGATAATCGATCCCCGAAGTGTTCAGAGGATGCGATACCACCAGCGTCTCAAGCGCTTTTTCTTCTCCCCGCTTTGTGAGCGCATTTGCAAACGAATTGATATACGGCCTGATCTCCCTGTTAAGGTCATCCCTTGTAAGCATGGGGATCTTTTCGACATCTTCCTTGGAACTGGGCGTCTCCTGCCATTTGCGGAGCTCCGCAAGGTCATCGATGATCTGCTGCCTCTCTTCTTTCGAAAGGCTCTGCGCGTACTTGACAAGCTTCTGCCTGAGTTCCTCCGCCATCTTCTCAGTCAGACCTGCTTCCGGCGTCATCACGACGACCGCTTTGTGCGGATTCATCAGGAAATGCGTGCGGATCAGCTCTTCGAAATAGCCCTTGTCCATCTTCCCGCGAAGGAACTCAAATGCCTCTCCGAGCTCCAGATTGATAAAAGGCGCCTCTTCGTTGTAGAGCCAGGTATCCAGAGCGTTCAGGCCGTACACAAGGCCCTTGGGATAGTAGCCGTAATTGGCTTCCCTGTATTTGAATTCGAAATGGTTGATCCCTGCCAGAAGGGAGCGCTGATCCAGCCCCTTCTCAGCGATCTCCCTGAGCGTGTCCTCAATGGTGCTTACGAACTCCTCTTTTCTTTCGGGATCCGTATATTTCGCAGTGACAGAATAGCTCGGCTGCCTGATCCCAAGCTCCAGCATGGAAAAGACATCTTCGCCGATCCCCTTTTCGCGGAGCGCTTTTTTGACAGGAGCGCCTTCCGCGTCGCAGAGCATGTAGTCGAGGATCTTGAGCGCAAGGCAGAGCCTGGTGTCCTGTCCGTCCGGCGCAAGGGCCAGATTCCAGGCCAGATAACTCCTTCCGGGGATTTCTTCCTCAGAGAGCACAGAGTAGTGCTCGATCGCCTCTGCGGGCTTTTCAAACGCGGGTTCAGCGGGAATCTCAGAATTGATCTCCAGTCTGTCAAAATCGGACAGATACGCCTCGTCGAGGTAAAGGAGCCTCTCCTCCATGTCCATGTTTCCATACAGGAAAATATAGCTGTTAGAGGGGTGATAATATCTGCTGTGGAATCCCAGAAACGCCTCATAGGTGAGGTCCGGGATGTTGACCGGATCACCGCCGGATTCCACCGCGTAAGGAGTGTGCGGATAGAGCGCGGCGTAAATAGCGCGGGCGAGCACATCGTCGGGCGAAGAAAGGGCGCCCTTCATCTCGTTGTAAACGACGCCGTTCACCGTGATCGGGCTATCCGTGTCATCGGCTTCGTAATGCCATCCTTCCTGCCGGAAGATGTTCTGTTCTTTATAGATATTGGGATGGAACACCGCGTCGAGATACACGTGCATCAGGTTCTTAAAGTCCGTATCGTTGCAGCTCGCAACCGGATAAACGGTCTTGTCGGGGTAAGTCATCGCGTTGAGGAATGTATTCAGCGACCCCTTGGCCAGTTCAATGAACGGATCCTTTACCGGGAAGTCCCGGGATCCGCAGAGCACGGAATGCTCAAGAATATGTGCGACGCCGGTCGAATCCTCCGGCGGCGTGCGGAATCCGATATAGAAAACTTTATTGTCATCTTCCGAGGGAAGAAGCGCGACTCTCGCGCCGGTCTTTCTGTGGCGCAAAAGCAGGCTGTCACAGCCTGTGTCCTTCAGGTACTGGTGCTGAAGGATTTCATATTTATCCAGAATCTTGTTCGTTACGTCCATAGTTTCCTCACTATACTACTCATTAAAAACGCTATACATGCTATTATAATAAGAAATCTCCAAAAAGATAGATAGCTGCGCAAAAAAATAGGGCTGCGCAGCCATTCCGGCGCGCAGCCCTTTTAGAGCGACCCGTTCTGTCTCGTTTTATCTGGAAGCCGCGGCTTCAAGGCCTGTAAACTGATCCGGGCTCATCCCGTTCGTAAGAGAAGCCGGCACGATCCTGCCTTTTCTTAAGAGCTCATACGCTTTCTCCAGCTCCGCGTACGTCTTTTTAGAAAGTGTGGCTCTGTCTGTGTCAAAATAGTAATTGATGCTGAAATCCTCAGCTCCCAGGAGTTTGTTCTCTGCCCGCTCATTTTCCATCGCGACCGTCATCAGTTCTCCGATGAGGTCCGCACCCTGCGTGCGGTAGACAGAAGTGATCACGACATTGACTTTCTTGTTTCCGCCATACGGGAACTGGTCTATAAAGGAGCCGACGACACGAACACCACCGGCTGCCTTGGCAGCTCTCAGGACGTCCTTCGTACACGTCGGAGACGCCGGATAAAGGACATCGCATCCTTCCGCGATCAGCTGCTTTGCCGTCATCTCGCTGTCGGATACAGGAACACTTACGGAAGTTCCCAGATTTTTGTTCGCGTAATTGACGCCGCAGGCAAAGCCGAGTTTACCGTTGGCCGCGACGTTACCGATATCTTTTGCAGTGACGGCCGCCACTTTTCCGCTCTTTGATTCGAGTGCCGCTGCGACACCCGCCAGAAAACCGCACTCTTCATCGCGATAGGTAAAAGAGGTTACATTATCGAGGACTTCGGGCT
This sequence comes from uncultured Lachnospiraceae bacterium, assembly GCA_902768735.1. Classification (GTDB taxonomy): domain Bacteria; phylum Bacillota; class Clostridia; order Lachnospirales; family Lachnospiraceae; genus CAG-791. The sequence continues at coordinate 17,619 of CACXMK010000013.1, read as the reverse complement.
TTCCTTTTTCATCCTGCGGAACGGCGTCGAAAACAATAAAGTGCACATCTTTATTCTTCTTCGCGATCTTGCCGATCCCGGAGAACATCTCCCCGCTCATGACCACGACATCATAACCTGCAGCCAGCTCATCTGCCATTTTCAAACACTCTGCGGGACTGCCGGTCTTCTCGGCGAATTCCTTCACGGTGACCGTCTTATCCGATTCCATGAACTCTGAGAGCCCCTGCTTCAGGCCTCTGTTCACTGCAAGATCGTCTGTCCCGGACGGAGCAGTCAGAAGCGCGATCTTCAGGTGCGATTTTCCGAGAGGCGAATCATCGAGCATATGCAGTTCCTCTTCTGTCATTGTACTTGTATCTTTCTGAGCCGCTTCCGCGTTTACCGGCACATTCTGCACAGCATCTGCGGTCTTCGCCTGCGCTTTGTCAATGAAAGCGCCGCTCCCGCATCCCGCTGCGAGCACTGCGAACATCGCGGCTGCCAAAATCAATGCGATCCTCTTTTTCATGATCCGTACCTCCCGATCATACCTGAAACAATGTTTATGATCCAACTGATACTCCTTGTTCTGTTCGCGATCAGATCTTTTCTATATTCTGATTATCCCATATCTCCCGTATGAATAAAAGAACGTAAATCTTCGGATAATCTTACGAAAATCATAATTATGATAAAGAGAAGACGCCGCGCCAGGTTGCCCTGACGCAGCGCCTTTGAGTCTGGATTAGAGGGGAATCGAACCCCTGTCCAAAAGCCAATTCAATGTCCTTCTCCTACCACAGACGGTTTTTCCGGATCACTCCCATTCCCTCCGCCGATGGAAAACAGTCAATCCATCGGCTTTAGTAGCTTCATGATACGCCCGCGGGGGCAAAGCTTACCCCGTGTCGTTTCCCGCTTTCATGACGCCGGAGCTGCAGGATGCGGGTGTCCTCCAGACGACGGGTGGCAATTAAGCCGCCAGTGCTACTCTATCGTTAGCGTTTATTTTTAATTGTGCCGTTTGACGATCGGCGTCGGGTAGCTTCTCCACCTGCATGACCCCTGTCGAAACCTTTACTAACCCGGGTATGATGCAAATGAGACCGGGCTGCATGGCAGCCCTCTCTTTGTATCTATTATTATAGAATACTGCCAAGCGGTGTCAACCGTTTTAAACCGGCGGTTTGATGCAGATGAGACAGAGCGTCCGTCCCCCTGACTCAGAGCCGGCGGAGGTCTCTCACATTTTCACCTGGCTGTTCCTGAAGTCTCTCTCCATCTCGCGCTTCATCGCTTTTGTCCTCAGATCGTCGCGCTTATCGTAGAGCTTCTTGCCTCGCGCGAGGCCGATCTCCACTTTGACGCGGCCGTTCTTGAAGTAGACCTGCAGAGGCATCAATGTGTAGCCCTTGGCCTGCACCTGGCCTGCGAGTTTTATGATCTCGCGCTTGTGCAGGAGAAGGCGTCTCTTCCGGAGCGGCTCGCGGTTAAAGATATTGCCCTTTTCATAGGGGCTGATATTCATGCCTTCTACGAAAGCTTCACCGTTATCGATAGAGACATAGGCCTCCTTGATGCTGCATTTTCCCTGACGGATCGACTTCACCTCAGTCCCGAACAGCTCGATGCCGGCCTCATACTTCTCCTCTATGAAATAGTCGTGATAGGCCTTTTTGTTATTGGCCACCAGTTTGATCGCTTCTTTGGCGCTCATCTTCGTCCCTTTCTGCCTTTTCTCTTCACACCGCTTTTCTTGTAAAAATTCTTATTTCCTGCTTTTCCCTTAATACCTTTGATCCTGACGCCCGTATTCCCGGCTCTCTTATTCTTAGGGCCTTTTCTGCTGTCAGATCTGTAGGCATCCTTTCGCGAGTCTTCTCTCTTCGCATCCTTCGCCGGCACGAAATCGATCGTTCTTCTGACATCGTCGGCGCCTTCTACCGTGACGCGGATCTTCTGGCCGAGCATATATCTTCTTCCTGTGCGCTCTCCTACCAGTATATACTGTTTTTCGTCGTATTCATAGAAATCATCTGTGAGATCGCTGATCCGGATCATTCCTTCCACAGTGTTGGGAAGCTCAACATAGATCCCCCACGAAGTGATGCCCGAAATAACGCCGGTATACGTCTCTCCGACCTTGTCTTCCATGAACTGGGCCTTCTTGAGCTTTATCGTCTCGCGCTCTGCTTCCGCGGCGCGCTGCTCCGTCTCGGAGCTCCTTGCGGCAGCGCCGGGAAGATATTGGTTCAGGCGGTCGATCGCCGCTTCGTCCAGTTCCCCGTGTATCCAGTACTTGAGACTTCTGTGCACAAGAAGGTCCGGATATCTGCGGATCGGAGACGTGAAGTGGCAGTAATAACTCAGCGCAAGACCGAAATGTCCCTCACAGCTTGTCGCATACTGCGCTTTCTGCATGCACCGCAGGACCATCATGCTAAGCATCGTCTCCTCGGGCTTGCCCTCCATCTTCTGAAGCAGGTTGCGGATCTGGGACGGATGGATCTGTCCCTGTCCGGGATGGAACTTATAGCCGAATCCCCTAAGGACCGTCGTCAGTTCCCTCATCTTGTCGAGGACCGGTTCTCCATGGATGCGGTAAACGGAAGGAATCTCCATGAAGACGCAGTGTTTTGCCACCGTTTCGTTGGCGAGGATCATGAAGTCCTCGATGAGATCTGTCGCGTCATTCCGCTCGCGAAGGACGATCTCCACAGGCTTTCCGTTTTCATCCAGTACGACCTTAGCTTCCGGAAAGTCAAAATCCACACAGCCCCTCTTTTCTCTCTTTGCCCGAAGGACTGATGCCAGCTTCTTCATCCTGCGAAGCATCCTGGCGATAACCTGCGTTCTCCCCTTTACGCCCTTGTATCCCTGCCAGGCAAGGGACGCGGCGATCTCGCTCTCGTCCTTCTCAGTAAAGAAACGCATTACGCCGTTATAGGAGAGGCGCGCATCGACGTGGATGACCGACTCCGCGATCTCGTATTCCGCCACGTCTCCGCTCTCGTCGATCGTCATGAGACAGCTCAGCGCAAGCCTGTCCTCGCCCGCATTGAGCGAGCAGATGCCGTTGGAAAGCTTTCTCGGAAGCATAGGGATCACGCGGTCTGCGAGATAGACGCTCGTTCCGCGGTTTAATACTTCCCTGTCGAGCGCAGAGCCTTCCTTCACATATTCCGCCACGTCCGCGATGTGGACGCCAAGCACCAGACGATCGCCTTCCCTTACAAGAGAGATGGCGTCGTCGATATCTTTTGTGTCATCCCCATCGATCGTCACCGTGGGAATAGCGCGGAGATCCTTTCTTTTTTTGTAGGCGCCCGCATCAACACTGTCAGGAAGCTTTTCCGCCTCCCTGATCACTTCCTCCGGGAACTTAGTCGGGATCCCGTAACTCCTCACTAAGGAGAGAATATCCACGCCCGGATCCGTGATGTGTCCCAGGATCTCAGTGATCTCTCCCACGGGGTCGCTGCCGTCTCCGTTGTAAAGGGTGATCTTCGTGACGACCTTATGCCCTTCCAGAGCGCCGTTCCGGTCCTTTACGGGTATGTCGACGCGGAAAGGGATCCGGGCGTGGTCCGGCACCACGAATCCGGCAATATTGCGCGTGACGATAGCGCTTCTCCACTTCTTTCCGGCCGCCGTTTCTTTCGCTGCCTCCTCCAGATAATACTGCTTCTGAACAGGCTTTCTGTAGGAGCGGTATGTCCCGACGATCTCACTCAGGCCCCGTTTTACGATCCTGACCACCTCCGCTTCCGCCCTGCGTCCGCGGCCGTCGTCAAGTCCGTACTCATCCAGCTCACCGCGAAGGATCTTTACTTCAACAGTATCGCCGAAGACGGCACCGTGCGAGCAGCCCTGCGGAATGAACAGGTCTCTCGCGAATCCATCGACAGCGACGAAGCCGTATCCATGACTGTTGCTGTCATATTTTCCTATATAAGTTTGTTCGTTCATTCTTTCTCTTCTCATTTTTTCCTGATCCATATCGTGTTCTTCGGGATCTTTATGATGCTGCCCCTATTATAACGAGATCTTTATCATGAAACCCTTATTTATCACAAAACTCTTATAACGAAAACACTCCTGCGATGGTTCGCAGGAGTGCATGGAAATTCAGCATCTTTTGCAGATCTGTGACCGGCACCGCATGCGGCGGGACAGGCCTTTCAGATCAATGCAACGATCAGAACAGATTCATATTCAGAAGGATCGCGATAATGAAGAAAGCGATCACCAGTCCTGTAGTGAATTTCTCGAGAAATCCTTCCATGGAACGGCCCTTGTTCTTTCCCCAGTATGTCTCAGCAGCGCCGCTGATCGCGCCAAGTCCCTGAGACCTTCCTTCCTGCATAAGAATAATGACTGTCATTACAATACTTACCAAAATAATTGCGATCGTAAAGATCCAGCGAAGAGCACTCATTTTGTTACCACCTTTAATTGTTATATTGAATGAAAATTCCGATAATTCTTGCGTCAAACAAAGCTATACTATCATGTTACGGTAGCAATTGCAAGACTGAAAACACGAAAAGTAAATGATCCATGCCGACAGGTCCGCGCATGGTTCATTGCTAACGCGCAAAGTACGCGTCGAAGATACGTCCCGCGACAGGCACCGCGTAACTCGAGCCCATACCTTTGCCTTCGATCAGAACGGTCACGCAGATCTTGGGATCGTCGTAAGGGGCGAACCCCGTAAACCATGCGTGGGAGCTCTTGTTGTTGTCAAACTCCGCGCTTCCCGTCTTGCCTGCCGCTTCATAGTCGCGGCCCTTGAGGGACATCGCCGTCCCGTCCGTTACAACAGAGCGCATAAACTCTGATATCGTTTCCGCGACAGACGCAGACATGAGTGCGCCGTATTCCTCCGGAACATACGTCTTGAGGGTGCGCCCGTTGGCGTCGCGAAGCTCGTCCGCAAGATGCGGCTTCATGAGCACTCCGCTGTTCGCCACTGCAGATGTGATCATGTTCAGGTGCAGGGGCGTCATTGAGGTCGTACCCTGCCCGATGGACATCTGCATGATCCCTTCTGTGGAGAGGGTATCAGGCATGTTGATGGAACTGCGGACATAAGGCATTTCGTATGGAAGCTTCTGGTTGAACAGCAGCCTCTTTAGTGTGGCGGACATCGAATCGGTACTGATCAGGTTCACGCCGATATTGGCAAAAGAGGAATTGCACGACTCTGCAAAGGACTCCTTAAGGTCGATCTCACCGTGCTTTTCATATTCGTAGCAGTGGATGGACTCCCCGCCGCTCTCGAAAACGCCGGTACAGGTGAAACTGTAGTCCTCCACGATATCCGGGTCCTCCTGTAAGATATCAATGCAGTCCACGATCTTAAAGGTGGAGCCGGGCGGATAGAGCCCCTGCGTCACTCTGTTGAGAAGAGTGCCCGACTCGTTGTCGCTAAGGAGATTTTCCCACTCCTGCTCGATCGTATTAGGATCATAATCGGGCTTCGAGACCATCGCGAGGATCCGTCCTGTCGAAGGCTCGGTGACGATCACCGCTCCTTCGTAGTTCGACATCGCTTCATAGCAGGCTTCCTGCAGGACCGTATCAAGCGTCGTGATCAGGTCGTTTCCGGGATACAGTCTCTCGTCCGCATCTTTCTTGTTGTCGCAGCGGACCTTGTCAGAGAGAGGAACGTTGGAATGGAGAAGTTCATATTTGAAGTGCTCCTCCAGTCCGCTCCCTCCCATCAGGGAGTATCCCACCGTATGAGCGTAAATCCTTTCGAACGGATACGTCCTGGTCTGTGTGACCGTTCCGTTCTCCTCAAGTTCCGCCGTAGTCTCAGCGAGCACTGTCTCCGCGTCGGACGCGTAGATCCTTCCCCGGCGGATCCTGGTCTCCAGAAGTTCGTCCCTTTTGTTGTAATCATTATTAAAAAGCTCAACCCTGTCTTCAATCGCCGTCTGCGTGAAGAAAAAGCACATCCAGCCAAAGAGCAGCGCAAATAAAACGGCAAAAAAGGTGATGTGGATCCTCGCCGCTTTTTTCTCTCTTTCAAGCTTCTCCCATCTCGTAGGGACATCAAAAATGCCCGTAGAAGCGTTTTTGTCCGGCTTTTGTGCGGAGCTATTCTGTTTTGTCACTGATTTGAACATACACAGCCCTCCAGGATCCAGACGTCAAATGTCAAAGTGTTTCGTGTTCTCGTACTCCTTGCCGGGGTCGTAGATCGGAACGCCCTTAAAGTCTTTGTAAAAATCTCTCTCCGCATCGCGCGACATTGTCGTATCGCTGTATATCTCCTTCTCTTCCTTCGGGACCGGAGACCTTTCATACATCTCGTCCCTGTTAATGCCGCTGTGCTCTTGTTCGTATCTGATGCGGAACTTCTCCATCCGCTCCTCCTGAAGCATGAAGATAGCGCCTACAATGCCGAACATGACGAATGTGGCGAGCACCGAGCTTCCGCCGTAGCTGACCAAAGGGAGCGTGACACCGGTGAGCGGGATAAACTTCACTTCACCGCCGATCGTTAAAAATGCCTGGAAAATGAACGCGATCGCCGTTCCAAAGGTATACAGCCGGTAAAACTTATTGGAATAGCTCGCTGCAAGGAGCAGGAAATCCGTAAAAACATTGAGGCACAGAAGGATCAGGCAGATACCGAAGATCAGGCCCATCTCCTCAATGATCGCCGCAAAGATAAAGTCAGATTCCACGAACGGAATACTCGAAGGCATCCCCTGCATCAGACCCGCTCCAAACAGGCCTCCGAAGCTGATCGCAAACAGAGACTGCGTGATCTGATATCCGTTGCTGTCAATGGAGGTCCAGGGATCCAAAAGGACCTGGACTCTCACTCTTACATGCGCGAACAGGAAATAACAGAGCACCGCTGCGATGGCTCCGAGAAGAAGTCCGATGATCAGATATCTCCATTTTCCTGTCGACAAAAACAGGATCACAAGATAGACGATAAAGAAAATGCACGCGCCCCCCAGGTCCTTTGACAGCATCAGGATGCCGACATGGACAACTGCCGCCGCCGTTAGAAAGGCGATGTGATTCTTCGTGTTCTCCTCGCATAATGCGCAGGAAAGAAACAGGATGAACAGTATTTTGACAAATTCGCTGGGCTGAAAAGTAATACCCGCGATGGAAAAACTGATCTTTGAGCCGTTCGTGATCGCGCCGAGCAAAAGCACTGCACCGAGCGCCGCGATTCCTGCGACCGCGTAGAAATAGGTTCCCTTCCGCAGCGAATCCAGCTTGTTCCGAAGAAACGGGAACAACAGCATGAACGCAATGCCCGCAACAGAGATCAGGAGCTGTTTCTGGGCTTTCTGGTGGTTGATCCTCGAGATCATCACTATGCCGATACTCAGCATCATCAGGATGTTGTTCATCATCAGCATGTTCGCGCTCTTATACAGGAATCTGTAGAGGAAGGCGGCGCCGAGCGTGAGCACAAGGAGGAGAAGTCCGAACGTGAAGAGGTTCTCTTCTCTCGCAAGGATGGCCATCGTCAAAAACGCGTTGATCGTGAAGACACCCATGCAGAGCCGCTGGAGCGTCTCGCACGTGCGGCGCACATCCTTTCCGGAAGGAAGGGCCACATAAGCCAGGAAAGTATAGAGCAGCATCGATGCCGCGATCAGATATTTGCTGTAGGAGACTGCATAGGCCTGCATTTCATCACCTTCCTTTCCTATCTCCCCAAATCCCATTTTCCATACAATTCAATAGTAAATAAACCCGTTCTCCTCAAACCGTTTTAAAACGTTGTCAGAGCGCGCTTTTTCTGTAATGTCCGGTCGTATACTCCCCGAAAACACTCTCCGCGTTACTCTTTGCTGCATCGCCCGCTGCCGCCGCCAGATACCAGCGCAGGACCGCTTCCGCGTCCTCTCCGCTCTCCGTCGTAAAAGTGCAGAGCCAGCCGCCCGCCCCCATGACTATGGGATCTCTCCGCGCCGCAAACGTGTGCAGGGACTGCGGAAGGCTGTTGTAGATCACATTGCTGCAGGATCCGCAGATGCACCGGACCGGGAAACGGATCCCTTTTCTGTCTTCAAGATAGAAGAACTCCTTCTCCGTATGGCTGCAGACACCTGCGGTCTTTTTCACGCAGCCGGCTGTGATCATCATCGGGATCCGGCCGTATACATTCAGGAGCTGTCTCTTTCCGGCGCCCTTGAGCAGGGGCTGCATGTCTCTCCCCGAGAGTTCCCAGCCAAGGTTTATCTTATCACACTGATCAAGAAGGATGTCCCTTGCGACAGTGTTCCACTGATAGAGCGAGCTGTCTGCGATGACCTGCCCGGTGTAGCCGCACTGCCGCAAAAAAGTGATCTCCTCAAGGTTTCTCACGAGGACGCCTCTGAACCCTTTTCCGATCAGGTTCTTCACGGCGTTCCGGCTGTTTTTTCGAAAGACATGCGGCAGCGCGGCAAAATACTCCGCTCGCTCCGCTTCTGTCATAACTTCCGTGAGCTGCGGCGTCTCTTCAACGACGATATTCTTCACGCCGCATCTCTTCGCCGCCCGCAGCTGTGGCAGTGTTGTAACAACAGCCCATATTTCGGGAATATCGGCTCCCGTCTCGATGGGATCGGAAGACATCACACCAGCGCCTACGGCGCTTCCGGTATCGCTCTCCTCTTTGCGGAAACCGGCGCAGGCGGTCGCCTCTCCCTCTGCCGCATTCGTATCTGCGAGGATCTTCTCCTCCAGCGCCTGCATCGCATCCCTGCGCAGCGCGTTCAGGGAAGCCACCGGCAGGAAGATGTCTCCTTGCACTTCCACGGAAAGATCCCCAAAAGTAAAGATAGAGTCGCCTGTCTTTCTGAGCCGTTTTTCGATCTCTTCAGATCCCATGGGCCGCTTCTGCGCGGGCTGGACGATATCTCCCAGGACCTGCACCTGAACGCGGCTTCCGTTTTCTGCGGAATCCGGCGTGAAGACTGTCAGCGCCGCCGGCTCCCCGGGCATGAAAACGGCACGGCCTGCGATTTCCCGCTTTGGCATCTCCTGCAGGTATTTCTGCTCGATCTGTAATAGAAGGCTGTCCTCCGTTCCGGCGTAGCCGGGCTTTCCGATCGTCAGGAGTTCCCTTCCGTTTTGTCTGTAGTAGTATCCCGTGCTGAGATCGGACCGGATATACAGCGAAGCGAGCTGCTTCATGTCCTCCGGCTCGACCTTCCAGGGCTTCTTCCGGCCGTCCGCGTCCCATTTCACGTACCGGTCGGTATATTTTCTGTAAAGGGCTGTGACGCCCGCCGCGTAATGCGGACTCTTCATCCTTCCCTCAATTTTGAACGAGTCGATCCCCGCGTCGATGAGGTCGGGGAGGATCTCCAGAACGCACATATCCCGCATAGAAAGGGGATACGGCATATCCGGGCCCTTCTGCAGGCGGATGCTGCGTCCCGTGTTGTCGAGGATCCGGTAGGGAAGTCTGCAAGTGCCGGCGCATCTTCCGCGGTTTCCGCTCCTGCCGCCGAGAAAGCTCGACATCAGGCACCGTCCCGAGTAAGCGTAGCACATAGCGCCGTGGATAAAGCTCTCCACTTCAATGGGTTCCTCCCGCTTGAGCGCCTTGATCTCCGAAAGAGAGAGTTCCCTGGCGGGTACAACTCTGCGCACGCCCATACCCTTGAGAAAGCGAACCGATTCCGCGCTTGTCACTGACATCTGTGTGGACGCATGAAGCGCCAGCCCCGGACATCTCTCATGCAGCGATGCCAAAACACCGATATCCTGTACGATCGCTCCGTCGAGCCCCTCGTCATACAGATCTGACGCGAATTCAACTGTTTCCTCAAGCTCGCTCTCTTTCGTTAAGACGTTGAGCGTCAGGTATACTCTTTTGCCGAGGATATGCGCTTCCCTTATGGACTTTACGATATCATCTCTCGAAAAATTCTCCGCGTAGGCTCTCGCTCCGAATTTCTCACCGCCCAGATAGACAGCGTCCGCGCCGGCTTTCATTGCGCCGAGAAAGGCTTTCCTGCTCCCTGCGGGGGCAAGGATCTCCGGCAGCGGCGCTATACGGATATATTCTGTTTTCATCTCTTTGTTATCGTCTTTACTCAAGCCTGCCATCGGGTTCAAGGTATGCTAAAAAGCAGGCGCGGGCCTTTTTGCCGGTGCCTGCGGTCAGAGCGCTTCCCCGTCCCACCTACATGACGTATTTTTTCGTGTTTCCTTACTGTTTTCCGTTCTTTTTTCCCTTGTCCGCGCTCTGCAGCTTCATCTGCGCCGCGACAAGGTCGTGTTTGATATCATAGAGGTCATTCTCTTTTTTGTCAATAAGGGCCTGCAGTTCTTCGTTTTTTGCCACTTCCTTGAAATAGTCGTCAGCGATGTTGAGATTTAAAAGGAGGTGGCGCATATCGGGCGTGAGCCTTGCAAACTCCGCGTCCTGCCTGAGTCCGGCGATCTTTCCGTTCAGATAATCGGCCACTTTGTGCAGGTACTCTTCGCTCTCATAACCGCTGAGCGTATAGGTCTTTCCGCCGATATTCACCTGCGCATCTGTCTTCTCTGCCATTTCGTTTTACCTCTCACTCCTGCGCTGCATAAGGGATGCCGAGATGTTCATACGCCGCCTGCGTCGCGACCCTTCCCCTCGGCGTCCGGTTGATCAGGCCGTTCTGCAGAAGATACGGTTCCACGAGGTCCTCCAGCGTGCCGGAATCCTCTCCGATCGCCGCTGCCATAGTATCCAGCCCCGCGGGCCCTCCGCCGAACTTATCGATCAGCGTGAACAGGTAATTCCTGTCCGCCCTGTCAAGACCCATCCGGTCCACATCCATGAGATCCAGCGCTGTCCGCGCGACTTCCAGCGTGATCTTCCCGTCGTACCGCACCTGCGCGTAATCGCGCACTCTCTTGAGGATCCTGTTGGCCAGCCTCGGCGTTCCGCGGCTCCTTCTTGCCAGCTCCCTGGCGCCTTCCTCGTCGATCGGAACACGGAGCTTTGCGGCGCTCGCCATCACGATCTGCCTGAGCTCATCCGTGTTGTAGAACTCCAGGCGGTGGATCTCGCCGAACCTGTCCCTGAGCGGCGCCGACAAAAGGCCCGCCCTCGTCGTCGCGCCGATGAGCGTGAATCTGGGAAGTTCCAGACGGATCGACTTTGCTGTCGGTCCCTTTCCGATCATGATATCGATGGCAAAATCTTCCATCGCCGGGTACAGGACCTCTTCCACCTGCTTGTTCAGGCGGTGGATCTCATCGACGAACAGGATATCGTTCTCTTTGAGTCCGTTCAGGATCGCCGCCATCTCTCCCGGCTTCTCGACGGCCGGTCCGCTGGTGATCCTGATATTGACGCCCATTTCGTTGGCGATGATCCCTGAGATCGTCGTTTTTCCAAGTCCGGGAGGCCCGTAGAACAATAGGTGATCCAGAGGTTCCTTTCTCTGCCTGGCTGCCTGGATGGAGATCCCGAGACTCTCCTTGATCTTGGCCTGCCCTATATATTCACTGAGTTTTTTTGGCCTGAGAGACCCTTCAATGCGGCTGTCTTCTTCCGTATAACTGGTCTCGATCGTTCTTCTTATCATAAAGTCCGTTTACTCTCTCGCTTGCCTTTATTTGTCATCAAAGCATCTATGAAATAAGGATCTATAAATACCGGAGCGCTGCTTTCAGGAGACTTTCCGTGTCGGCCGGATCTTCCCCTCTCTTCACGGCGCTGTCCTTGCACGCGCGCACTGCTTTCGAAGCCTCAGCCCTGGAATACCCTAGCGCTGTAAGCGCTTCAACTGCTTCCTGCGCGGCATCATCCGTAAACGCGGGTCCGCCCGCTGAAGTATACCCCGCTAAACCGGCGTCGTCCGCACCGCCGGATGCCACAGCCATCATCGCTGCGTCATACAGCCCCGCGATCTTTTCCCGAAGATCCAGGATCAGGCGCTCCGCTGTCTTTTTGCCGACGCCCGGAGCCCTCGCGATCATTTTCGCATCCCCGGTCATGATCGCGAACCGCAGATCATCCGCCGTCCCAACCGACAGAAGCGCCAGTCCTCCCTTGGGGCCAACGCCGCTGACTGTGATCAGGAGCTTGAACAGTTCCAGGTCCTCCCTTGACAGAAAGCCGTACAGGGCGATCTGGTCCTCCCTTAAGTATGTGTAAGTATAGACGGTAACTTCCTCGTCCCGTCCAAGAGACGCCAGTCTCTGCGCCGTATCGGAGGAGATCCTCACTTCGTATCCGACACCGCCAATATCGATCACTGCCGCTCCTTCATAAACAGCGGCAACGTATCCTCTCAAAAATGCGATCATTCTGTTCTCTTTCTCTGTTCCAACAGATATCTTCTGTTCCAACAGCTATCTTCGACCATTATACATCCCGCTCTCGTGTTTTACAATTTTCATTCTCTCCAGAATGTGTTAACATTAAGCGATATCAGTGCCCGGATGGTAACGCTTTTATCGAACCCGGATAATGCTTCAGATAATTATGAAAGAGACTAATCGATAAAGACAATCATCAATAAAGACAATCATCAATAAAGAAAATAATTATTAAAGAGAATAATAAATTCAGAAAGGATCATTTCAATGGGTAAAGTATTCCGTTTTCACAAAGACGTGGACACCGACCAGATCATCGCCTCGCAGTATCTTCTCTATCCCACTGTCGATGAGATGAAAGTCCACGCCTTCGAATCCCTGGACGCAAATTTCGCTTCCGAGGTCAAGCCCGGCGATTTCGTCGTCGCTGACGACAACTTCGGCTGCGGTTCCTCCCGGGAGCAGGCGCCCGCCGTCCTCAAGGCGCTTGGCGTCCGCGCCGTTCTGGCGCCTTCCTTTGCCAGGATCTTTTACAGAAACTGCATCAACATCGGCCTTCCGGCTATTGTCTGTGACGGGCTGTACGCCGCTGTCGAGACCGGCGACGAGATCACCCTCGACATGGAAAAGGGAACTGTGACAGCGAAAGGCCGGACCTTCCCCTGCACAAAGCTCCCCGTGCACCTTCAGAAGATCCTCGATCAGGGAGGGCTGATCAGCTCTCTGGACAATCCTGAAGCGTAAATTCAAAGAATGATTTTGGAGGAATCACTATGGGTATGACTATCGCTGAAAAGATCATTGCCCGCGCGGCGGGTCTTGAGACCGTTCACGCCGGCGAGATCCATACTGTCGCGCTCGACTACCTGATGAGCAACGACGGAACCACTCATCTCACCATTGATATGTACAATAAGCTGAAGAACCCCCGGATCGCGGACAAGGAGAAACTTGTCTGGATCGTCGATCACAACGTCCCCTGCGACAGCCCCAAGACAGCGGGTTCGCAAAAGAAGATGCGCGATTTTGCCAGAGAGAACGGGATCCTGTTCTACGAGGGTGAAGGCGTCTGCCACCAGGTCATGCTGGAAAAGCATGTGGTGCCCGGACAGCTGATCTTCGGCGCGGACAGCCATACCTGCGCATACGGCGCGCTCGGCGCTTTCGGTACCGGCGTGGGCTGCACGGACTATCTCTACGGCATGGTGACCGGCGGCTCCTGGGTCCTGGTGCCCGAGACGCTGCGCTTCAACCTGACCGGAAAACTTGCTGACAGGGTCACCGCGAGAGACCTGATCCTGACCATCATCGGCATGATCGGCGCGAACGGCGCCAACTACCACGCTATGGAGTTCGTCGGCGACGGCATGAAGAACCTCACGATGAGCGATCGCATCTCGATCTGCAATCTCTGCGTCGAAGCCGGTGCCAAAACAGCGCTCATGGAAGTGGATGACATCACCCTCGCATACCTTAAAGAGCATGGGGACAGAAAGCCTGCCGCATGCTTTAAGAGCGATGAAGACGCCGTGTTTGAAAAGGTGTACGACATCGATATGTCGACGATCGTCCCGGTCGTCGCGAAACCGCACTTCGTAGACAATCTTGCCCCCGTCGACGATGTAAAGGGCGTTAAGATCAACGAAGCCTTCCTCGGCTCCTGCAACAACGGCCGCATCGAGGACCTGCGCCTTGGCGCTTCCATTATCAAAGGCCGCAAAGTTGCCGACAAAGTGCGCTTCCTCGTCGTCCCCGCAAGCCGCGAGGTCTATCTCGACGCGCTTCGCGAAGGCCTTTTGGACATCTTCATGGAAGCCGGCGCCATGGTCATGAATCCGAACTGCAGCGTATGCTGGGGCAGCTGTCAGGGCGTCATAGGAGCGGGCGAAGTCCTGATCAGCACGGGAACGCGCAACTTCAAGGGCCGCGCGGGCGATAAGAATTCTTTCGTCTATCTTGGCAGCGCAGCGACGGTCACAGCCAGCGCCATTGCCGGCGAGATCGTATCGCCGTATACATATTGATCCGGACGGCTGCCGCGCGGCAACATCTGTTCACCGGTCATTCGGAATCCTTAAAAAGAGGTATCATCCAGAAATGAGGTAACCTATGGAACAGTTTACAGGTAAAGTTTGGCTCCTCGGCGACGATATCGATACCGACATCATCATCCCGACAGAGTATCTGGCCCTTAAGACAGTAAAGGACATGGCCCCCTTCGGTTTCAGCCCTCTCCGCCCCGAGCTTGCGGCAAAAATCCAGCCCGGTGACATTATCGTAGCGGGTAAGAACTTTGGCTGCGGCTCCTCCCGCGAACAGGCGCCGGAAGTCATTAAGGCCCTCGGCGTGCGCGCCGTCATCGCGCGTTCCTACGCCAGGATCTTTTTCAGAAACGCCATCAACAACGGCCTTCTCCTCATCGAGAACGACACGCTCTGCGACGATGTGAAGGAAGGCGATGAGATCACGGTCAACGTCGGTGAATCCATCGAGTACAACGGAAAGTCCTATCCGATCTCCTCGCTTCCCGGAAACCTCCTGGATATCCTCGAGGCGGGCGGTCTTGTAAAAGCCATGCAGAAGCTCAACGGCATTTCCGTCGACTGAAAGGAGAAGCTATGGGTTCTACTTTAATAGAAAAGATTTTTGCGCATAATATCGGCGCGGCTTCCGTGAAAGCCGGCGATATCATCACGGTGAATGTGGACCGCGTCATGATCCACGATATTTTTATTCCCTTTGTGAAAGACAAGTTCGAAGAGATGGGATTTCAGAAGATCTGGAATCCGGAAAGGACAGTGCTCATTTACGACCATCTGGTCCCGGCAAGCCAGCTCGATGACCCGCGCCACCATAAGATCGGGGATGATTTCTGCGACAAGTACGGTGTACGGAACGTGCACCGCTCTGACGGCATCTGCCACCAGCTCATGACCGAAGCCGGTTATGTGAAACCGGGCGATGTAGCTTTTGGCACGGATTCCCACACGGTCACATACGGCTGCGTCGGCGCGTTCTCCACCGGCATCGGCTACACGGAAATGGCGAGTATCCTGGGCACCGGAAAGCTATGGGTTCGCGTACCTGAGACGATCCGCGTCAATATCGAGGGAACTCTCCCCGAGGGCGTCACCTCCAAAGACGTCATCCTGACGATCATTGGCGATCTTCGGGCAGACGGCGCAACTTACAAATCCCTGGAGTTTGCGGGCAGCACAGTGGAGGCAATGTCCGTCGCGAGCCGCATGACCATGTCCAACATGACTGTCGAGTGCGGCGCCAAGTGCGGCCTCTTCTCTCCTGATGAAAAGACTGCGGAATACTGCGGTCTGGATGGTCTGGATAGCTTCCTGCAGACTCTGCACGGAGATGACGACGCTGTCTATGCGCAGGTCCTGAACTACCGCGCGGAGGATTTTGTCCCTGTCATGGCGTGTCCGTCGCAAGTCGATAAGATCAAACCCGTCACGCAGGTCATCGCCGAGGCTTCTGAAATAGAGGAGGGAAACATCGTTCCCGGTGTCGGCCTCATTAAGGATGGCAGCATCCGCGTCGACCAGGTCTTCATCGGCTCCTGCACCAACGGGCGTCTCGAAGACCTGCAGGCAGCAGCTTCCATTTTGAAAGGAAAGCAGGTGGCGCCTTTCGTCAAGCTGATCGTCACGCCTGCCAGCCGCAAGATCTACAGGGAAGCGCTGGCGGACGGAACGCTCGCCACGCTCGCAGAGGCAGGCGCCATGATCACAACGCCCGGCTGCGGCCTCTGCTGCGGCAGGACAGGCGGCATTCTGACGGACAACGAAGTGGTCGTCGCGACCAACAACCGCAACTTTCTCGGCCGCATGGGCACCTCGAAGGTGAATATCTATCTCGCTTCTCCCATTACTGCCGCGAAGTGCGCAGTGGCAGGGAAGATCGTGGAATAATTCTTTTTCATGATTCTTAGTAAATTCTAATGATTCCGCATATTCAATGGCTCCACCAAGATTTATGTAATTCATGATCCTGGTGGAGCCATTTACAAATGTCAAAGCGCTTCCCGTATTATCTTCGATACTTCACAGCAAATAGAATTGCAGCTGCGAGAATTACACAAGACATCCCTAACTGGATCCAGACATTACTGTTAAGATCTGCCGCTGAAACAACCCCTGTTGATTCTGATTCAGTATTTTCAGATTCGGAGTTTTCTTCCGGACCAAAGCCGCTCATTCCCGAACTTGTTCCGATCTGCATTGCCGTCTCACTCAGCGTTAATTCCGTACTTTCCTCCCCAACCATAATCGAGCAGGTCTCTCCAACGGCGAGCTCAGGAGCACTGAATGCCACATAAGAATAGCTGCACGGCGGCGTATAAGAGAGTATTTCACTTCCGTCTGCATCCAACACGCGGAATACTGTACCTGCAGAAGCTGTAGAATCCAGGTTGAAGAGTACGGCACACTGGGTCGACCCGGAGCTGAACTCCTCTACTATGCTGGACCCTCCGCAGGCGACGATCGTACCGCCGGTGACGATCAATTCTCCGCCGCTCTCACTGCCGTAATCGATCGCACAATTGCTTCCATCGCCTTTCAGACTGATGCGGACCGTTCCTCCGTCGATGATAAAAAAGCATAGAAAAAGCCGGCTGTGTGCCCGGCGGATCGCATCAGGAATGTGAGCATCCGGCGGGCATACAGCCGGCTTCGAACTATGCCATTTTTAGTTGTTGATCAGCATATCGCCTTCGTTGTTCCAGCTGTACATCTTGCGGATCTCCGCGCCGATCTTCTCAGCAGGATGCTCTGCATTGAGCTTTCTCATAGCGTTGAAGTGGACCTGCTGGCCTGCGTTAGGGCTCATCTCAAGCAGGAATTCCTTCGCGAAGGAACCATCCTGGATGTCAGCGAGGATCTTCTTCATAGCTTTTCTGGTCTCATCTGTGATGATCTTGGGACCTGTGATGTAATCGCCGTACTCAGCTGTGTTGGAGATGGAATATCTCATTCCGGCGAAACCGGACTGATAGATCAGGTCGACGATCAGCTTCATCTCGTGTACGCACTCGAAATATGCGTTGCGGGGATCGTAGCCTGCCTCGACCAGAGTTTCGAAGCCTGCCTTCATCAGAGCGCAGACACCGCCGCAGAGGACAGCCTGCTCACCGAACAGGTCGGTCTCGGTCTCTGTTCTGAATGTGGTCTCAAGGATACCTGCGCGGGAAGCGCCGATGCCTGCGCCGTATGCAAGCGCCTTGTCAAGAGCCTGGCCGGTAGCATCCTGGTAAACAGCGACGAGGGAAGGAGTTCCCTTGCCTGCCTGGTACTCGCTGCGAACGGTGTGTCCGGGAGCCTTGGGAGCGATCATGGT
>CACXMK010000012.1 GCA_902768735.1 uncultured Lachnospiraceae bacterium | reverse complement strand
CTTAGGAGGCGGTCGCTCTATCCAACTGAGCTACGCAGACAAAAATGCCCCTTCCTGGCAGCAAGCTTTTGTTATTTTACTTGTCTACCTGGAAAGGAGCATATCATTTTCCCTCTCAGAGCCTGTTTTCCTTTTCCATACACAACCGGTCCTGGATCTCTCTGCACGCCTTGAACACCTCGGTCTCATTGATGGTCGTCAGTTTCCGGTTCTCCATAAGGATCCTTCCATCGACAATCACCGTATCCACTTCGCTCCCATTTGCGGAATAGACAAGTCCGGAAATGATGTTGTTTGCCGGCATGAACTGTGGCTCATTCAGGTTTATCAGGATCAGATCCGCCAGCGCGCCTTCTCTGATCTCCCCAAGTTCTCCCTCGCGTCCGATGGCCTTCGCGCCGTTCACCGTCGCCATACGCAGCACGTCTGCTGCTCCTACGCACTGTGCCTGTCTGTTTGCTCCCTTGTAAACGAGCGCCGCTGCGTTCATTTCCTGGAACAAATTCAGGCTGTTATTACTGCCGCAGCCGTCCGTTCCCAGGCAGACGTTGATACTGGCATTCAGGAACTTGTGCGCCGGTGCAAAACCGTTCCCCAGCTTCATGTTACTCTTGGGGTTGAGTGCGATACTGACACCCTTTTTAGCCATGATCTCAATGTCTTCGTCAGTAGCGTACACACAGTGTGCTGCAATGACCGGAACGTCGAAAACACCCAGATCATACACATATTGAATCGGCGTTGTTCCGTGCTCTTTCTTGATCCCGTCCATCTCTGCAAGACTTTCCGAGAGATGGATCGTCTGGCCAATCCCTCGCTCCTTGCAGGACCGGGTCAGTTTCTCCAGATAATCCGCCATACAGCTGTATGGAGCGTGCGGTCCATGCATGAACTGGAGCCTCTTCTCTTCCCGGAACATTTCCATCTCCCGAACTGCCTGACCGTATTTCATGATCGATTCGTCCGAATCGGAGACACCCGCGAGCCCTCTTGAGATTACCGCCCGAAAGCCGGAGTCCCTGACAGCGCCGGCTGCTGCCGAAAGTGGGCCCGTCATCTCTTTTGCGGATTTAATAGTCATATCCACAAAGCAGGTCGTTCCGCTTTTAATCATCTCAATGATCGCGAGCAGCGTCGTCCAATAGACGTCCTCTTCTGTCATGCCGTCTTCCACCTTCTGCACCTTGTCCAGCCAGTCAAAAAAAGCCAGATCGTCTGCATAGTTGCGGTGGATCGTCATATATGCGTGTGTATGCGCATTGATGAGTCCGGGCATGACCAGTTTTCCGGAAGCATCGAGCACCCTGCAGTCTTCAAACACCGCAGAGGGCGTGATCTTTGCAATTCTGTTCTCCTCAATAAGGATGTCCTGTTTTTCATATCGCCAGCCGGACTCGTCCTGCAGTAGAACAAGCCCGCCTTTGATCAGTGTTTTCATACCGTGGACCCTCCTCTTCTGCAGCCGCCGCCTCAAACTGCAGAGCTGTTCAGATACTTCTCCTGTTCCGGTGTCAGCTTATCTATTTCAATACCAAGGAACGAAAGCTTCCGGTTCGCGACCTCCAGATCCACTTCCAGAGGGATGTCGATCAATTTTTCCGTCAGCTTGCCCTCATTTTCGATCAGGTATTTAACGGAAAGGGCCTGTATTGCAAAACTCATATCCATAATCTCCGCCGGGTGTCCGTCCCCGGCAGCGAGATTTACAAGCCGCCCTTCTGCCAGCACATACACGTGCCTGCCGTTCGGCAGCGTATAGCCCATAATATTGTTCCTGACTTCCTCCGCATGAACAGCTATCCTGCGCAGTCCCTTCATATCAACTTCTACATCGAAGTGGCCCGCATTGCAGAGGATCGCGCCTTCCTTCATCACCATGAAATCGGGCTCCGTGATCACTCCGGCACAGCCGGTCACAGTCACAAAGAAGTCGCCGCGCTCTGCCGCCTTATGCATCGGCATGACCTCGAACCCGTCCATGACTGCTTCAATAGCCTTGACCGGATTCACCTCGGTGACGATCACCTTCGCTCCCAGTCCCTTAGCGCGCATGGCGACGCCTTTTCCGCACCAACCGTACCCGGCGACTACCACGTTCTTTCCGGCAACGATCAGGTTGGTGGTCCGGTTGATGCCGTCCCATACAGACTGTCCCGTGCCATAGCGGTTATCAAACAAGTGCTTGCAGTCGGCATTGTTCACTTTCATCATAGGAAAGCGCAGCTTTCCCTCGTTGTTCATCGCGATCAGGCGAAGGATCCCTGTCGTTGTTTCCTCACAGCCTCCGATCACATACGGAAGTTCATCCTGCAGCTCCGTATGCAGCATATGGACCAAATCTCCTCCGTCGTCGACAATGATGTTCGCATGGTGAGACAGTGTCTCTCGGAGATGAGTGTAGTATTCCTCCTCGGTCGAACCATGCCAGGCGTAGATGTTCAGCCCTTCTGCCGCCAGCGCTGCCGCGACATCGTCCTGAGTAGAGAGGGGATTGGAGCCCGTGACGAACAACTCGGCACCTCCGGCAGCTAATACCTTGCACAGATAAGCGGTCTTCGCTTCCAGATGAATAGACAGGGCGATCCGCTTTCCCGCAAAGGGTTGTGTTTTTCTGAAATCCTCTTCCAAGCTTCGCAGGAGCGGGCAGTTGCGCCTCACCCACTCGATCTTTTTTTTACCGGACGGCGCCAGTGCGATATCTCTAATCATGCTCATGCTGATTCTTCTCCCTTATTCAGGCCTCTAAAGCCCTCTTTAATTCTTCTGTCCTGTTCGTCTTCTCCCAGCCGACATTCAGTTCTTCCCGGCCCATATGCCCGTAAGCAGCCAGATTCCGATAAATGGGCTTGCGAAGATCCAGGTCACGGATGATAGCGGTCGGCCTGAAATCAAATACCTTAGCGACGGCTTCACTCAGCTCGGCATCAGAGACAACGCCGGTACCGAAGGTCTCTACCAGCACACTGACGGGTTTCGCAACGCCGATGGCATATGCTAACTGGATCTGGCACCGTTTTGCCAGGCCGGCAGCAACAACGTTCTTGGCTGCCCAACGGGCTGCATAGGCAGCCGAGCGGTCGACCTTTGTCGGATCCTTGCCTGAAAAAGCTCCACCGCCATGAGGCGCACTGCCACCGTAAGTATCCACGATGATCTTACGGCCTGTCAGACCGGAATCTCCCTGCGGTCCGCCGATCACAAAGCGTCCTGTAGGGTTGACAAAGATCTTCGTTCTGTCATCAAGAAGATGCTCCGGCACCGTAGGCTTAATCACCAGTTCAATCATATCCCTTCGGATCTGTTCCAGACTTGCCTCCGCCGCATGCTGCGTGGAGATAACAATCGTATCTACCCGCAACGGCCTTCTCTCCTCATCGTACTCGATCGTGACCTGCGTCTTTCCGTCGGGGCGCAGGTAGTCCACGACCTTGTCCTTACGGATCTTCGCCAGCTGCTTTGCCAGCTTATGGGAAAGAGAAATGGCAAGCGGCATCAGCTCAGGAGTCTCGTCACAGGCATATCCGAACATCATTCCCTGGTCACCGGCACCGTTGTCCTCATCAGAAACGCCTGCTTCCTTGGATTCGAGGGATTTGTCAACGCCCATGGCGATATCCGCAGACTGCTCGTCGATATTTGTGATCACGCCGCAGGAGTATCCGTCAAAGCCGAGGGAAGGATCGTCATAACCGATCTCGCAAATGGTCTTCCGGGCGATGGCGGAAATATCCACATAGCAGGAGGTCGAAATCTCACCCATAATATGGATCAGTCCGGTGGACGCTGTCGTCTCGCAGGCAACACGGCCGGCAGGATCCTGCTCCAGGATGGCATCCAGGATAGCGTCTGAGATCTGATCGCAGATCTTGTCGGGGTGTCCCTCTGTTACAGATTCAGAAGTAAAAAGAAAATGGTTCATAGTTAGCTAATCCTTTCAAAAAAAACCAGAATGTATCTGTTTCAATGAATACTGTACATAATATTGTACATGTAAAAAAGAACCGGGAACCGCTCCAGAATGACCCCCAGCCCTTTTTTATCAGCGTCCGCGAGGTGACTCGAACACCCGACCTACCGCTTAGGAGGCGGTCGCTCTATCCAACTGAGCTACGCAGACAAATAATGCTCTGAATTCTTCAGAACATTCTTATTATACACTTTTTTTTAAAAAATGGAAGCCCCAATTATAAATCCTCGAAAGCATTGCTTCCATCCTGGAAATTGACCGTTCCCTGCATCCAGACGACACCCTTAAAGCGTCTTCCCTCTGCCGGTTCCCCGTACAGATCCAAACTGTTGATACAGAGCTTGAACAAAAGGTTTCCGCACATGACGGTCAGGATCCAGATCTCATCCTTCGTGACCGGATTTTCGGTCTTGACGCACCTCTGGATCTCTCCGAGAACAGAATAGAGGTCGCACTCCACGCCGGTGGGCATGAACGTTGAGTCCACGAGCGTATAGATATCGTCCTCCTGCAGCTTATCCATGATCACCGCATACATATCCATGTCCTGCATGGTGAGATTCTTCATGGCATCTTCGTCACCGCGGCGCGCCATGTTCATGAGATTGCGGCGCTCCATATCCTTCTCTCTCGTGTCCTCGATCTCCTCTTCCGTCTTAAGGATCGGCAGCATTACAGTGCCGCCGATGCACAGACCGGAAAGACATACCGAAGTCCCGGGAATCAGGCTGATCTGAGGCTCGCCTGTTTTGAGAAACTCTACCGCGTTGATGAGTCTGAAGATCAGGGTCGTGCCGACGCTCAGGTCATCCACAACGCCTGCAAAAGTATGACCTTCAATCCTCTCCTCTACACTCACCTGTTCCAGAGAACTCACGGATTCGCTGATATAATACGGAAACAATGACTCGCAGTTGAAATTGTTCAATTCGTCAAGCACGCCAACAGCACAGATACCATATCCGTTCCCATAATCCAGACGAAGCTCCGCCATCATGGAATCCTCGTCGTCCGGATCGGTGATATAGGCTCTGTGATCTGCGTGATCAAGCACGTCCTCTATCAAATTGTATACATCGTGAGCTTTTAAGGGTCCCGAAAAACCAACTGCTCTGAAGTACTTGTGCAAAATATACCTCTGACTAATTCTCTTCCTCTATCCGCATAGAACATACGTTCTTATCTGTTATAAGAACGTATGTTCTATTTACGGTAGTTTTTCTTTTTTCTCTATTTTTTATCTATCTTTTTTTAGTTACCACTCTTTTTTCAGTGTTTGGGCATCATCACTTCCATGCCGCCCATGTAGGGACGAAGGACAGCCGGGATCTTCACGGATCCGTCTGCCTGCAAGTTGTTCTCCAGGAACGCGATCAGCATTCTGGGAGATGCCACTACGGTATTGTTCAGTGTGTGCGCAAGATATTTCTTGCCGTCAGCGCCATTTACACGGATCTTCAGGCGTCTTGCCTGCGCGTCACCAAGGTTGGAGCAGCTGCCGACCTCGAAATACTTCTTCTGTCTGGGGGACCATGCCTCGACGTCACAGGACTTGACCTTGAGATCAGCAAGGTCGCCGGAGCAGCACTCGAGCGTTCTGACCGGGATATCCATGCTGCGGAAGATCTCAACTGTGTAGCTCCAAAGCTTGTCGTACCACTTCATAGAGTCTTCAGGCTTGCAGACAACGATCATTTCCTGTTTTTCAAACTGATGGATCCTGTAGACGCCGCGCTCCTCGATGCCGTGCGCGCCTTTCTCCTTGCGGAAGCAGGGGCTATAGCTGGTCAGGGTCTGAGGGAGCTTCTCCTCGGGAACGATCTGATCGATGAACTTGCCGATCATGGAGTGCTCGGACGTACCGATCAGATACAGGTCCTCGCCCTCGATCTTATACATCATCGCATCCATCTCCGCGAAGGACATAACGCCGGATACGACGGCGCTGCGGATCATGAAGGGCGGGATATGATAGTTGAATCCCTTGCCGATCATGAAATCTCTGGCGTAGGAGAGAACTGCGGAATGAAGCCTCGCGATGTCGCCCATCAGATAATAGAAACCGTTTCCGGAAACGCGGCCGGCGCTGTCAAGGTCGATGCCATCAAAACTCTCCATGATCTGCGTGTGATAGGGGATCTCGAAATCCGGGACCACAGGCTCGCCGTATTTAAGGATCTCGACGTTATGGGTATCATCGGGACCGATCGGAACAGAAGGATCGATAATGTTCGGAATGACCATCATATCCTTAAGGACGATCTCATCCGCCTCTTTCTTGATCGCATCGAGCTCTGCCAGGCGGTCTGCCATTGCGCTGACCTTAGCTTTGACTGCCTCGACCTCAGGCATCAGAGAGGGGTCTTTTTTTGCCTTGCCCATCATCGCGCCGATCTGTTTAGAGAGTTTGTTCCTCTCCGCACGGAGCTGGTCAGCCTCGTTCTGCGCCGCACGTCTCTTCTCGTCGTACTCGATCACTTCATCGACCAGCGGGAGCTTCACATCCTGAAACTTCTTACGGATATTTTCTTTAACGATCTCCGGATTCTCTCTCAAAAACTTAACATCAATCATCTTCTGCCACCTTCCTTATCCCGGCGTTAATCTGTTCCGGGTTATTTCTTTGTTTACTGCGCGCCATATTATACCATGTTTTTTTATAATTTCCCAACGAAAATGCCAACAGGTCATCCCTTGTCTGTGAGCCTGTCGATGATCTTATCAAGATCATCGCTGCCGTAAAAATCAATCAGCAGTTTTCCATGCCCGTTTCTCTTTCGCTGGATCTGGACTTTCGTGTGAAGAGTCTGCTGTAATCGCTCCTCGATCTGCTTGTAGATCACCGCAATGCTCGGATCTTCCTCCTGTACTGCCGGTTTTACGTCAACCGGTTTCTGCCCGGCTTCTGTTTTAAGAAGATCACGGACAAGTTTTTCCGTATCGCGCACGCTCAGAGTCTGAGCAATGACCTTCTGCGCTGCGGCTGCCTGTTCTTCCGGTTTCTCCAGAGGAAGAAGCGCTCTGGCATGTCCCATGGAAAGCAGTCCGTCGACCAGCATCTTCTGGACCTCGCTCTCCAGTTTCAGGAGACGTAGAGAGTTGGCCACCGCCGAGCGGCTCTTGGAGACTCTCTTTGCCATTTCCTCCTGTCCCATGCCGAATTCATCCATCAGACGCCGGAATGCCTGCGCCTCTTCAATGGGATTGAGATTCTCTCTCTGGATGTTCTCGATGAGAGAGAGCTCCAGGATCTCTTTGTCTGAATAGTCACGGATCACGACAGGGATCTCTTTGAGACCTGCTTTTATGGCAGCCCTCCAGCGTCTTTCTCCGGCAATGATCTCATAATAGCCGTCTCTTTTTTGAACGAGAATGGGCTGTAACATTCCGAATTCCTTGATGGATTGGGACAATTCCTCCAGTTTCTCCTCGTCAAAAATCTTTCTGGGCTGATTCCTGTTCGGTTCCACTTCGGAGATCCTGACTGTGACGGGATCTTTCTTTTCCTTCGGATCCTCGTCAGGCTTTCGATCATCCTCAGTCTTTGCTGTATCAACCGGTTTTGTGTATTCTGCCGCCTTTTTCCTTTGATCCGGTATTACCTCTAAAGGAGGATTAAAATCTTTTTCCGGTTCAGAAGCAGCTTCAGGCTCTTCTTTCACAATTTTTTTCACTGTTTCACGCCTGTTTGTTTCACGTGAAACATTTTGAAGGTCTTTCTTCTGATCATCGCTCTTTTGATGATCATCTTTTTGATGATCATTTACAGAAGATCCTTCCTGATCCTCCTCATCGGCAAACAGAATCTCTACTTCTTTAGATTCTGCCGATCGCATAGCTTTTTCAACTTCTTCTCTCATCGGAATCAGTGCATCCAGCCCTCTGCCTAATCCGCTGTGTCTTCTCGCCATTGATCAAATTTCCCCTTTTTCTGTATCATATCCCCGTCCGTGTCAGCTCTCAAAGCTGACCGGCATCCTTTTGGATCACTTCTTTCGCCAGATTTCTGTAAGCAGCAGCACCGGAAGACTTCTTATCATACACCGTGATCGGTTCCCCATAGCTGGGAGCTTCCGCAAGACGGATATTCCTCGGGATCACTGTTTCATAGATGTGCTGTTCTACATGCTGTTTCACATTCTCAACGACCTGAGCAGAAAGATTTGTCCTTGCGTCGAACATCGTGAATACGATTCCCTCGATATCAAGCCTTCTGTTAAGCCTCTCCTTTACCAGGTTGATCGTGTGGATCAGCTGACTGAGGCCCTCCAAAGCATAGTATTCACACTGGATCGGAACGATCACGGAATCTGCAGCGACCATTGCGTTGACCGTCAACACATTCAGGGAAGGAGGGCAGTCCATGATGATAAAATCATAATCATCCTTTCTGTAGTCCAGCGCGTCCCTCAAAATAAACTCTTTTCTGGGAATACCGATCAGTTCGATCTCGGAAGCTGCAAGATTTACATTGGCAGGGATCAGGTCTACTCCCTCCAGGACATCCCTGATGATACACTCGTTGATCGTGCAATCATCGAGAAGAAGCTCGTATACAGTGAATTCCCTGCTGTTTTTATCAACGCCGAACCCGCTTGTACAATTTCCCTGCGGATCGATATCCACGACCAGGATCTTTTTTCCCTCCTCCGCAAGCGCCGCGGAGAGATTGATCGCTGTCGTTGTCTTCCCGACGCCGCCTTTCTGATTAGCTATCGCAATGATCTTACCCATTAATACCCCCATGTGAGCAGCTTCCAGTCACTGTCCTCCGTTCTTCCGAGAAACCACTGCCATCCCTCATACTCAGAATCCGCTTCCCACGCATCTCCGCCTTCCTTGGGAGAATGGAAACTGCTTGTGAATACGATACAGTCCACAAATTTTTCATCCACTCCAAGACTATTGATATAATCGAGATTTTCTTTACACGTCTGATCATCCGTAAAGCTGATCTCGTGCATCTCGCAGCCTTTCCAGTTTTTAAACTCCTTCATGATCTTCTCAATCGCTGAATACATTTCTTCTTCTAAAAAGATGTCGGAAGTCTTATAATCGATCTTCACACTATCCGGGATCAGCGGTTCTGTCTCTTCCTCTTCTTCAGACTGAGCTGACGCTTCGGCCTGTGCCTGCGCTTCCGTCTCTGTATTCTCAGTTGCAGTATTGTCCGCTTTCTTCCCGCAGCCTGCCATTGAAAACAGAACTGCTGTCATAAGCATACAGACCAACATCTTTTTCCATAAACTGTTTACTTTCATGATATACCTCCTGAATGATAACAATACTACTACGGTTTACGTGATCGGTTCTCTTGAAGGCGTCCCTGCTTTTCTCGGATATTTTGCCGGAGTAGAAGACACTTTTGCGATCTTTACAAGGGAACGCCTATAATCCGTTCCCGGAAGCGTAAAGAACACCGTCTGCACATGATCCCCTCCGAGTATGCGCACGGCTTTCCTGCTCTGCTCGATCTCTTCCTGCACTTGTTCCGTCTTATAGGAGATAAAAGAACCTCCTATTTTCACAAACGGCAGACAGTATTCAGAAAGTGTAGAGAGGTTTGCTACCGCTCTCGAGCAACAGATATCCGATTTTTCTCTGTACATCTTGTTTCTTGCCAGTTCCTCGGCTCTTGCATGAACTGCAGAGACATTTGTAAGCCCCAGCTTTTGAACCGTGTCTTCCAGAAAACGGATCCTCTTATTCAGAGAGTCCATTAAGATCACTTTTGTTTCCGGAAATACAATAGCGATGGGCAGCCCGGGAAATCCCGCACCCGTCCCCATATCTAGAATTGTACACCCTTTTTCCAATGTTTCACGTGAAACAATTCTTAAAATTGTCAGACTGTCCAGAAAATGTTTCTCATAGACGTCTTTTTTCTCGGTGATCGCCGTCAGATTCATGACAGCATTCCATTCTACAAGATTTTTATAATAGATAGCAAAACAGGAGAGCATCCGTTCATCGATCGTAATACCAAATTCTGCGGCATTACGTTGGAAATCTCTTTCAATATCCATTTTATATCTCCCCTTTCTGCGACCTGATTTTTTCCAAGTGGATCAAAAGGACAGAAATATCTGCCGGCGTCACGCCCGACAGACGGGAAGCCTGTCCGATAGAAGACGGCCTGAACTCTTTTAGTTTCTGCCTCGCCTCAAGCCGAAGGCTTCCAACATCATTATAATCGATGTTATCAGGGATCCTGCGGTTTTCCATCTTTTCAAACTGTTCCACCTGTCTCTTCTGTCTGGCAATATATCCCTCGTAACGGATATTGATCTCAACCTGTTCCGTCACTTCCTTCGGCAATACAGGTCTGTCAGGGTCAAGGCCGGCCACGGATTCATAACTAAGTTCCGGCCTGCACATGAGCTCTGCAAGGGAACAGGCCGTTTTGAGATCCGCGGAACCGCGTGCCCTCAGATACTCCTGGTTCTCTCTGGCAGCGCCGATCCTGATGCTCTTGAGTCTTTTGACCTCCTCCTCGATCATCCTTTCCTTGCGGCATACATGGTCATATTCCTCCTGACTGATGAGTCCAACCCTGTATCCGTATTTGCGGAGGCGGAGATCCGCGTTATCCTGTCGGAGAAGAAGCCGGTACTCCGCGCGGGAAGTCATCATGCGGTACGGCTCCCTGTTGTCTTTTGTCACAAGATCATCGATCAGGACGCCGATATACGCTTCCGAGCGCTTAAGGATGAGCGGCTCACCGCCGAGGATCTTCATGGAAGCGTTGATGCCTGCCATGAGTCCCTGTGCCGCCGCTTCTTCATAGCCGCTGCTCCCGTTGAACTGGCCTGCACAGAACAGACCGTCGATCTCCCTGGTTTCCAGTGTCAGTTTCAGAAGGTTCGCGTTGACACAGTCATATTCGATCGCGTAAGCATTCTTAACGATCACACAGTTTTCAAGACCGGGAACCGTTCTGTACATCCTCTGCTGTACATCGTCAGGCATGGACGAGGACATCCCGTCCACATAGACCTCGTTAGTCCCCCTTCCTTCCGGTTCAATAAAGACCTGGTGCCTTGTCTTTTCTGAAAACTTGACCACCTTATCTTCAATGGAAGGACAATAACGGGGGCCGGTCCCCTCGATGATCCCCGCATAGATCGGGGAGCGGTCTATATTCTGCCGGATAATGTCGTGTGTCTCCTCATTGGTATAAGTGAGATAGCAGGGGACCTGCTCGATCTGCACATCCGCGGGATCCGTGGAATAGGAGAAGGGAATGACCACTTTATCTCCTTCCTGGATCGTCATTTTAGAATAATCCAGCGTTCTCCCATCCATTCTGGCCGGCGTTCCTGTCTTAAATCTCCGTAGCGGGATCCCGATCCCGTTTAAGGAATCCTTGAGCCATGTGGATCTCTGCATTCCACCGGGACCTGTCTCCGTAATAGACTCTCCGACCAGACAGCGGGCATTAAGATATGTTCCTGTACAGATGATCGCGGCTTCACAGCGATAAACGGTGCCTGTATGGATCCTGACACCGGTCACCTTGCGGTCTTCCGTCAGGATCTCTGTCACCTCCGCCTGCCGGATCGTCAGGTTTTCCTGCTGTTCAAGGACCTGTCTCATCGCCTTGGAGTATTCCGCCTTATCCGCCTGCGTCCTGAGGGAATGGACTGCGGGACCCTTGGAGACATTGAGCATTTTAGACTGGATAAACGTCTTATCAATGTTTTTGCCCATTTCCCCGCCCATCGCGTCGATCTCCCGGACCAGGTGTCCCTTGGAGGATCCTCCGATATGAGGGTTGCACGGCATCATCGCAATGCTGTCTACATTCATTGTAAAGATCACTGTCTTCAGACCGAGCCTGCTGCATGCCAGTGCGGCTTCCACACCCGCATGGCCGGCGCCGATCACACAGACCTGTGTATCAATATGATATTCCATAGTTCACTACATCCTTACTTTTCTCAGTCTCGAATTCCGGTGCCAAAACACAGAGCGCTCACTTTCCCAAACAGAATTTTGAAAAGATCTCCTCTACAAGATCGTCCTCTACAGCCTCTCCAAGGATCGTTCCGAGGACCCTGTAAGCGTTCATCAGATCGATGGAGAAGAAATCCTCGCTCATGCCGTTCATAATGCTTTCTTTTACGAGGCAGATCGATTCCAGGGCTTCCCTGACGGCATTCTTGTGTCTTACATTGCTTAAGAAGATCTCATTTTTCTCCGCGATCTCACCTGTATGGAAGAGCTTCGCGATATATTCCCCGAGTTCCTTCATCCCTTCCCCTGTCTGGAGGGAGCAAAAGAGAAGAGGAGGGCATTCGCATCCCCGGGAAATAAACAGGGATTTCACCTCTTCTTCTTTGATCTCAGACGAAAGATCGGTCTTGTTGACCAAGAGGATACATTTCGTCCCCTCCTGAAGCCTCATGATGATCTTCTCCGCGATCTGGGCGTCTTCCTGGGACAATTCTCTTGAACTGTCGATCAGAAACAGGATCAGGTCAGCATTTTCCAGCGCCTTTTCTGCTCTGTGTACGCCGATCCGCTCTACCTTATCCTCAGTTTCCCTGATCCCCGCCGTATCCGTAAGATGAAGCAGAACTCCTCCGACTCTCACGGTCTCACTGAGCGTATCTCTTGTCGTTCCTTCTATTTCCGTGACAATGGCTCTCTCTTCCCCTGCCAGATGATTGAGAAGCGACGATTTTCCCACGTTCGGGCGTCCGATGATCGCTGTCCGGATCCCTTCCTTAAGGATCCTTCCTTCTTCGGCGTGGGAGAGAAGATCATTCATCTCCATCTCCAGTGATATACAGGTGTCCATTAACTTATCTGTATACCCCTCCAGGGTATAATTCTCAGGATCATCCAATGCTGATTCAATAAAAGCGATCTCATAGAGGATCTTTTCGCGCAGCTCCCTGATCTTCGAAGAGACTGCTCCTTCCATCTGCGCTGCGGATGTTTTTCTGGCAAACTCATTTTCGGAGGAAATGAGGTCCATGACCGCCTCAGCCCTTGCCAGGTCGATCCTTCCTCCAAGGAATGCTCTTTTTGTGAATTCACCCGGTTCCGCAAGTCTCGCGCCTGCCGCAAGAACAAGTTCAAGTGTCCTGTTCATCAGGAACATACCGCCGTGCGTATTGATCTCGACTGTGTCTTCCGTCGTATAACTGTGGGGAGCTTTCATGAAGGAGAGCATCACTTCGTCGATCAGCTTCTCTTTTCCATCCCGATCTGTCTCCACAATGTACCCGAACCGGATCGTTCCGGGTCGCCAGAGGGATATATCTGTCTTTTGCCTATTCGGCGTCCGGTACAGTCTTGATCCGATCGCTGCCGCCTCCGGTCCGCTGATCCTGATGATCCCTATTCCCGCCTCTGACATCGCCGTTGCGATCGCAGCGATCGTGTCTGTATGTAAATGGTCAAAAACAAGAGCCATGTCAATACCGTTCCTTATCTGAAATCAATGATCCTATATTAATAATGCAATATTAA
Source organism: uncultured Lachnospiraceae bacterium (assembly GCA_902768735.1). GTDB lineage: Bacteria > Bacillota > Clostridia > Lachnospirales > Lachnospiraceae > CAG-791. The sequence continues at coordinate 32,488 of CACXMK010000012.1, read as the reverse complement.
TGATTCAATAATAATGATCTAATACACTCATCTAAAAGTTACTTCAAATTTCAGAATACAATACTCTGCCGATAAATAAAAGAAAAGGAGATAAAAAAATGAACCGGGGAGGATGATCCCCGGTTCGGAATTAATAACCTGCTTTAGATTTACCTGATATTTTTCATTCTTCCGCAGGAGCATCCTTGACCTGCGTGTTCTCTGAAACCTCATCGGTCTTACGGCCTTTGTCTCTGGAGCCTTTGAAATCGCGTCCTTTTCTTCCGCCCCTTCCGTTTCTTCCGCCGCGGCCGTTTCTTCCACGGCCTCCTTTTTCAAAACGCTCTTCTTTTAGAAGTTCTTCGCCGTTCTCATCCTTCTTGAGAGCAACGATGACTTTGCGGTAAGGCTCCTCGCCTTCGCTGTAAGTCGTGATGAATTTCTCGTTCTGAAGCGCGGAATGGATGATCCTTCTCTCGTAAGGATTCATGGGCTCGAGAGAGACAGCCTGTCTGGTCCTCTTCACCTTGAACGCGATATTCTTGGCGAGGTTTTCCAGGGTCTTCTTTCTTCTCTCGCGGTAGTTTTCCGTATCAGCCTTGACATGGATATAACCGTCGATATCCTTATTCACAACAAGGGAAACAAGATACTGAAGGGAATCCAGGGTCTGTCCTCTCTTACCGATCAGGACCCCCATATCGTCACCTTCCATATTGACTGTCAGGATCCCTGTATCCTTCTGATACTCTTCGCTGATCTCAACATCCATATCCATGGTCTTAAATACACCGACCAGGAATTCATGCGCCGCTTTTTTGATCTCCGCGATCTTTTCATCTGTCAGATTAGGAATAGCAGCCTTCTTTTTAGGAGTAGGAGCAGGCTCTGCCGCCGACTCTGCGGAAGGAACCGCTGCTGCAGCAGATGCCTCCGCGGTTTCAGGAGCTTTTTTAGCAGAAGAAGACTTTTTATTCTTCTTTTTGTTGTTTTTCTTAAACTCCTTATCCTTCTCTTTGACTTCTTTCTTTTCGGTCTTCTCAGTCTCTTTTTTCTCTGTTTTGACAGCTTTTTCCGTCTTTTTGGAGACTTTGGCTTCCGCTTTTGCAGTCGTCTCCGGAGCGACAGCTGTTTCAACAGTCTTCTCAGTCTTCTCAGTCTTTTCAGAGGATTCCTTGCGGACTTTCTTTTCTGCCTTGTCGATCACGTCGTTAAGGAGCGCCTGTGTTGTATCAGCTGCTTCCTTGATCCTTGCCTTAATGATCGCGGGCTTGGCTCCGATGCCAAGAAATCCGGATTTTTCCCTCTGTACCACAATATAATCCAGGCGATTGCTGGTCACAGACAATCTCTGGCAGGCTGTGGTAATGGCATCATCCACAGTCTTTTCTGTAATTTCAATATATTCCTGAGACATTTCTCATCCTTTCTTCTTATATCACTTCTTCTTCGAAGAGCGCGGATCCGTCTCATTAAAGCTGCTGACCATATTGGCTTTTTCCGCAAGGCTGCCTGCCCTGTATTTTTTGCCGTTTGTCTGTCTGGCCTGCTGCGCCTTTCTCTCCTGATCCTCGCTGACAGCAGTTTTGGATCTGTCGCTGAGTTTTCTTGTATTCATGGAAGAATACGTGTTCATTGCATTGCTGCTGGCACGGTTCTTATCCTTCTTGCCTTCTTTCGCTTCTTTCTCTTTCAGCTTCTCAAGGTTCTTTGCGACCATCTCATCAATATCCATCTTGTCGATGTGCTTATTGATAATGACCTGCTGGATGGAGCGGATCACAGCACCCGCGATCCAGTAGATACCCATGCCGGTAGGAAGGCTCCAGCAAAATACAGCCGACATAATAGGCATCATGACATTCATGGACTTCATGGTATTTGCCATCTGATCATTGGAATCGCCCTGTGCCGCCTGCGGCATCAGAGAAACGTTCAGATACTGCGTAACTGCCGCAAGAACAGGGATAATAAAAGCGGCAAGTACCAGAAGATATGCCTTATCAGCCATCGCTTCCTTAAACAGAGCGGAAGGGGAGTTCGCAATATTCAGGCCAATGAAATTGTTGTACCTGGTCAGGTTTGTGAATGTCGCAGTGATATCGCTCTGCAGATCCGTAAAGCGCTCGCTAAGTGATGCCCACTCAGCGCTGCTGAACTTGTTGAGCACGTCGATGAACGTATTCTGGACATATTCCGTCACACCGCTTGTAAAACTCTCATTCGTAAACTGTCTCATATAGTATCTCGCCGCGCTGGTTTCCTGCAGGAAAGAGCCTGTAGGATCCGCTGCGATCAGTTTATCAACGAGAGGGAAAAATGCCTGCTTGACCATCGGCACATAAGCAGGGATATTGTAGAATACGCGGTACATAGAGAGCAGGATCGGCATCTGTATGAGAAGCTGCACGCAGCTGCCGGTCGCGGATACACCGTATTTCGCATAGACCTCTTTGATCTCCTCCTGCTGTCTTTCCATAGAGGCAGGATCCTTGCGGCCCTGATACTTCTTGTTGATCTTATTGAGCTCCGGCTGCATCTTGCGCTGAAGCTTCGAGAACTTCTGCTGCTGGATCGTGAGAGGCAGAAGAGCCATATAGATCAGGATGGTCATGATGATGATCGACAGACCGATATTCGGGAGGCCCATCTTATTGAGAATGGCAAAGATCCCATTCATGAAAAATCCCATAATTCTTGCGATGGGTCCGACGATCATTCCGTTGTACTTTGTCAGAAACATAAAAATCTCCTTCAGGATTAGTCAAAACACTGCCTTCCCGGCAGTCTCAGGGTACGGGATCATATCCCCCGTGAGAAAATGGATTACATCTGAGTATTCTCCACAGAGCAAGAAGTCCTCCCTTTAGAGCCCCGTATTTTTCCACCGCCTCAAGTCCGTACTCGGAACATGTCGGTATATAGGGGCACTTTGTGCTCTTAAGAGGAGAAAGATACTTTCTATAGAACTTAATCATCCATATCATTATATTCTTGATCATAAATCCCAGCCTTTCCCGCCAAATTGAGAAGCGCGCCCTCTACCCTGTGATAGCCGGCATCCTTCGCCCTGGACCGCGCTACGACTACTATATCCAAACCACTATTGAACATCTTCTCATGCAGCCGGTAACTTTCGCGGATCAATCTTTTGATCCTGTGCCTGACGACGCTGTTCCCCACCTTCTTGCTCACAGAAATCCCTATCCTGTTTCGCCCAAGATCATTTCCACACACATAAAGAACCAGATATCGGTTCACATATGATCTTCCGGTGCGGTAGCAATGGCTGAAATCTTCGTTCTTTTTTAAAGATTCCATTCCCACATTACCCTGTTCAAAATAAAAAAGCTTTCATAACAAAAAAGCCACATTGCTGCGGCTTTCTGAGTTGTCAATTAAACGGTCAATTTCTTTCTGCCCTTTGCTCTTCTGGCTGCGAGAACCTTTCTTCCGCCGGGGGTGCTCATTCTGGACCTGAATCCGTGAACCTTGGAACGCTGCCTCTTCTTGGGCTGATATGTCATTTTCATATATAGTATCCTCCTTGCACTTCGTTGATTACAGATGCGCGTCCACTGACGCCGCCCTGAAAAGAGAGATCTTCACAGGCAGACTCTCCTGCGGGCCATCTTCTGTCCTGTGTGGTAAACAGCATTCTCATTATATAGACTTTTATCCGCACGGTCAAGAAAAAAATATTGAAAAGCCTTTATTTACGGGCTTTTTCAGACTTCAAGATATAGAAATTATAATTTTTTTTTCACTATATGTTGGGGTACCCATGGTTATCCACATTTCCACATTGTTACTATCCATATATCCACAAAATGTGGATATGTTGTGGATAACCGTGTTTTTTTGTCGTTTTTTATCCACAAATACGCTTTTTTGGTCACTTTTTTTGTCTTATACTGAGTGGAAGAATTATTAAGAAAAATGTTATCCACATTTTTATCAACATTTTTCCGTATTCTTACAAATTTGAACATTTTTTACGTTTATATTAGAATATATCTGCTCGCACACTTTAGCCCGGGAAACATCCTGAACAAATATGTGTTGAATCACTACCTATTATTAATATCGGAGTAAATCTATGAACAACGAGATCATCAAACAGAGCTGGCAGAATATCAAAGAGCATATCCGTGACAACTACGGCCTCAGTAATATTTCCTATAAGACATGGATCGAAGATCTTGAGATCGCGTCGATCGAGGACAACGTTGTTGTGATCCGTATCCCTTCTGATAACCAGTTCAAGCTCACGTATATTTCCAAGAACTATATTGACTTCTTCAGAGTCACTATCTCAGAGCTTCTGGGAGAAGAATACGACGTCCGTTTTATTCTTGAAAAAGAACAGGATCTTCCTGCGGAACAGGCACCCGCTCCCGTCAATGCCTCAAACAGGGCCAAAATAGAGGACGCCCATCTCCAGCCCAAATATAAATTCGATACTTTCATCGTCGGAAGCAACAACATGTTCGCGCATTCTGCCTGTCTTGCGGTATCGGAATCCCCCGGAAACACTTACAATCCCCTGTTTCTTTACGGAGGAGCCGGACTTGGAAAGACGCATCTGATGCATTCCATCGGTCATTTTATCCTGGAGCAGAATCCTAACATGAGAGTTCTCTATGTCACTTCCGAACAGTTCACTAACGAAGTGATCGAGTCTATTCGAAGCGGTAACTCCCAGTCCATGCAAAGGCTTAGGGACAAGTACCGTACTGTCGATGTTCTGCTCATCGATGACATACAATTTATAATAGGTAAAGAGTCGACTCAGGAAGAGTTCTTCCACACCTTCAATGAGCTTCACCAGGCAGGAAAACAGATCGTTCTCTCCTCAGACCGCCCTCCGAAGGAAATGGAGACTCTCGATGAGAGGTTCCGCTCCCGGTTCGAATGGGGACTCATCGCTGACATCCAGCCGCCGAGTTACGAGACACGTATGGCCATCCTGAGGAAAAACGTGGAGAATTCCCATTTTAAAGTTGACGACCAGGTGCTGGAGTACATCGCCATCAATATCAAGTCCAACATCAGGGAACTGGAAGGCGCCATCAAGAAGATCACTGCTTACTCCAGATTAAATAATGTAGAGATCACCCCTGATAATGCCAAGGATGCGCTCAAGGATATGATCTACCCTGAGAAAAATGACATTGTCACGCCTGAAAGGATCATGACCGTGGTCTGCGACCACTACGGCGTAAAGGCTGCAGCCGTGATCTCCCAGAAGAAGGACAGCGAGATCGTCGTTCCCAGGCAGGTCATCATGTATCTATGCAAGAATTATACCGATATCACTTACGATGCGATCGCGAAGATGCTCGGAAAGAAAGACCATTCCACGATCATGCACGGCGCCAATAAGATCAAGAACGATCTTGCGGACAACGATGAACTTCGCGGCAACGTCGATGTCATCCTCAAGAAACTCAACCTCAAATCCTGAGGAATGTGGATAACTGTGTGGAATCCGCGTGGAACCTCTGAGGATTCCGTGTTGAAACTGTGGACACGCTCAATTTGCCTTTTTAAGGCTGTTTTAGACACCCCACATACTCCTGTTAATGACTGTGGACAGAAAAAAGGTTTTAAACCTCAAATCCGCAGTCATTTCCACACTGTAAGATTGTATTTTACCCCGAAAAATTATATAATTAAGAGTGGTTATCCACATTTTCACACTTCTTAATACGAAGATTACTATCTTTACTTTACTTTTTTTCACCGGAAGGGACGTTTTTATGGAACTGAGAATTGCCAAATCTTATCTTTCACAGGGAATACAGATCGTATCCAAAGCAGTACCGAGCAAGACAACAATGTCGATCCTTGAGTGCATCCTGATCGATGCATCCGGAAAAGACATCCGTCTGATCGCCAATGACATGGAACTTGGGATCGAGACCATTGTTCCCGGACTGATCATCGATCGCGGGATCATCGCTGTCGATGCACAGATCTTTTCTAACATTGTAAGAAAACTTCCTGATAACGACGTTGTGATCGTTACGGAAGGAGAAAAGATCACGATCACCTGTGAGAAAGCTAAGTTTACGATCCTCGGCAAGGACGGAACAGACTTTGCATATCTTCCCGAGATCGAGAAGAAGACGGAAGTCAGGATCTCCCAGTTTATGCTCAGGGACCTGATCAACAGGACTATCTTCTCCATTTCCGGAAATGAGAGCAGCGGCATGATGACCGGTGAGCTTTTGGAGATCAGGGATAACCGACTGAGAATGGTCGCACTGGACGGACACCGCATTGCGATCAGAAATGTAGAGCTCAGTAATTCCTATGAAGACAGGAAAGTGATCGTTCCCGGAAAAACTCTCAGCGAGGTCTCTAAGATCCTTTCCGGAGATACGGATAAGTTTGTCAGTATTTATTTCACGGATAAGCACGCTCTGTTTGCGTTTGATGATACGACTGTCGTCACCCGCCTGATCGAAGGCGATTACTATAGGATCGACAAGATGCTCTCGAGTAATTATCAGACAAGGGTGACTGTGCAGAGAAAGGAACTGCTCAGCTGTATTGACAGAGCGACTCTTCTTGTGAAGGAAGAGGACAAGAAGCCCGTGATCATTATGATCGGCGATGACAGCATGGAGCTCAAGATCAATACCACGCTCGGCAGTATGGATGAAGTCATCGAGATCACGAAGGACGGCATAGATATGAACATCGGGTTCAATCCCAAGTTCCTTATCGACGCTTTGAGGGCAATTGAGAGTGAAGAGATCACTCTCTATCTCGTCAGTCCCAAAGCTCCCTGCTTTATCAGGGATGCTGAGGATGTGTACTGCTATTTGATCCTTCCCGTCAACTTTATCACTATTGACTGAGGTGAAAGATGAATCTGACGATCAGGGATGAATTTATAAAGCTTGGGCAGGCGTTAAAGCTTGCCGGGATTGTATCCTCGGGAATAGAAGCAAAGGTACTTATCGCGGACGGCCTGGTCCTTGTCAACGGGGAGACAGAGACCAGGAGAGGAAGAAAGCTCAGGGACGGTGACACTGTAAGCGTCCGGGGCAATACATTTACTGTTCGCGCATCGGAGTAGTACGTATATATGATCATAAAGTCACTGGAACTTTCTAATTTCAGAAATTATGAGTCGCTGCATCTGGATTTTTCCGAAGGAACGAACATTTTTTACGGAGACAACGCGCAGGGAAAGACGAATATTCTGGAATCACTCTATATGATCTCAACGACAAGATCCCACAGAGGGGTCAAGGACAGGGATCTGATCAGGTTCGGACAGGAGGAAGCCCATATCCGCACAGTTCTGATCAAAAATGAGCTGGATTATCAGGTGGATATGCATCTTCGAAAGAGTAAGACTAAAGGGATCGCTATCAACGGGCAGAGGATCCGCAAGGCTTCCGAACTGATCGGCCTTCTGCATATCGTTTTCTTTTCTCCTGAGGACCTCAGTATCGTTAAGGACGGTCCGGCACAGAGACGGCGCTTCATGGACATGGAGCTCTGTCAGCTTGACGCATCTTATCTTCACGATTTGAATCACTATAACAGGATCATCGATCAGAGAAACAAACTTCTTAAAGACGTCTGGCAGTTCCCGCAGCTGGCAGACACATTGGACGTTTGGGATGACCAGCTGGTTTCTTACGGATCCAGAATTATAGAGAGAAGAAGCGAGTTTATCGGGGAGCTGGCACAGATCGTTTCCCAGATCCACGAGAAACTTTCCGGAGGAAGAGAGAAACTTGTTATTACTTATGAGCCCAACTGCGCGTCGGAGGAGATGGCGGAGAGGCTCAGGGATTCCAGAAGCAAAGATATCCATTTGAGGATGACAAGCGTCGGTCCCCACAGAGACGATTTTTCCTTTGTGGGAAATGAGATCGACCTGAGAAGGTTCGGATCCCAGGGACAGCAGAGAACTTGCGCGCTATCCCTTAAATTATCAGAGATTGAACTTGTGACCAGGCTGATCGGTGAGAAGCCTGTTCTTATGCTGGATGACGTTCTCTCGGAACTCGACAGCCGCAGACAGAATTATCTCATGAACACGATCGGCGGGATCCAGACGATGATCACCTGTACAGGACTGGATGAGTTTGTAAGTAACAGATTTGAGATAGATCAGCTGTATCAGATAGAGAACGGGCACATTAAAGGAGAGGAATGCTGAATGGACAACAATGTATTTGACAGCAACGTGAAGAATACCACGGATGTCGGAACGTATACAGCAGATAATATCCAGGTGCTGGAAGGACTCGAGGCAGTCCGCAAGAGACCCGGCATGTATATCGGCACAACTTCTTCCAGGGGACTTCACCATCTTGTCTATGAGATCGTGGACAATTCGGTGGACGAGGCGCTGGCAGGTTTTTGCACGCAGATCGAAGTGACGATCAATGAGGATGGCAGTGTGACGGTGGAAGACAACGGAAGAGGTATCCCTGTCGGCATTAACCATCAGACCGGAAGAAACGCTGTGGATCTTGTCTTTACAGAGCTTCACGCAGGTGGCAAATTCGGAGGAGGCGGATATAAGGTCTCCGGTGGACTGCACGGCGTTGGTGCTTCTGTCGTGAACGCGCTTTCAGAATGGCTGGATGTAATGATCAAACAGAACGGCAGCGTTTACCATCAGAGGTTCTCCAGAGGCAAGACTACCGTGCCGCTCGAAGTGATCGGCACATGCGAGCTTACGGATACGGGATCTACAGTATCTTTTATGCCTGATCCGATCATGTTCCAGGAGACGACGGTCTTTGATTACGACATCCTCAAACAGAGAATGAGGGAGATGGCTTTTTTGACAAAAGGCCTGAAGATCATCCTGAAGGATCTTCGCGCGGAGCCGTCAGAGAATGAGGAAGAGCCTAAGAAGATCAGAAAGCATGAGTTTTATTTCGAGGGAGGTATCAAGGAGTTCGTCTCGTACCTGAACCGCAGTAAGACTGTGCTTTATCCCGAGATCCTGTATTTTGAAGGGACTAAGAACAACGTATATGTGGAAGCCGCGTTCCAGCACAACGACGCGTACGGAGACAGCGAATACAGTTTTGTTAATAATATCAACACACCGGAAGGCGGAATGCACCTGGTGGGCTTCAGAAATGCGCTCACTAAGACATTCAACGATTACGCCCGCAAGAACAAGATCTTAAAGGATGGCGAGCAGAACCTCTCTGGTGATGACATCAGGGAAGGGATCACCGCGATCATCAGCATTAAGATCGAGGATCCCCAGTTCGAGGGACAGACCAAACAGAAGCTTGGAAACGCGGAAGCGAGAGGTGCCGTGGATAGTATTGTGTCCGAACAGCTGACGTACTATCTGGAGCAGAATCCGTCTGTCGCGAAGATCATACTGGAAAAGTCTATTTTGGCACAGAGGGCACGGGAAGCGGCGAGAAAAGCCAGGGAACTGACAAGAAGGAAATCTGTACTCGAGACAGCCAGCCTTCCCGGAAAGCTCGCGGATTGCTCCGATAAGGATCCCATGAACTGTGAGATCTTCCTGGTCGAGGGTGACTCGGCAGGAGGAAGCGCAAAGTCTGCCAGAAGCCGCGCGACGCAGGCGATCCTGCCCCTTAGAGGAAAAATACTGAACGTGGAGAAGGCGAGGGAAGACAGAATCTACGCCAATGAGGAGATCAAGGCGATGATCACGGCGTTCGGTACAGGAATCCACGACGAATTCGATATTGGAAAGCTGCGTTACAACAAAATCATCATAATGACGGATGCCGATGTGGACGGCGCGCATATCGATACCCTGATGCTGACATTCCTTTACAGATTTATGCCGGAGCTGATCAAACAGGGGCATGTGTATCTCGCGATGCCTCCGCTCTATAAGCTTGAGAAGAATAAAAAGGTCTGGTACGCCTATAGTGACGATGAACTCAACAGGATCCTCAACGATGTGGGAAGAGACCAGAACAACAGGATCCAGCGTTATAAAGGACTCGGAGAGATGGATCCCGAACAGCTTTGGGAGACCACGATGAATCCTGAGACCAGGATCCTCAAGAGAGTCGTCATCAACGAAGAGACGGAATCGGAAGTGGATCTTACATTTACAACGCTTATGGGAGATAAAGTAGAGCCCAGAAGGGAATTTATTGAAGAGAACGCCAAGTTTGTGAAAAACCTGGATATTTGATGATCGATGTCTGCCCGGCAGTTAAGAGAACATTGAGAAAGGCCTGACATGGAAGAGACAATTTTTGACAGAATACAGGAAGTCGATCTGCAAAAGACGATGGAGACTTCTTATATCGACTATGCAATGAGCGTCATTGCGTCCAGAGCGCTTCCGGATGTGAGGGACGGTCTTAAGCCGGTCCAGAGAAGGATCCTCTACGCGATGAGCGAACTGAACAACGGTCCCGATAAGCCGCACAGAAAGTGCGCCCGTATCGTCGGCGATACGATGGGTAAATATCACCCTCACGGAGACAGTTCCATTTACGGTTCGCTCGTCAATATGGCACAGCCGTGGTCCATGCGGTATACGCTTGTGGACGGCCATGGAAACTTCGGTTCTGTGGACGGCGACGGCGCCGCAGCGATGCGATATACAGAAGCAAGGCTCACAAAGATCTCAATGGAGATGCTGGGAGAGATCGGCAAGAATACGGTGGATTTTGTCCCCAACTTCGACGAGACAGAGAAGGAACCCTCTGTTCTTCCCAGCCGCTTTCCGAATCTTCTGGTGAACGGAACGACCGGTATCGCCGTAGGTATGGCGACCAATATTCCTCCTCATAATCTCAGGGAGGTCGTGGCAGCAGTCGTAAAGATCATCGACAACCGCGTTGAGGAAGACAGGGATACAGAGATCGAAGAACTTCTTCCCATAGTGAAAGCACCTGATTTTCCTACGGGCGGCATTATTATGGGAACTGCCGGTGCAACAGAGGCGTACAGGACCGGAAGAGGAAAGGTCATCACAAGAGCTGTTACTGATATTGAGTCGATGGCAAACGGCAAGAGCCGCATTATAGTGACGGAACTCCCTTATCTTGTCAACAAGGCAAACCTGATCGCGAAGATCGCGGAGCTTGTCAAAAACAAGAAGATCGAGGGCATCACAGATCTGAGGGATGAATCCGACAGGGAAGGCATGAGAGTCGTCATTGAACTGCGTCATGATGCCAATCCGAACATTGTCCTGAATCATCTTTATAAGCACACGCAGCTTCAGGATACCTTCGGCATTACGATGCTCGCTCTTGTGAACAATCAGCCTAAGGTCATGAACCTGAAGGAGATGCTGATCCATTATATCCGCCATCAGGAAGATGTCGTGACGAGAAGGACGCAGTACGACCTGAACAAGGCGGAAGAGAGGGACCACATCTTACAGGGTCTGCTCATCGCGCTGGATAACATCGATGAGGTCATAAAGATCATCCGCGAGAGCGAGAGCCCTCAGGAAGCGAAGAACAGACTGATCGAGCGATTCGGTCTCGATGATGTACAGGCACAGGCGATCATTGATATGCGCCTGCGCGCTCTGACAGGTCTGGAGAGAGAAAAACTATTAAAAGAACACGAGGAACTCCTTGCAAAGATCGCAGAGCTCAAGTCGATCCTCGCGGATCCCAAAAAGCTTCTCACGGTCATCAAGGAAGAGATCACGATCATCGCGGAAAAATACGGCGATGACAGACGGAGCAAAATAGAAGAGGACGTCGCTGATATCGTCACAGAGGACCTGATCCCGAACGTCAACACGGTTATCGCGATGACTTCCCTCGGCTATATTAAGAGAATGACCGTGGACAATTTTAAAGTCCAGAACCGCGGAGGCCGGGGCATCAAGGGAGTGCAGAAGCTGGATAACGATTATATCGAGGATCTCCTTATGACCAGGACCCACGATATGATCATGTTCTTTACGAGTCTTGGACGCGTATACAGCATGAAAGCGTACAGGATCCCTGAAGCGAGCAGGACAGCGAGAGGAACAGCGATCATCAACCTTCTGGATCTCAATCCCGGCGAGAAAGTGACGGCGATCATACCGATCCTTCACTATGACGAGGAAGCCAATCTCTTCATGGTGACAAAGAAGGGAATCATTAAGAAGACTGCTATCACGGAGTATTCCAATATCCGCAAGAGCGGGATCATCGGGATCACCCTCCGGGAGGACGATGAGCTGATCGAAGTCAAACAGACGGTTTCGGAAAATGATATCTTCCTTGTGACAAAGAAAGGAATGTGCATCAGGTTCCGCGAAGACTCTGTAAGGCCTCTTGGCAGAACGGCAATGGGTGTGATCGGAATGAACCTGGATGAAGACGATGAGATCGTAGGCATGCAGATCGACACGCAGGGCGATTCTCTCCTGTTCGCATCTGAATACGGAATGGGCAAGAGAACAGACCTCTCCGAATTCAAGGTCCAGAACCGGGGCGGAAAGGGTGTCAAGTGCTACAATGTCACGAATAAGACGGGATATCTGATCGGCGTAAAGGCAGTAACAGACGAACATGAGATCATGATGATCAACTCGGCCGGTATTATCATCCAGATCCGTGCATGTGATTTCTCAAAGATCGGAAGGATCACATCCGGCGTCAAGATGATGAATCTCGACGAGGGTGTCAAAGTTGTCAAGATCGCGAAAGTCAGAGGCAGCGATGAAGAGTCAGATGACAACGAAGTGGAAGAATAAAGAAAAAGTAGAAGAATAAAGAAATACAGTCATAATAAAAGACCGGGCAGTTCATATGCCCGGTCTTTTACTGTTTTATGGAATTTCATATCCAAGATCGGAAATGAGGCCAAGTGACTCCCTGTTGAGATCATAATAATAGAAATGGATCTCTTCTTCAGGAGTGCTTTCCGATGCTTCTGTTTCGTCAGGTATTTTCTGGGCGACCAGTTTCATAAAAACGCAGGTGACTGTGCCGCTCTCATCGGTCTCAAAGCCCTGCATTTCCGTCTCTTTCAGTTCCAGAAGGGGATGCATCTGCCTAAACAGCTTTCCGACGTTGGTACTGAGAATAATGCCGTCGATCTCCAGGGAATCCAGAGCTTCTTTGCTGGTCATCGGCTCTCCGGTACTCTTGTTGAACGCAAGGGTCATCAGATTGTAGTCGTCTCCCAGAAGAGAGTGCTCTTCATACCAGAAAATCGTGCATTGGGGAATAGCCTTTACAGAGCTGACATAAGTGCGGACGATGAATCCTTTGTCTTTCTGCCGCCTGTCCTCATAGTATTTGCGGATCTTATCCACTTCTTTATTGAGTTTATCCAATTTTTTTTCATAGGCATCGTCTTCGGATACAAATAAGGGGAAGACCGCGTCGGACGCAGACGGATCTTTTCCGTCAAGCGATTCGAGTTCGATCCGGACGTCTCCGGTTGCCTTTTTTGCACATCCCGTGAAGGCAGCGGCTGCCGCCGCAAGTACCAAAAAGACCAGTATTCGATAGTATAAAGCCGGTTTTCTTTGTTTTTTCATATTGAATCATCTCCGTTATCAGAGATTATATCAGAAAAGTCGAAACATTACGTCAAACAATCCGTCAAAATATGGTAGAATGGAATTCGAGTTTATAAAGGAGACAGTATATATGAGGCTGAGAAATATTCCAGGTGCCAGAGAGACGATAGCGGAGAGTCCGTGGATCGTGCAGGATCCCGCGTCCGTAAAGGGAAAATGGAGAGAGAGGTTCGGAAATAACCACCCCGTGCATCTGGAGATCGGTACCGGAAAGGGAAAGTTCATCAACCGGTTGGCGCAGGAAAACCCCGGTATCAATTATGTGGGGATCGAAAAGTATTCCAGTGTTTTGATCAGGGCGCTCGATAAGCTGGATGAACTGCAGCTGCCGAACCTCCTGTTCATAAGGGGAGACGCCGAGCTGGTCTGTGAGTTTTTTGGAGAAGGAGAGATAGACAGGATCTACCTGAATTTCTCTGATCCATGGCCAAAAGACAGGCACGCGAAGAGAAGACTTCCGAGCAAGGAGTTTTTGAGGAGGTTTTCACAGATCCTTACAGATGACGGCACGATCGAGTTCAAGACGGATAACAGGTCACTGTTTGATTTCGCTGTAGAGGAAGTGGGGCAGGGAGGATTTAAGATCCTGCAGATCACCTACGACCTTCACAATGACCCCGTCATGGGGGAAGGAAACATCATGACAGAATACGAGGAGAGATTTTCTTCGAAGGGAAATCCGATCTTTAAGTATATCCTCGGGAAAAAGCAGGAATAATACCAGATTCGACAAGAATGGAGACGGAATGGGGATTCATAACAGGGATTCGTTTCATAACATGGATGCAATAATTAAATTCGGGAAGAGATTCCTTGTGGTATTGCTCTGTGCTGTACTTAGTCTGACTGTGGTTCCGGTCCGCGTGTTTGCGGAGGAGCAGGCAGGGGACGATTATTACGCGCAGGCGGAAGAGCGCAAGAACCTGGAGATCCAGAGCAATCAGATCAAAGGGTGGCCGGAAGGACCCGCGATCGGGGCGGAAGCCGCTATTTTGATAGAGGCGGATACGGGCACGATCCTCTATTCCAAGAATATTTATGAGCATCTCTATCCCGCCAGTATTACAAAGCTCATGACAGGCCTTCTCGCGTACGAGAGGCTTTCCATGGACGACATGGTCCCCTTCTCGGCGACAGCTGTGTACAGTATTGAATACGGCAGTGCCAGCATAGGGATCGATCCCGGTGAAGCAATGACGGTGGAACAGAGCCTGTACGCGCTGTTTGTCGCATCTGCCAACGAAGTGGCAGCGGGCCTTGCGGAAAAGATCGCCGGTTCCCTGGACAAATTCGCGGAGATGATGACGATCAGGGCCAGGCAGCTGGGCTGCAGGAACACACATTTTACCAACTCCAACGGCCTTTTCAACGAAAAGCATTATACCTGCGCGTATGATATGGCGCAGATCGCAAGGGAATTCTTCTCCCACGAGGAACTCTGCACGATCGCAAATACGTCCATGTACTATATGCCGTCATCCGACACGCAGCCGGATGAGTTCACGCTTTTTAACAAGCACAAGCTGATCAACGGGGAGATCGAGTACGAGGGAATCGTCGGCGGCAAGACCGGTTATGTGGAGAAGTCCCGGCAGACACTGGTGACCTGTGCCGAGAGAGACGGCATGAAGCTTATCTGTGTCATCTTAAAAGAGGAGTCCCCGAACCAGTTTTATGACACAGTGGAGCTGTTTGATTACGGCTTTAACAATTTCAGAAAGCTCAAGATCTCCGATCACGAAAAGAAGTATACGATCAGCAATCCCGGGTTTATGAGGGTCGGAAAGGATATTTACGGCAGCAATTCCATTCCTTTCACGATCTCCGGCAAGGGATCTGTGTGCATTCCGAACGAGATGTCTTTTGACAGCCTGACTTCCGAGGTAGTATACGACGAGCAGGCGGAAGACACGGTCCGCGAGACAGTTGAGAGCGGTGAAAACGCGGAGGAAAAAAGTTCGGACAAAAAAGTGATCGGAACGATCACATATAAGTACGGAGACCTGTCAGTAGGGCAGACGCAGATCCTCTTTACCGGTACGCTCGCCGCACCGGCAAATGCAGATGCTGCCGAGGGCGCAACATCTGAGATCGCTGCGGAAGCAGAGCCGGAGAAATACGGAACGGCCCATTATTCGGAAAACATCAGCTTTACGGACGGGATCAAGTATTTCTTTAAGGGGATCCTGCACAGCGGAGCAAACGGAACGATGTATCTGGATGTGCCTGCGCTGCTGCTTCTCATCATCATTGTTTCCGCGATCCTCATCGTCGTGATCCTGATCCTCTCATATATGGCGTATATCGCGAGGAGAAGGAGAAGGTCGAGAAGGAGGAGAAGAAAGAAAAAGAAATAAAGAAAAAGAATTTTAGGAAAAGTAATAATGAAGGGATGATGAAAGGCCGGACGTAATGCCCGGCCTTTTTCTATACCTGTTTTTATGCCTCTTTCCACTGCAGCCTGTGCAGCTCCCCTTCTTTCCTGAGCGAAGCAAAATCATTCTGCCGCAGCGCCTCATACAGCACGATCGCCACGGAATTGGATAAATTCAGGCTCCTGTAGCCCTCCAGCATCGGGATGCGGATACAGTGCGCCTCATTCTCTACGAGGATCTCTTCGGGGATCCCTGCGCTCTCCTTTCCGAACATGATATAGTCGTCAGGACCGAAAGAGACGTCCGTATAAGTCTGATGAGCCTTCGTCGTGGCGTACCAGATCACCGCGCCCGGGTTTTCCTTAAGAAAAGTCTCGTAATCCGGATAGACATGGACATCGAGATCTTTCCAATAATCCAGTCCGGAGCGCCGGATCTGCTTTTCGGAGATCTCAAAACCGAGGGGTTCGATCAGATGAAGGGACGTTCCTGTGACCACACAGGAACGCCCGATATTTCCGGTATTGCCGGGGATTTCCGGCTCATGAAGTACAATGTGCATCAGTTCTCTCCCCGAAGCCTCTTTACGAACTTCGACAGCCTTCCCAGCGCCGCCCGGAGATTCTCGATGGAATACGCGTAGGATATTCTCAGATATCCTTCTCCGCTGTCACCGAATGCCGTACCGGGTACGATCGCTACCTTCTCTTCCGTGAGAAGCCGCGCCGCGAAATCCTCGCTGCTCATACCGAATTCCTTGATGCAGGGGAAAACATAAAACGCTCCCTGGGGCTCGAAACACGGAAGGCCCATCTCCGCAAGGCTGTGCATGACGAAGCGCCTTCTCTGGTTGTAAGACTCTCTCATCTCTGCCACATCGCCGTCGCCGTTTTTAAGCGCTTCGATCGCCGCGTACTGGCTGGTGGTCGGCGCGCACATGATCGCATACTGATGGATCTTGGTCATCTGCGCGAGGATTTCCCTCGGACCGCAGGCATATCCCATTCTCCATCCCGTCATCGCGTATGCTTTTGAAAATCCGTTTACAAGGACAGTCCTCTCCTTCATTCCGGGGAACGACGCGATCGACACGTGCTTCCCCGAATAGGTCAGTTCGCCGTAGATCTCATCGGAAAGAACATACAGGTCATTCTCGATGATGATATCCACGATGGCTTCCAGATCATCCTTTTCCATCACCGCTCCGGTGGGGTTGTTGGGATACGGCAGCACCAGGATCTTGGATCTGGGTGTGATCGCCGCTTTCAGTTCTTCGGGTTTTAAGCGGAACTCGTTCTCATTCTTAAGCGGGATGGTGACCGGGACGCCGTCTGCCAAAATAGTGCACGGCACATAGGACACATAGGAGGGCTCGGGGATCAGGACTTCGTCGCCTTCGTTGATCATCGCCCTGAACATCAGGTCGATCGCTTCCGATCCGCCTACAGTGATCAGGATCTCTCCCACCGGATCATATACGATCCCCTGGGTCCTCTTCATATAGGCCGCGATCTCTTCGCGCAGTTCCTTGAGTCCTGAGTTGGAAGTATAAAATGTGCGTCCTTTTTCCAGTGAATAGATACCCTCGTCGCGGATATGCCAGGGCGTGTCAAAATCCGGCTCGCCCACGCCCAGAGAGATCGCGTCCTTCATCTCGCTGACGAGGTCAAAAAATTTACGGATGCCGGACGGCTTGAGACCGACTGTCTTCTCCGCCAGCAGTTTTTCCTGTTTGCTCATATCATTATTCCCCTTTTTTGCTGTTTTGGCGTAATGCAATGCATGTCAGTTACTGTTTTAAGGGGTGATGAGTTCTCTCTGGTCCTCTTCTTTTCTGGCCATGATCGTGCCGTGATCCTTGTACTTTTTGAGGATGAAATGGGTCGCCGTACTGATGACCGTATCCAGCGTGGAGAGCTTGCTGGAGACAAAAGAGGAGACCTCTTTGAGGGATCTTCCTTCCAGTGTTACGAGCAGGTCGTAGCCGCCGGAGATCAGATAGACGGAGTTTACTTCGGGATACTTATAGATCCTCTCTGCGATCTCATCAAAGCCTTTCCCTCTCTGCGGAGTGACGCGGACTTCGATCAGCGCTGTCACTTTTTCAATGTCCGTCTTGTCCCAGTCGATCATCGTGTGATAACCGCAGATGATCCCTTTTTCCTCGAGGCTCTGCAGGGCATTGATGATCTCGATCTCCTGCGTCCCGAGGACGATGGCCACTTCCCTTGTGGAGACACGGCTGTTCTTCTCTATGATCCCGAGTACCTTTTCTTCAAGCATGTTCATGGTTAACTCCCTTTCTGTTCCGGGATCCCGATCATTCGGTCCGGAAACATGTGTATTTCTGATTTATAGGAGCTTTAAGAGCTCGTCCGGCTGCGGGAGGTCCAGGTAGCGGATCTCCTCGCCGTTTCTTATGATTTTGTCCTGATCCTCTGAGAGTTCTCCGATCCCGACCGCAGGGATCCCTCTTTGCGACAGGGCTTCGATCAGGGCTTCCGCGTCGTCTGTGACCGCGAGAAGGCTGCCGGCGGAGCGCATTCTGTAAGGATCGATATCGTAATGATTGGCAAATTCGATCGTCTCCTGAAGGACCGGAACGGATTTGAGGTCGACGCGAAAGCCGCGCCGCGCTTTTTGGGAAAGTCTAAAGAGCGCCGCGTAAAAGCCGCCCTCCGACAGGTCCGTCAGGTAAGCCGTACCTTCCTTTGCACAGAGCAGAGCCTCCTCCTTCACGCTGAGGTATTCTCCGAGCTTCCGCATTCTGTGAAGGATCGTCTCCGGAAAGACCTCTTCCAGGTCTTTCTTCTCCCTTGCCAAAACACAGCTGCCCTCCATGCCCGCCCATTTCGTCATAACGATCCGGCGCGCGCTGACGGGACCGCATTCCGATCCGTCGCGCCGGTCTCTCTCAAGGCCGGATGTATTCCCGGGCTTTTCGGGACAGATGCTCTTTGGAGCAGTCTCCATCGGAACGCCGGTACAGCATCCGATCACCACAGGTCTCGTCACTGCTGCCGTGACTTCCGTATGTCCGCCTTCGACGGTCAGATCCTGGGAAGCGCATACGCGGCAGATCTGGTCCATGATCTCCCGCAGACGGGATTCGTCCGTGCCCGGCGGCAGAAGGATCACCGGCCGGAAGCTCTCCGGCAGGATTTTCTCTGCGGAAAGCGCGTTTATGGCGGCATAGACCGCGTATTCTCCGATCTCGCGGACCGGAAGGGTCACCGGATCCGCACTCATCGTGATCCGCCCTTCTTTCTCCGATACGGCGTGTATTCTTTTAAAAACCGACCGGTCGAGAACATTCACGCCGGCTTTTCCGTTTTTAATGATCATTTTTTTATAGATTATTTTTTATTTTACCGTCCCTCCGGAGAGTGCGCTCCGTCAGGACAATGCTGCAAGCAGCGGCGCGATCATGCAAAGGACCAGGAGTCCCGCGATCACGCAGGCGGCGATCCTTTTCGCTTTGGTACTTCTAAAATCCATGTCGTTCCTCCTTACCACGCACCCCGCGTCCCAAATGCTTCACATTAGGGACTATGGGCGTCCAGAGGCGCTTCGCGCCTTGGCCGCCCCGAAAATCAATGCACAAACTGAATGGTGAACAAGCTCCCCATTCAGTTTGTGCCCTGATTTTCGGGGTGCTGAACATTAGGTAAATTATAATGTGTAATAATTATCTTTGCAAGTTTCCGTGCAATTGTAGTATGATTGCATGTATCCGGCAAACGGCAGTGTTTTGGCGGATACGGAGGTTTGATATGAACAATAAACTGACACGCAGGGACATAGAAGAGATGCAGGCGGAGATCGATCACCGCAAGCTCGTGCTGCGGCCGGAGCTCCTCGAAGAGGTCAAGGAGACGAGGGCGCAGGGCGATCTGAGTGAAAATTTCGAGTATCACGTCGCAAAAAGGGCTAAAAACCAGAATGAGAGCAGGATCCGCTTTCTCGAGAGAATGATCAAGACCGCGAATATCATTGAGGACGACACCGCCGGGGATGAGGCGGGCATCAACAAAAAAGTCACGATCTATATTCCCGAGGACGACGAGGAAGAGACATATACGATCGTCAGCACGATGCGGCAGAACAGCCTGAAGGGGCTGATCAGCGTGGAATCGCCGGTAGGTAAGGCCTTGCTGCGTCACAAGGTGGGAGATACGGTCACCGTTCGCGTGAGCGCTGACTATTCTTATCAGGCTGTGATCCGCAAGATTGAGGAATCGGAGGACGCGGAGACAGCTTCTTTAAGGAACTACTGATAAGAGATCATTGAAAATATGAAGAAACAGCTGAGAACAGGTCCGGACACGGTTGACTTTCGTGCGTAAAAGCGTTACACTTTAAACCGCTGAACTTTTAAGGAGGAATTCCCTATGCCTATCACACAATTTTTGGAACATAACGCAGCACTGTGGCCAAATGACGTGGCTCTCGTCGAATTAAACCCCGATATCAAGGTCCCTAAGCTTACGACCTGGAAAGAATTCGAACTGATCCAGCCCCTTAACAAAGTTGCCAGCCGCAGCGAGATCACATGGGCCGTCTTTAACGAGAAGGCTAACCGCGTCGCCAACATGCTGATCGCGCGCGGGATCGTCAAGGGCGACAAGGTCGCGATCCTTCTGATGAACTGCCTTGACTGGCTCCCGATCTATTTTGGCATACTCAAGACCGGCGCTATTGCAGTCCCGCTGAACTTCCGTTACAGCGCGGATGAGATCGAATACTGCGTCAAGCTCGCGGAAGCGGACGTCCTGATCTTCGGCCCTGAGTTCATCGGCCGTGTCGAGGAGATCGCGGACAGCATCTCCCGCAGAAGGCTCCTTCTGTACGACGGACCCGGATGCCCTCCTTTCGCGGAAGATTTCGTCTCCCAGACGGCGAACTATTCCAGTATCGCACCGGATATAAAAGTTTCGGATGACGACTACGGCGCGATCTATTTCTCCTCCGGAACAACAGGATTCCCGAAGGCGATCCTTCATACCCACGCAGGACTTATGCACGCAGCGATCATGGAGCAGAAGCATCACGGACAGCAGAAGAATGATACGTTCCTCTGCATTCCTCCGCTGTATCATACCGGCGCGAAGATGCACTGGTTCGGCAGCCTTGTGTCCGGCGGAAAAGCGGTCCTCCTGAGGGGAACGACACCGAAAACGATCATGAAGGCAGTCTCTGATGAGCACTGCACGGTCGTATGGCTTCTGGTTCCGTGGGCACAGGATATCCTTGAAGCGCTCGATAGCGGCAGCGTGAGAATGGAAGACTACAAGCTTGATCAGTGGCGCCTGATGCATATCGGCGCGCAGCCCGTTCCGCCGTCACTGATCCGCCACTGGAAGGACTACTTCCCGCATCACGACTATGACACCAATTACGGCCTGTCCGAGTCTCTCGGACCCGGCTGCGTCCACCTGGGCGTTGAAAACGTGCACAAAGTCGGCGCGATCGGTATTCCCGGTTATAAGTGGGAGTGCAAGATCGTGGACGAGAACCGCGAGGAAGTGAAGCAGGGCGAAGTCGGAGAACTGGCTGTTAAGGGTCCCGGCGTCATGGTCTGCTATTACAATAATCCGGAAGCGACCAAGGAAGTCCTCGACGATGAGAGATGGCTCTATACCGGCGATATGGCGATGCAGGATGAGGACGGATTCTACTTCCTGGTCGACCGCAAGAAGGACGTTATCATTTCCGGCGGCGAGAACATCTATCCCGTTCAGATCGAAGATTTCCTTCACACCTTTGATCCGGTCAGCGACGTCGCTGTCATCGGACTTCCCGACAAGCGCCTTGGCGAGATCGCGACCGCGATCATCCAGATCAAGGAAGGCTTTACCTGTACGGAAGAAGATATCAACAACTTCTGCACGAAGCTTCCGCGCTACAAGAGACCCAAGAAGATCATCTTCGCGGATGTCCCCCGCAATCCCACCGGCAAAATCGAGAAGCCGGTCCTTAGGGAGCGCTACGGAGCGGCATTCCTCGTCGCGTCCGAGAACGAAGTTGGAATGTAAAAAAGGCATAGAAGAAGGCCGGGCAATACGCCCGGCCTTTTGTCTTAAATAATATCCTGTATGATGTCTTTGTACATAGGATCGTCGTCGTCCAGCTCATCGTTAAGTTCGGATCTCTTGAGCGTAAACGTGAATTTGCTGCCGGCGCCCGGCGTGCTGACAAGACTGATATTTTCACCGTGGGCGCGGATGATCTCCCGGACGATGGACAGGCCGAGGCCTGTTCCTTTTTTGTCTTTGCCGCGGGAATGGTCGGACTTGTAGAAGCGCTCCCAGATCTGGTTCTGGTCATCTTTGGGAATGCCGATGCCGTTGTCCCTGACGCTGACAAAGACTTTTCCGCCCTTTTCCGTAGTCTCGATCTCGATCTCGGACTGGCGGCTGCTGAATTTGATCGCGTTGTCGACGAGGTTATACAGGACCTGCTGGATCTTTTCCTCGTCGGCGTGTACGTAGAGGATTTCGCCCGACAGGATCAGGCGGATGCGGATCTCCTTGCGCAGACAGACCTGCTCGAAGGACGCGGCGACTTTCCTGATGACGTCGTTGATATTCCAGTCTGTCATCTGAAGGAGCATGCCCTTCGTGTTGAGATTGTTGAGGGTCAGCAGGCTGTTGGTGAGCTTGGTGAGCCGGTCAGTCTCGTTTAAGACGACGCCGAGATAGTGCTCGTGCATTTCCGGCGGGATCGTACCGTCCAGCATGGCCTCCAGAAAACCCCTGATGGAAGTGAGGGGAGAGCGAAAGTCGTGGGAGACGTTGGCAATGAACTTTTTCTGGTCGTCCTCGAAAGTCGCCATCGTCTTTGCCATATAGCCCAGGGAAGCCGCGAGATATCCCATCTCGTCTTCGCCTTCCACAGGCAGTTCATAGTGCATGTTGCCGGAAGCGTATTGCTCTGTAGCTTCGATGATCTTCCTCAGGGGCTTATAGACGAATTCGGTGAAGAAGATCAGGATGATGAGAGACAATAACAGGATCACGATCAGCATCATATAGGAGATATTGAGCATGCTGTTGGCGTTCTCGTCGATCTGCGCCGCGGATTTATGAATGATCACGTATCCCCTGGTCTTATAATTATTGATGATCGGGGCGAGAACACTCAGCCGGTCCTCCTCGAAGGAGTCGAAAAATTTCCCCCTGGTGTAGTAGTTCTTCTGTGTGACAGTGGGATCGAATCTCTCCACGATGACTTCCTTTTCGGGATCCGGTGCGTCTGCGGAATTGACGATCAGACGGCCGGACGGATTGATGATCCAGATCTCCGTGTCCATGAAGTAGGAGAGAGATTCCATCTGGTTCTGCACCGTTTCGAGGGAGATATCGGAGTTGTACAGATCCACGGCGTAGGTATCCGCGATCCTTGTGGCTTCATGGTACAGCTCCCTGGAAGTCTGCCGCAGGCAGTACTCATACGTGAGCCGTGAGACAAACGTCGCCACCGTGAAAAAGCCGAAGAAAGCGAACAGGATATACGCCAGTATGAACTTTAAATAGAGCGTTTTTCTCATAATCACCGGCTTCTGGGATTCGTTTCAAACTTGTATCCGATCCCCCAGATCGTGGAGATCTTCCATCCCTCGTGGTCGTGGATCTTCTCCCGGATCCTCTTGATGTGGACGTCGACCGTTCTCGTGTCTCCCACGTAGTCGTAGCCCCAGATCTGGTCCAGGAGCTGTTCCCTTGTAAAGACGCGGTTCGGGCTCGCGGCGAGGCAGTACAGAAGTTCCAGTTCCTTGGGGGGCATGTCGATCTGCTCACCCATATAAGTGACCGAATAGTTGGTCAGGTTGATGGTCAGATCGGGATAACTCACTGTTTTTTCACCGGTGGCAGCGGATTCGGCCACCTGTTTGCGGTAGCGGCGAAGGACGGCCTTGACCCGCGCGACAAGCTCCTTGGAATCAAAAGGCTTCTCCATATAGTCGTCCGCGCCGAGTTCCAGTCCCAGGACTTTGTCAAAGGTCTCTCCCTTCGCGGAGAGCATGATGATCGGTATATCATCGGAAGAACGGACTTCGCGGCAGACCTGGTAGCCGTCAATGCCGGGGAGCATCAGGTCGAGCAGGATCAGGTCCGGCTCAAAGGTACCGACAGCCGATAGAGCCTCCTCACCGTCCCCTACGATCTTCGTCTCATAGCACTCTTTCATCAGATAGAGGCTGATGAGCTCCGCGATATTGGAATCGTCGTCGACGATCAGAATTTTCTGTTTGGCAGCAGCCATAAAGGCCTCCTTCCCGGATCTGTGTCAAAACACAGCGGCATCAGCACGCTGTCATGCACGCCGCTGTGCTTCTCTTATTTCAGTGTTACGATCGTGACGCCTGCGTCTCCCTCGCCGAAATCGCCGAGACGGTAGCTCTTCACCCATTTCTGTTTGCGGAGGTAATCGTGTACCGCTTTGCGCAGCGCGCCGGTGCCCTTTCCGTGTACGATCCGCACGCTGGAGAGATGGGACATCCTCGCGTCGTCAAGATATTTGTCGAGTTCGTTCAGCGCTTCGTCCGTGGTCCTTCCCAGGAGATTGAGCTCCGGGGAGATGGACTGGTTTCTGGAAAAGTCGAGATCTCTTTGCTGGTTGCCCGCTCCGCCGGCTTTTTCGAAGGATTTCTTCAGACTGCTCCGCGAGTTCTTTTTGACGGGATTGCCGAAGGCGTCTTCCTCGATGAGCGCGAGGTCGCTCAGGGCCGCTTTGGAGTTCATGATCCCGCACCGGACGCCCACTTTTCCGCTTGCGTCGGGCAGGGCAGTGACAACGCCTGTAAGGCCCATCGGGATCACGCGGACCTTGTCGCCCACATGCAGGTCGGAAGCTTTCAGTTTGCCCGAAGGCGTCTCTTCCTGTACGCGGCTGAGCTTTTCGTTCTTT
Source organism: uncultured Lachnospiraceae bacterium (assembly GCA_902768735.1). Taxonomy (GTDB): domain Bacteria; phylum Bacillota; class Clostridia; order Lachnospirales; family Lachnospiraceae; genus CAG-791. Next base: position 7,690 of record CACXMK010000012.1, on the reverse strand, counting down.
TTAGAGACCTGTTCCCGCAGCGCGCTCCTTGTCTTCTCCATGGAAGCCATGTCGCCGCCGCGCCCGGTCTTACGAAGCTCGGAGATCGCCGCGTCGGCGGTCTTTTTGGCGTCCGCCAGAATGTCCCGGGCCTCTTCGTTGGCTTTTTCCAGGATCTTCTGCCGGCGGTCCTCCAGGAGCTTTTCTTTGTTCCTTAACTGTTTCTGTTCTTTGGCGATGGATTCACGGAGGGCGGAGATCTCCTCCTGCTCTCTCTGTATTTTGATCCGTTTCTCCTCGAGGTCCGCCAGGATATCCTCCATGTTCTGCGTCTCCTGGCTGAGCTGCTCGCGGGCCGCCTCGATGATCTCCTCGGGCAGACCGAGTTTTTTCGAGATCGCGAAGGCGTTGGACTTTCCGGGCACGCCGATCAGGAGGCGGTACGTGGGCTGCAGCGTCTCCACGTTGAATTCACAGCTCGCATTGATGACGCCCGGTGTGTTCATCGCGTAGACCTTGAGCTCGCTGTAGTGCGTGGTCGCCATCGCATGGATGCCGCGCTCATGCAGATAGTTCAAAACAGAGATCGCCAGTGCCGCTCCCTCCGTGGGGTCTGTTCCGGCGCCGAGCTCGTCGAAGAGGCACAGGCAGTTTTCATCCACCTGTCCGAGAATGTCCACAATGGTGGTCATGTGGGAGGAGAACGTGGAGAGGCTCTGCTCTATGCTCTGTTCGTCACCGATATCTGCAAAGACTTCGCTGAAGAGGGCGAGTTCGCTGCGGTCGCCGGCGGGAATATGCAGGCCTGCCATTCCCATCAGTTCAAACAGGCCGACGGTTTTGAGAGTGACCGTCTTTCCGCCTGTGTTGGGACCTGTGATGACGATCAGGTTATAGTCTTCTCCCAGCTCCAGATCGATGGGAACGACTGTCTTTTTATCGATGAGGGGATGACGTCCCTTTTGGATCCGGATCGCGCGCCGGTTGTTGAAGAGGGGCTTCGTCGCGTTCTGCGCAAGCGCCAGTTTGGCTTTTGCGAAGATGAAATCCAGTTTTGTCATATTGACAGCGTCGTCTTTGAGTGCCATCAGGTTGTCGGCGGCTTCCGAAGAGAGGGTCGCGAGGACCTTCTCGATCTCCTCCTTCTCCTGCAGCATCAGCTCGCGGATCTGGTTGTTGAGACTGACGATGGAAGCGGGCTCGATAAACAGGGTGGAACCGCTGGCGCTCTGGTCGTGGATGATGCCCTGCACCTGGTTTTTGTATTCCGATTTGATCGGGATACAGTAGCGGTTTCCGCGCATGGTAATGATGCTGTCCTGCAGATACGGGGCCAGCGTGACATTGACCAGTTTATTGAGCTGCTGATGGATCCTGCCGCTCGCCTGGCTGATCTCGCGGCGCACTCTGCGAAGGCCGGGGCTCGCTTCGTCCGCGATCTCCTCTTCGGAGAGAATGCACCTCTGGATCTCTCTGGACAGGCTCTTTAAGGGGTACAGGCAGTCGAACAGGTCGAAGAGAAGGTTGTCCTGAGGCTTTTGCGCCTCGCCGTTTCCGCTGAGCGCAGAGATCCCCTTTCCTCCGTCTTCCGTCGTCCCGTAGGCCTGCACTCGTCCCACATTATCCAAAAAAGAGGACAGGTGAAGCAGTTCCACTGCGGTGAGGGTGCTCCCGATCGACAGCGCGCCGAAGGTATAGCCGAAGTCCCTGTTGTTGCCAAAGTTCACATTGCCCTTCCTGATCAGGAGCTGCAGCGCAGCGTCCGTCTCTTCCTGGGCAAGGCGGATATCCGGGAGATTATCCATCGGTTTTAGATTTCTGCAAAGAGCTTTGGCAGGTTCCGAATTGGCGTTTTCCGTCAGCTGTTCGATGATCTTATTGAATTCTACGATGTGTAAGACTTTTTCATTCATAAACAGTAGTATAGCACATTCCTGCCGGTTCTTTAAAATTTCCTGCATTCGCGATATACTATAATAACTGTTCGGCGCGGCGGCGCGCAGGGCGGCCTTTACTGGAGCTACGATTCAGCCCTTACGGGAAAGGAACGTCACATGAGTACGGAACGACCTGATTGGAACAATCATACGAATGACGAAAAGGATACAAAGGAGTCAAATCTCGGATTCCTGCAGGAAGAGATCAAGAAGCGGCCGCTTAACCGCAAGAAGATCGCGCGGCGCATGACGTACGTCGCTGTGATGGCGGCGGTCTTCGGGGCGGTAGCATGTCTCTTTTTCCTGCTCCTCGAGCCGATCTTAACAAGAGTTCTCTATCCGGAAGAGGCGGTGACAGGGGTCTCATATCCCGAGGAGACGATCTCTGAGGAACTGACGCCCGAAGAGATGCTGGTCAACGAAGAGGAGAAAGCTGCTACGGAAGAACAGGAGAGGATCCGCGCGGAAGTTGACAGTTACCTTCGGGACAAGGACAAAGGCGCAGCCGCCGCGGAGAGGATCTACGCAGGCCTTAGGCAGGTGGCGATGCAGGCCAGGTATTTTCTTGTGGATGTCTCCGAGATCTCATCGGATACAGACTGGTTTAACGACCGGTATGAGCGGAGGGGCACCGTTACCGGCATGATCATCGCAAAGACGGGCACCAGGATCCAGGTGCTCGCTTACGCGCCCGGGATCGGCAGCGCGCAGACCATTCAGATCACATTTTATGACGGAACGGCTGTAGAAGCAGAGATCCATGCAAGGGACAAGGTATCGGGGATGGTCGTTCTCAGCGCGGGGATTGGAGATGTGGATAAACTGGTCAGGGATTCCCTCACAGCCGCGACCCTCGGCTCTTCGGCGCCCACCTATCTCACAGGGCAGATCGTCATAGGGGTGGGAAGACCTACCGGGATCAGCGGAGGCATTACATACGGCATGGTCTCATCCGCTACCGGAGAGCTCGCTATACTGGATTCCGGCCTGAAACAGATCACGACGGATATTGTGGGAAGTAAGCAGGCATCAGGGTTTTTGCTCAATCCGTCAGGCCAGGTCGTCGGGATCCTCGATACGAAGCACCCAAGGAGTGATCTTCCGAACCTTCTGTGCGCGATCGGGATCAGCGAATGCAAGCAGCTCATAGAAGCATTATCCGCGGGAAACAGAAAGGCGTACCTTGGTGTACAATGTACCGATGTACCGGAGGATATCCGGAAACGGATGGAGATTCCGGAAGGCGTATACATCAGCGACGTCGAAGACGATTCGCCGGCGATGAATGCGGGGATCCAGAAAGGGGACGTCATCACGAGCCTTGGCGGAGAGGAGGTCCATTTCAGTTCGGCCGTCTCCAGGATCCTTCTTGAAAGGGAATCGGGAACGGAGATCAGGATCACGATCATGCGCCCCAGCGGAGAGGAATATACGGAGATGGAACTGACTGCCACTCTGGAATGACATACCGGAATGACATACCGGAATGACATACAAAACTTTTTAGAAACGAGGACAGACATACATGCGTTACATACAGGAACTTCACGAGGGAAGCAGCGTAAAGGACATCTATCTTTGCAAAAAGAGAATCGCGCTGGTCACAAAGAACGGCAAGAACTACGAGAGCCTGACGCTCCAGGACAAGACCGGCCAGATCGACGCCAAGATCTGGGAGCCCAACAGCATGGGCATCGGAGAATTTGAGGAGCTCGATTATGTGGATATCACAGGCGACGTGGTCTCTTTCCAGGGGCATCTGCAGCTCAATATCAAAAGGGCCCGCAAGTGCAGGGAAGGGGAATATGATCCTTCGGACTATGTGCCCGTCTCGGAAAAGAACATCAACGATATGATGGGCGCCATCGGCAAGTACATCGAGAGTGTGAAAAACGAATATCTCCAGGCGCTCCTCAAGGCGTTCTTTGTGGAGGACGAGCAGTTCATCGACGATTTCCGCAACTCTTCCGCGGCTAAGAGCATTCACCACAGCTTCGTCGGAGGCCTCGCGGAACATACGCTTGGCGTCACCAACCTGTGCCACTTCTTCTGCAGGAATTATCCCTACCTCAAGAGGGATCTCCTCATCACAGTGGCGCTCCTTCACGACATCGGAAAGACCAGAGAGCTCTCCCGGTTCCCGCGCAACGACTACACGGAAGAGGGACAGTTCATCGGGCATCTCATCATCGGCATTCAGATGGTAGATGAGAAGATAAGGGACATCCCGGACTTCCCGGAGATCCTGGCGCACGAGGTGCGGCACTGTATTTTGGCCCATCACGGCGAGCTGGAGTTCGGCTCTCCCAAAAAGCCCGCTATTGCGGAGGCGCTGGCGCTTCACTTCGCGGACAATACGGACGCGAAGCTGGAGATCTTCAAGGAGACACTCGCGACCGGGCAGAAAGACGCTGGCTGGATCGGTTATCAGGGACTTTTGGAGTCCAATATCCGAAGGACGGAGATCTAAAGGTCAAAACAGCGACAGCCAAACAAAAGAACAAGGAGCCTTCAGATGGCAGGAAAGAAAAAGGCGGCAGTAAAGCCGGCGTACAGAAAAGGACAGGAGATCAGGGTGCGGATCACTGACCTCGGGATGAGAGGCGAGGGGATCGGTAAACTTGAAGACGGCTATACTGTTTTTATCAAAGACGCTGTGATCGGGGACTATGTCAGAGCTTCGATCATGAAGGCAAACACATCCTATGCGTTTGCGCATCTGGAGCAGATCTTACAGGCTTCACCCCACCGGGTGGAGCCTCTTTGCCCTGTCGCAAGGCAGTGCGGCGGATGCCAGCTGCAGGCGCTGTCCTATGAGCAGGAGCTCGTTTACAAACAGAACAAGGTGCGCGCGGACCTTATCCGGATCGGCGGCTTTAGAGAGGAAGAGATCGACGCGGTGATGGAGCCGATCGTCGGAATGCAGGATAACCCGAACGGTCCCTGGCGCTACCGCAACAAGGCGCAGGTGCCGGTGGGATACAGTGCTGCAGGTTCCGGCACTTCGGCGGGAAGCCGGGCAGGCACTTCGGGGAGAGGCGCAAAGAATCAGCAGCGCAGAGCTGTGGCGGGATTTTACGCCGGCCGCACCCATTCCATCATTCCTATGACAGACTGTCTGCTTGGGGACGAGATCAATAAAGAAATTTTGAACCGTGTGCTGACGTACATGGCAATTCACCGCGTGCCGGCCTATGACGAAGAAACCGGCAAAGGCCTTGTGCGTCATATCCTGATCCGCAGCGGGCATTTCAGCGGTCAGATCATGGTGTGCCTCGTAGTAAACGGGGAGCGTCTGCCTTATGAGGCGGACCTCGTGGAACATCTGGAGACAGTGCCGGGAATGACGTCGATCATGCTCAACGTGAATACCGAACGCACCAATGTGATCCTCGGAAAGCAGCTCCGCACGCTGTGGGGACGCGATGAGATCGAGGATACGCTGTCCGTTTATGATGTTGTGGAGGGCAATCGGGCCATTCCGGAACAGACGGAATTCGTTCCTACCCCGGAAACCGTCACATTCCGCATTTCCCCGCTCTCCTTTTATCAGGTGAATCCGGAGCAGACACAGAAACTGTATAGTCTTGCGATGCACTACGCGGGCCTGACAGGAAAAGAAACCGTTTGGGATCTTTATTGCGGCGTCGGAACGATCTCCCTGTTCATGGCGCGGCACGCAGGGAAAGTCTGCGGTGTGGAGATCGTTCCGGAAGCTATCCTCAACGCGAAAGCAAACGCGGAGCGGAACGGGATCGGAAACGCGGAATTCTATGTCGGAAAGGCGGAGGAAGTGCTTCCCGCCTATGTAGAAAAATGCCGGGCAGCGGGGGAGGATCCGGGAATCGATGTGATCTGCGTGGATCCGCCGCGCAAGGGATGCGACGCGAAGTGTCTGGAGACGATCCTGGAGATACGACCGGACAGAGTTGTCTATGTCAGCTGTGATCCGGCGACGCTTGCGAGGGATCTCAGAGTTTTGGCAGACGGCGGGTATCAGTTGAAGAAAGTAAGGCCCGTGGATCAGTTCGGGCATACAGTACACGTCGAGACGGTCTGTCTACTAACACATTCTTAAGCTAAGAGGCTTGGAAATGCCTGATTTACTGGGGTTTCCGTCACTGGGAGCAGATCGTGCTCGATGTGATGGGAGCCCTCTTTTGTGTTCGCGGGAACTGGTCAAGAGGCAAGGTTGTGGCTACGATTTTACTATTTCAGAAAACGAGTCAACGATTTTACTATTTTGGGCAAAACGAGAAAACAGTTTTACTATTTGGGGTAGATCGAGGAAATGATTTTACTGATTGTTTCAAATCAGATCATGAGGTAGAATGAGCTTGGACTAATAATCATTTCAAAGGAAAGTTGTTCTATGTAGAGTGGTCTTTTGAAGGGGGATATATGCAGGAAAACACGAAGGTAAAACTGATTCCTGCCCACAAGAAGGAAACTCATTCTATAGATGCGGGCATCTATGTGCGGGTCAGTACTGCACGGGCTAAACAACTGAGAAGCCTCAGTTCTCAGGTTTCCGCAATGACCAGATATGTTTATTCTCGGGAAAACTGGATCTTAAAAGACATCTACCTGGAAGTGGGTTCTGCAAAGACAGGTTCATCACGAAGAGAGTTTGTCCGTCTTCTGGATGACTGTAAAAGACAGGAGATTGAAGTCGTGGTGGTGAAAAGCCTGTCACGATTCGGACGGGATAATGTTGAGGTAATAGAATCAATAAGAACCCTCGTCAGCGCCGGAGTCACCATATACTTTATGGAAGAGGACATAGATGTAGATGCGAGTTATCCCGAATGGGAATTAAGTCTGCGCTCTGCTGTTAACCAATCAGAAAACGAGCATCGCAGTGAAAACATAAAGATGGGATTGCGATTCCGCGCAGAAAGTGGAGAAAGCGGACTGTACCGCAAGCCCTGTTATGGATATAAGAAGAATGATCAGGGAGAACTGGTATGTGACGCCTATCAAGCCGCAGTGGTATCCCACATTTTTGAACTGTATCTGGCTGGGAAAAGCTATAGCGGAATCATCGATGTTCTTGCAGAGGAGCATATCCCATCGCCAAGAGGGAGTGAGCGATGGAGTAAACGGGCCATCGAAACAGTACTCACGAATGCAAAATATACAGGAAATGTCGAGGTGTTGAAATCAAATCCCACAGGTAATAGATATGTCTTGCATGATTCCCATATGGCGATCATATCGACGGAGATATTTGCAGCAGTGCAGGAACAGATCGAAAAGAGGGCAAAGAGGAAACGAAAGACGGAAAGTGTAAGCAGGACACTTGCGGAAGAACTTAAGTGGAATAAGCCGGTGGACAATATAACGGTCAGGAAAATTAATGATGAAATTAATTAACCGGAAAGAATAAATGAGTAATACAAATCGTTAAGGAAAGAATCGAAGATGGTGCAAACGAAAAAGCAGCATGCGCTTTTCGATAACTGCCCTTTCGTTTGCATCAATTTCGATTTTTCCTGGTTGAACAAAGCGCGTCCGGGTTGCCGGTATATATGGGCTTTTAATCAGACCGCTTCTGTCCAGAGTGTAGCATGGATCTGCTGATAACTGTACTGTTTTATGCTAGAAAACCGCGATGACTGCATCAGAAATAAGCCTTTGAAAGGCTTCACATGGATCCGTATCCAGTTTCAAGATATCAGCAGAGCATATGCGGCTCTGGCCGGAACAAAGACGGATCAGCACCTACCGGAATAATCCTTCCACCGCAGGATGAGCATTTACAGACATCCTTG